>DDUQ01000067.1 GCA_002344885.1 Comamonadaceae bacterium UBA2334
GCTGGACGCGGCGCTGGCGCTGGCCCGCCAGGTGGCCGACGGCCCCACGCAGGCCATGGCCCGCATCAAAGACCTGTGCCGCCACGCCCACCGCGACGGGCTGGAAGAACAGCTGGAGCGCGAAGCTGGCCACATGGTGCTGGCGCAGGAAAGCGCCGAATCGCTGGAGGGCATCGGTGCCTTTCTGGACAAACGCCCGGCTGATTTCGTCAAGCTGCGCCGCTCTGCGGCCTGACCCCATCCCACACACCACACGACATGGCACACACCACCACCGATTCCGACACCTCCCCGCCCGACCTGCCCTTAAGTGGCGTGCGGGTGCTGGACCTGTCCCGCGTGTTCGCCGGGCCGTTGTGCGGCCAGGTGCTGGCCGATTTCGGGGCCGAAGTCATCAAGGTGGAGCACCCCGGCCGGGGTGACGACACCCGCGACTGGGGCATTCGCATCGGCAAGACCGAGACCACCTACTACAACGGCATGAACCGCAACAAGCGGTCCGTCACGCTGGACCTGCAAAGCCCCGAGGCCTTGCGCATCGTCCAGCAACTGCTGCCGCAGTTTGACGTGGTCATCCACAACTTCAAAACCGGTGGGGCCGAAAAACTGGGTCTGGGTTACGAACAGCTCAAGGCCCTCAAGCCCGATCTGATTTACTGCGCCATTGCCGGTTACGACACCAGCGGCCCCGAGGCCAAGCGGCCGGGGTACGACCTGGTCATCCAGGGCGAAGCGGGGCTGATGGCGCTGAACGGCGATGCAGGCATGCCGCCGCTGAAGTTCGGCGTGGCAGTGGTGGACATGATGACCGGCATGTACGCCGCACAGGCCGTGCTGGCCGCGCTGTTCCGCCGCGAGCGGACGCAAGATCGGGCAAAAAAGGGCCAACTGATCGAGCTGGCGTTGTATGACTGCGGCCTGAGCGTGACCGGCTACTACGGGCTGGATGCATTGATGCTGGGCAAAGACCCCGCGCGCTATGGCAACGCGCACCCGTCCATCGTGCCCTACGGCATGTTCGAGGCGGCGGATGGCCCGCTGATCATCGCGGTGGGCAACAACAGCCAGTTCGACAAGCTCTGCCGCCAGGTGGTGATGCGGCCCGACATCGTCGAAGACCCGCGTTACGCCACCAACGTGGCGCGTGCGCAGAACCGCCTGACGCTGGCCCCCATGGTGACTGAGCTGATCCGCCAGTTCCCGCGTGATGTGCTGCTGGAGCGGCTGACGGCGCACGGCATTCCCTGCGGCCGGGTAGCGGGCCTGCACGAGGCGCTGACCAGCGAGCGCACCCAACGCGGCGGCTTGGTCAAAAGCATGCCTCACCCCGTGGCGGGCAGCACCCATGTGTTTGCACCGCCCTACCGGCTCGACGGGCAGCGCCTGCCCATCCGCAACGCGCCGCCCACACTGGGCGAAGGCACGCGCGAGGTGCTGACCCAACTGCTCCAAATGACTGACGAACAACTGGAAGCGCTACGCGCCCAGGGCGTGCTGACGCTGCCCGACTGAGCTGGCGACTCCCCATCGATTTCCCCACCCACCACCAAGAGGAGACATTCAGATGAACGCATTTCTTCAACGCCGCACCCTCGCCACCGCACTGGCCGCAGCGGCCACCCTGGGTACATTGGGCCTGGCGGGCACAGCCCATGCGCAAAGCTGGCCCAGCAAGCCCATCAAACTCATCGTGCCCTACGCGGCAGGCGGTGCGACCGACATCACGGCGCGCACCATTGGCGAGAAGCTGTCGGCGCGCCTGGGGCAGCCGGTGCTGGTGGACAACCGGGGTGGCGCAGGTGGCGTCACCGGCACCGATGCCGCGCTCAAGTCCCCGGCCGATGGCCACACCCTGCTGGTGTCGCTGGGCACCACCATGCTGATCAACCAGTTCCTGTATGACAAGTTGCCCTACAACCCGCAGACCGACCAGGCCCTGATCACACAGATTGCACTGGCCCCCGTGGTGCTGCTGGTCAACCCGCAGTTGCCGGTGGCCACTGCGCCCGAACTGCTGGCCCACATCGAAAAGAACAAAAGCAAGATCGCCTACGGCTCGTGGGGCATGGGTTCCTACGCCCACCTGGCCGGTGCCTGGCTGTCCGACAAGCTCAAGGCCGACATGAACCATGTGGCCTACAAAGGCGAAGCGCCCATGCTGCAAGACCTGGTGGGTGGCCAGTTGCAGATGGCGTTTGCCAGCCTGCAGTCCGCCCGGCCCTACCTGGAGTCGGGGCGACTGAAAGCGTTGGCGGTCACCGGTGCCCAGCGCATGGACGCGCTGCCCAAGGTGAGCACCATGAGCGAGCAAGGCATCAAGGACGAAGTGTTCCAGGTCACCGGCTGGCTGGGCATGAGCGCACCGGCCAAGACGCCCCCCGACGTGGTGGCGCGCCTGGGCACCGAGGTGCAGGCCGTGATGGCGCTGCCCGAGGTGCGGGAGCGCATCCAGCAAATGGGCTTCTTGCCGGTGGGCAGCAGCCCTGAACAGTTTGCCGCGCAGGTCAGAAAAGACGCGCCCGTGTGGGAGCGCGTGGTGAAGGTGTCGGGCGCGAAGTTGGACTGAACGTTCCAGGCCGATACCACGACAGCCCCCCATCGGTCAGGGTGGCCTTGCGGCTCAGGGGGCAAGCCGCAGTCACCCGATGCAGTGTCGGGAGGCCTACCTCCGGCACGCCACGGCTGTTACTGCAAAAATCCAATCTTGCTTTTGGCTTGGGAAGTCCTTGGCAAATCCTCCGTCAGGATTTCCTCGTGCCGGTTCAGCCGTGCGTTGCCAAAGCCGGTCATCAGCGCGCGTCGCATGTCACGTGGGGCCAGTTCCGCCAAAGCATCGAGCACGTCGGTGTGTGGCTCGGCGCCAAAATGGCGGCCCCAATCATGGTCACCGCGAATGCTCTGGTAAAGATTGCGCGCAATCTCGCGGGCTTGTTCCGGCGTCGGTGGATCAATCTCAAACACATTCATGCGGTTGAGAATCGGGTCGGGGATGGCGCGTGCATCGTTTGCCGTGGTGACCCAGATGACCTGGCTTGCATCAATGGCCACTTCGGCAAACTCGTCAGTGAAACTGCCCGCTGTGTCGTGTTCCAGCAAACCGTACAACGCCCCCAATGGGTCGTACTGTGCATCAGAGGCAGCCTTGTCGATTTCGTCCACCACCATCACCGGGTTGGCGTATTGGCCGTCGACCAACGCTTCAAACACCTTGCCAGGCCGGGCGCCTTTCCACTGCGATGACGAGCCAGACAACAACCAGCCTGCGGTCATGGAGCTCATGGGCACCAGACTCATGCCCGTGCCCAAAAGCTGTGCGAGCTTTTTGGCGAAGTGTGTCTTGCCAATGCCCGGATCGCCCAGCAGGAGGATGGGTGTGACCTCCAGCCCATCGCGGCAATCGTGGCTGAGCGCGACGTGCCGCTTCACATCATCCAAGACCTCTGTGAAATTGGGCAGCTGAGCATAGAGTTCGCCCATGTCAGGCACGCCCGAGGGTTTGACCTGGAAGCGTTCCGGGCCCCGTTCCAACATGCGCTGGTAGACGTTGCGCAAACTTTCACATTCACGCTCAGGCAGTTTGGCCAGTTTGCGCTCGACATCGCCCGGTGCGAACACGTTTCGCATGTTGGCGACTGGCAAAGAAAAGCCCTGTGATTGGGGGACAAGACTGCGGGATTCCATGGTGCACTCCTTGTGGTCCAGACACAGTCAAAATTAAAGCATGTAGCGTGCCATCTGAAAACATCGGAAATGCCCGGTACCCGTGCCGTTGTTGGATGCACCAGCACACACAGCCGCCCGAAGGTGCGACCGTGCAGCGACCACATGCGCGCAGCGCACCACTTTTGGGCTGCGCTCCCGCAAACGCCTGCTGCCGCAGCGATCAGGTGTTCGTTCTTTGCCTGCGAGAAGTTGTGTGTGGCGGTGTCGTCAACGTCACATTGCCGTCAATCGGCTGCCTTGCTTGCATGGTCCACAGTCAAGTGGGAAGAGGCGAGCGAACAGGCGGGCGTGACGCTGGATTGATCTGGCGAGGCGGGAGCGGATTTACAGCTGCCTGATCTTTGTCAATGCGTCAGCCAAACGCTCAGCGCCATCAAGGGGTTGTTGTCAAAGACCATCATGTAGCGGAATCGCGGCCTGCCTTCGCTACCCACAGCTTGCCCAATTTCAGTTTCAGCTCGGAGTCGGTGTTGTCGCGATCATCACCCTTGGCCTTGACGATGAAGTCGGGGTGGTGGTTCAGATAATCCTTCAGCTCCGTGAAATGCTCTCGTCAGCTGGGGTCATTTGCGCCACCAGTGTTTCAGGCGCAATGTCCTGTTCGTGCGGCCAAGTCACTGCACCCCATTGAATGCCCACGCGGTTGAAGTAAGCTGGGTCTTTCAACTCACGAAACACACCATGTTCCAGGTAGGGTGTGAGGTCAAACAGGCCACGCCGCCCGTCGGCCAGTTCTACGTAAATGCGGTGGCCGCTCAGCGGCTTGACGGTGGTGACATCGCAGTTCATGGCAGTCCTCACAGTGGGTCAATTTTGTAGGGCAATTCGCCGCTGGCGGCCAACTCCCAGTCGGCCATCAGTTCGTCTCGGTGCAGTTCAATCCAGGCTTGCACCAGGCGCAACTGTTTGCGCGGCAACTCCCCTGCCAATACCTCGCCATCGCCAATGCCGATGGATGCCTCGAACTCGGCATATCGGGCATGTATGTGCGGCAGGCTGTGGTGCAGGTTGTCCAGCAAATACAGCCGGATGATGATGCCGTAGAACATCGAAATGACGGGCATGGCGTGCGTCCTTGGTCAGCAATAGCTGAGTATTGTTGCAGTCGGTGATGCGCCTGTTGGTGTTGCTGGTGGGTCTTCCTGTGCAGCAAAGGGGCATGCTCGATTTTGGCTGTTTTAGCGGCTTGTCATGGCTGAGGCGAGCAGTCCTAGAGTGCGTCACCTGCAATTCAGTTGTCCTGGGTGTCTGGCTTGACCTGACCGGCCCGTTCAGCCCGCTCCCGCGCCATCTGCTCTTCCAGCTGCTGCCGCCCCTGCCGGGCCACGGCAATCAGCTTGGAGCGGTCTTTGTGGTGGGGGTACATGTCTTCCAGCAGCTGGGTGTTGTGCTGCTTGAAGCGCCGGGCCACCGCCTGCGCCTCGTCTGCCGACAGGCCGAGGGCTTGCAGCACGCGCTGACCGGTGTGCAGGCTGCTTTCAAACAGTTCGCGGTCCAGTTCGGTCACGCCCCGGTCGCGCAAGGCGTTCCAGTGGGTCACGTCACGGGCGCGGGCCACCAGCTTCAGGTGCGGGAAGTGCTCGCGCGCCAGGTCCACCACGGCCAGCGACTGCTCCGCGTCGTCTACCGCCACCACCAGCACCTGGGCGGTCTCGGCCCCGGCGGTGCGCAGCAGGTCCAGTCGCGATGCGTCGCCGTAGAACACCTGGTAACCAAAGGCGCGGGCGGTTTCCACCATGCCAGCGTCGTGCTCCAGCACGGTGGCCGGCAGGCCCTGGGCGCTGAGCAGACGCGCCACGATTTGCCCGTAGCGGCCGAAGCCCGCGATGATGGTGGGGGCTGACTGCGGTTCGGCCAGTTCTTCCAGCGTGGTGGTTTTGCAGTTGGCAAAGCGCGGCAGAAGCCAGCGTGTGAGGGCGGCCAGCAGCAGCGGGCTCAGCAGCATGGACAACGCCACCGCACCCACCAGCAGCGAGGCGGTTTCGGCCTCAATGGCCTTGGCTCCGGCGGCGGCCTGGAACACCACGAATGCGAACTCGCCACCCTGCGCCAGCAGCAGCACCAGCACGGGCCGCTCGGCCAGCGGGATGCCCATGGCCCGGGCCAGCAGCCAGATGACCACGCCTTTGACGGCCAGAAACCCCAGCACCACGGCCAGCATCAGCCAGGGTTGCGCCATCAGCACGCCAAAGTCGATGCTCATGCCCACGGCGATGAAAAACAGGCCCAGCAGCAGGCCCTTGAAGGGCTCGATGTCGGTTTCCAGTTCGTGGCGGTATTCGCTGTCGGCCAGCAGCACACCGGCCAGAAACGCGCCCAGTGCCATCGACAGGCCCATCACCTGCATCAGCCCGGCCACGGCCACCACCAGCAACAGGGCGGCAGCGGTGAAGATTTCGGGCGTGCCGCTCTTGGCCACGGCGCGCAGCAGTGGCCGCAACAGGGTGCGACCACCCAGCACCACTGCACCAATCACGCCGATGATTTTGATAGCTTCAAATGCTTTATCAGCAAGCGGCAGAGGCACATTGTGTGCAGAATTTGCAGCCAGCAAGGGCAACAGCGCCAGAATGGGAATGGCCGCCACGTCCTGAAACAGCAGGATGGAAAAGCCCGCCTGCCCGCCCGATGTGCCCATCAGGTTGCGCTCCTGCATGACCTGCAGCGCAATGGCGGTGGACGACAGAGCCAGGCCCAGCGCGGCCACCACCGCCAACGTCAGCGGCACACCGGCCAACACCGCTGCCCCGGCCAGTACACCCGCGCAGCCCAGCACCTGGGCGCTGCCCCAGCCGAAGATGGGGCGGCGCAGCGTCCACAGGCGGCGGGGCTCCAGCTCAAGCCCCACCAGAAACAGCATCAGCACCACGCCAAACTCGGCAAAGTGCAGGATGTGTTCCACCTCGGTCACCAGCTTCAGGCCCCACGGGCCAATGGCCATGCCGGCGGCGAGGTAACCCAGGATGGCCCCCAGCCCGGCGGCACGTGCCAGGGGCACGGCCACCACGGCGGCGCTGAGGTAAATGAGGCTGCTGGTCAGCCAGTCGGGAGGTGCAGACATGGCCACATCATGTCAGGCTTTCCACCCGGATGCGCACCACCGGCCCGCTGACGTTGCCCAGTGCGCCGATGGTGGCCACGGCCTGCCGGGCAGCGCGTTCGGTGGCCGACCGGGTCAGCACCAGCAGCCCGGGGGCGTTGGCGGCGTCGGGCACTGGGGTGATCACATCGGTTTGCAAGCCACAGTCGTGCAGACAGCCCAGCACGGGCGCCAGCAAGGCACCCGGCGTGTTGGTGGGTATGCGCAGGCAGTGGCGGCACACCACATCGGCCATGGGCAGCACAGGCAGGTGTTCGGTGGCCCAGGGCAACACGCCCAGCATGGGCACGGCCTGCAAGGCGGTGTGTCCGCCCAGCCGCGCGATGTCCATCAGGTCGGCCACGATGGCCGAGGCCGTCTGCTCGCCCCCCGCACCTGCCCCGCAGTGCACCGTGGGGCCACTGGCGTCGCCCTGCACCAGGATGCCGTTGAGCGAGCCTTCCACCTGGGCCAGCAGGTGGTCTGCGGGGATCATGGCCGGGTGCACCCGCAGCTCCACGCCACCGGGTTGCCGCCTGGCGATCCCCAGCAGCTTGATGCGGTGGCCCAGCGCCTGCGCGCACACGCTGTCGGCAGCGGTCAGGGCGGCAATGCCTTCGGTGTGCACCTGGGCGTGGCGCAGCGGCATGCCAAAAGCCACCGCAGCCAGCAGAGTGAGTTTGTGTGTGGCGTCGTGGCCATGGATGTCGAAGGCCGGGTCGGCCTCGGCGTAGCCCAGTGCCTGGGCCTGGGCCAGTGCGGCGTCGAACGACAGACCCTGTGTGCGCATGGCACTCAGGATGAAGTTGCTGGTGCCGTTGATGATGCCAGCCAGCCACTCGATGCGGTTGCCCCCCAGCCCTTCGCGCAGTGACTTGATGATGGGGATGCTGACGGCCACCGCCCCCTCGAACGCCACCACCCGGCCATGACGCTCGGCGGCCTCGAACACCAGGTGGCCCTTCTCGGCCAGCAGCGCCTTGTTGGCGGTCACCACATGCTTGCCGCTGGCCAGTGCCGCCAGCACCCAGTCCAACGCGGGGCCGGTGCCACCCACGGCCTCGACCACCACGTCCACATCGGGGTGGGTGGCCACGGCATGGGCATCGGCCAGCACCTGCACGTCAGGGCCAGCCAGGGCCTGGGCCCGTGCCACGTTGCGTGCGGCCACGTGGGTGACCACCATGTGCCGTCCGGTGCGCCGGGCAATGGCGTGGTGGTTGCGGCGCAGCACGGCCAGCGTGCCTGCCCCCACGGTGCCCAGGCCCAGCAGGCCGATGCGAAGCTCGGGCAGCCCCGGCGTGAAAGAAAGGCCTGCGGCTGGCGCGGGGTGAAGGGGGAAAGAACGGTGTGGCATGCAACATCTCCAGGACAAAAAACAAACCCAGCGGCTCAGGCTGGGTGGTTTCTTGCGGAGAGAGCGTCACACCAGTGGCCGTTGGAACGGCCACCTGCGCGATCAGGTGGCCGCGTTGGTAATGGTGGTCATGCTCATTCGTGCGCACAGCAAGGCGCACGGGGCCAATGCCAGGGTGGCTTGGGTGGTGCGGGGGAGGTGGCGGGCGAATGGCATGGGCATCAGTCTAACCGAGGTGCAGGGGTTGCCCCGTTCAGCCGCCAAACGGGCTTACCCCGATCAGGGGGCCGTGTGCCCACAGGGCAAATGCGGCCCAGGCCACCACGCCCAGGACCAGCGTCAGGATCGTCCGGCTGGCCGGGCTGTGGGTGATTTCAGCTTTCACCACCGCTGCGGCATCGCGCAGGCGGGCGGCCCGGAACGACAGGATGGCCCAGAGCAGGAAGCTGCCAAACAGCAGCACATCGGCCAGGTTGCCGTTGCTCAGCAAATGCGCCAATGCCCACAGCTTGATGCCCAGCACCATGGGGTGCTTCAGCCTGGCTTTCAACGCGTTTGCGGGCACATAGGTGGCGGCCAGCAGCACGAACGACACCAGCGTCAGCAGCGAGGCGGCGTGGCGCTGGCCCACAGGCGGCACCCACAGTACCACAGGTGCCTGGCGCGCCACGCCGTAGCCCCACACGATCAGCGCAAAACCGGCAACCGATATGAGCGAATAGGTGCCTTTCCAGGCGGCTTCGCCCAGCGTATCGAGACGCTTCTGTCGCCAGTCTTCGGCAAAGATGCGCACCGAGTGGATACCCAGGAACAGGAGGAGGCCGAGTGCAAGGTAGGTCATGGTGGTGAGGGCGTGGAGGGTCAGGACAGCGCATTATGTGAACTTGTGACGGATCCTTGCAGCGGGACGGCGGTTGGCCCCGTCCCTCGCCCACGGTGGCACCGAGGTGCTGTGTTCAGCGCGGCACCAGTTGCTGGGTGCTGCGGGCGTTGGCCTCGACCTTGGCGCGGTCAAACCACCACGGCAGCACCCGACCTTCGAACCAGGCACCCAACTGATCTTTCTGGTGGGGGTGGAACTGCCTGTCCACCACGCCACCGGATACCACGGCTTCCACCTTCTCGTCGTCGCCCAGGTCGGCCACCAGGCGGGCAGACGCAAACCATTCCACGTCGAACTGGGCACCAAACTTGTTGCCTGAGCGATGAAGGGTGGCGGTGGAGCCGCTCATGGGGGCAGGGGCGGCGCCCAGCAGGTCTCGGCCGAAACCGGTGCGGCGCAGCGGGCTGCTGAAGGTCACGCGGTGGGCATCGCCCCAGCGCCACTGAGCCGGGTTGTTGCCATGGCGGGCCTGCAGCTCGGCGCGCACGGTGGTGGCGGTGCGGCGGATCAGGTCGGGCAGGGTTTCGCGTTGCGGGGTGCGCACGTCGTCAAACCAGGGCGAGTCGGGCGTGGTCAGCAGCAGGTCGAACCGCTCCTGCCACGCGTACCAGTTGCCCAGCCATTCGCGTGCCAGTTTCTCGCCCATGTCATCGGCGAAGGTTTCCAGCGCCAGGCGCTCGTAGAGCGCGTGGTAAATGAGTGGCGCAGCCAGGGTTTGGTCGTCTTGCCCGTTCCAGTCGGCCAGGATGCGCGCCAGGTCGGCATGCGCTGGGTCGTTCTGCAGGGCGGCAACCAGCGCGGGTTTCAGCTGTGGGGCTTGCAGGTTGTGTGTGTCCATGATCAGCGCCAGCTGGTCGGCGGTGCGCATGCCCTGGCCTTTGTCCAGCACGTCGGCCATGCGGCGGAAACGGTAGCTGGGTGACAGAAAGGTCGAGTAGTCGTACGGGTACGCGTCAGGCCGGGTGTCGTGGTTGGCGGTGCCGGTCCAGTCGCTGGCCGGCGACAGGGTGCCCGGCATCTGCGCGGGCGGGATGAAGCCCTGCCAGTCGTCGGCCGCGCCCACGGCTTTGGGGTGGCTGCCCTGCTGGCTGGCGCGCACCGGTACGCGGCCACTGGCGCGCAGGCCGATAGCCCCCGCCTTGTCAGCAAACACGAAGTTGAAGTACATCACGTCGATGGCCTGCACGGCGCGGTCCACGTCGGCGGCACTGCGGGCGGTCAGCAGCTGGTCGATGCCGATGCCGCCACCCAGCAGTTCGGCAGAGGCCATGCGCAGGCTCAGCAGTTTTTCGCCGTCGGCACCGAACACCGGACCACTGACGATGGGGCCACGCACGGTGGCGCGCACACGCAGGGTTTCTTCCCGGAAGCCACCGGGTGCATCCTTGTCCCGGATGCGGATGACCTCGTTGATGACCTGGAAGGGGCGCACCTGGTTGCCGTCCACATAGTGGTCCGGCTGGCCGGGTGCCACCTGTTCGATGAACAGGTCCTGCGAGTCACCATAGGCATTGGTCACGCCGAATGCGGTGTGGGCATTGCGCCCCAGCATGATGCCCGGCACCGCAGGCAAGGCAGCGCCGACGGCCTGGATGCCTGGTGCGAACAGGCCGACGGGGTGCCAGATGCCGGGCAGCAAGCGGGCATCCAGGTGCGGGTCGTTCACCACCACGGGGGCACTGCTGGCGGTGCGGCTTTTGCCCACCACCCAGTTGTTGCTGCCGACGGCAATCGGGGCCTGTGCGCCCATCGCGCCGAGCAATCCGTCCTGCTCGTCCAGTCCGGCCAGCAGTTGCACGTTGCCCAGTGGGGACAGGTCGGTGGACTGCGCAGCGGCACCGTCGCCAATGATCACCGGCTTCCGGGTGCGCAGGGGGTTGACGTTGACCGGCGACAGTTCCTTCAGCGCTTTGTCGGCGCCGAATTTGTCGATCAGTTTTTGCATCACCAGTTCGGCTTTGAAGTTGGCCGCCTGGCTCCAGTTGACATAGTGCAGCACCGTGACCAGGTCTTCCACGGTCCAGGGGCTGGGCTTGAAGCCGGCCAGCTTCAACTCGGTGGGGTGGTCGTCCACATGCCCGGTGATGTAGGCGTTCATGCCCTGCGCGTACCAGCCCAGAAAGTCGCGGGCCTCGGGCGACAGCAGTTTTGCGTGCCGTTCGGCGTTGCGGCGCAGCCCGATCAAGCGGATCTGCCGGTCGTTGTTCAGGCCGCCGGGCCCGATGGCCTCGGCCAGCCTGCCGTTGGCCATGGCACGGTAGCCCTCGATCTGGAACAGGCGGTGCTGTGCCGTCACGAACCCTTGCGCCCGGATCAGGTCGGGCGTGTTGGCCGCAAAGATGTAGGGAATGCCGTGGCCATCGCGCAGCACGCGCACGGGCGCGGTGAGGCCAGTCAGCACCTGCTCGCCACCCGCTTGCGGGCCACGCATGGCGCCCACCATGCCGCACCCGGACGTAGCCAGGGCCACGGCCACCAGCAGCGCGCTGCGCCAAGCGGCGGGCTTGAGGGCAAATGTGTTCATGTTGTCTCCTGTTGGGTTCATCAGCGGTTTTTTCTCTGGACTGGGGCGTTTCGCCTGTCGCGAGCAGATGGGGTGCCAGTGTAGGTCGGCTTGGGGTGTATGGGTGTGTCACGACACCGACACACAGGCTCCATACAGTGCGGGCCGTCCTGTTTCCACCGGCCACCCGCCCACTGACCATGAACCTGCTGCTTGCCTCCCGTACCCTGATCGCCACTGCTGCACTGGCCGCGCTGACCGCCTGTGGCGGCAGCGACCCCGACACCACACCCGCCAAAGCCACCCTGGTGGGCCGCTATGCGCAGGGCACCACGGCTGGCATGTCTGAAATCGTGGCCTATCACCAGGCCAGCCGCTCCATGTTCATCACCGTCGACACGGCGGGCATGCCGTCGTCATTCCAGCGCATCAGCCTGTCCAGCCTGGGCACCACTGCGCTGGCCAACCCGGTGACGGCCAGCAACCTGGCCGCCGGTGCCACCACGTCGGTGGCGGCGCATGTGAACGACGCCGGCTTCACCGCAGGCGGTGTGCAGACGCTGGCCATCTCGGGCAACCTGCTGGCCATTGCGGTGCAAGCCACACCCAAAACGGCCAATGGCATTGTGGCGTTCTACCGCCTGGACGCCCAGGGCAATGCCAGCTACCTGAAGAAGGTGACCGTGGGCAGCTTGCCCGATGGCATGGCGTTCACGCCCGATGGCAGCAGGCTGGTGGTGGCCAACGAGGGTGAACTCAGCGTCACGTTTGCCACCGACGGCATCGACCCGGAAGGCAGCATTTCCATCATCGCCGTGGCCAACGGCGTACCGGCCGACACGGCCACCACACTGGGCTTTGCCGCGTTCAACGCCGGGGGCAGCCGCGCCAGCGAGTTGCCAGCGGGCGTGCGCATTGGCCGCAGCGGTGCCACCGTGGCGCAGGACATGGAGCCCGAGTACGTCAGCATCACTGCCGACGGCAGCAAAGCCCACGTCACCCTGCAGGAGAACAACGCCGTGGCGGTGGTGGACCTGGCCACCAGCCGCATCGAGCGCATTTTTGCCATGGGCCACAAAGACCATGGCCTGGCCGGCAACGCCCTGGCCGCCTCGGACCGGGTGAGCGCCACCGCGCCCTTTGCACTGAAAATCTACCCGAACCTGTTCGGGGTGTACATGCCCGACGGCATTGCCAGCTTCTCGGTCAATGGCGTGAACTACTTCATCACCGCCAATGAAGGTGACGACCGCGATGACTTCCTGCCCGCTTCGCAAGCCGAAATGCAGCGCGTGGGCCACGCCAGCATTGTGCTCAGCCCCACCGCATTCCCGAATGCCACGGCACTGAAAGGTGAGACCGAGCTGGGCCGCCTGTCCATCATCCGCACCATGGGCCTGAACAGCCAGAACCAGTACGAGCGCCTCTACATGCTGGGTGGCCGGTCGTTCTCCATCTACAACGCACAGACGGGTGCCCAGGTGTACGACTCGGGCGCAGACCTGGAGCGCCGCGCCTACGCCACCCTGCCTGCCACCCTGCTGGGCCATGCCCAGGTGAAAGACCGGCTGGACAACAAGGGCCCCGAGCCCGAAAGCGTGGTGGTGGGCCAGGTGCGTGGCCGCCCCCACGCCTTCGTGGCGCTGGAGCGCACCAGCGCCATCCTGGTGTACGACCTGAGCAACCCGGCCAGCCCGCAGTTCGTGCAGTGGCTGCAGAACACCGCCACGCTGAACGATGGTGACGTGTCACCCGAAGGCCTGGCGTTTGTGCCGGCTGACCAGAGCCCGACCGGGCAGGCCCTGCTGCTCGCTGGGCATGAAGTCAGTGGCAGCGTGTCGGTGTGGGAGCTGCGCTGAGCCGGTCTCAGTGCTTGTGTTTTACCGGCGTGTCACCCACGATGAGCACATTGCCGGGCAACTCATTTATGCTTGAAAGTTGAAATCATGTCTGTCCCTTACCGATTGAAGTCCATGTGGTTGTTGTCTGGTCTGTGTGCGTTGGGCATGCTGTCCGCGTGTGGCGGGAGTGACGAGCCGGTGTTCAAGCCGTTGGAACTCAACATTGCCCACATCAACGATCACCACTCGCAGTTCGACGCTTTCACCGCCACCGAACTCACATTGGATGGCGTGGCCACCCAGGTCGAGCTCGGCGGAATTGCCCGGCAGGTGGCCCAGTTCAAATCCGTTGCCGGTACCAAGAATCTGCTCAAGATCCATGCGGGCGACGCGCTCACCGGCACGCTGTACTACACCTTTTTCAAAGGCAAGGCCGATGCCGAGCTGATGAACTCCATCTGCTTCGATGCCTTCGTGCCTGGCAACCACGAATTTGACGACGGCGATGCCACTCTCAAAGGTTTCCTGGACGAACTGGCCAAGGGCACCTGCAAAACCCCAACCGTTTCAAGCAACATAGCGCCGGCCGTGGGCACACCGTTGCTGTCCACAGCGTCCACCGGCTATCTCAAGCCCTATCTGGTCAAAGAAATTGACGGCGTCAAAATCGGCCTGATCGGCATCACCATCAAGGGCAAGACAGTCAACTCTTCGCGCCCCCTGGCCACCACCGTGTTCAGCGACGAGGTTGCATCCGCCCAGAAAGCCATCGACGAGCTCAAGTCTCAGGGCATTCGCCATATCGTTGCCATCACCCATCAGGGCTACGACGCTGACAAGGCCATGGCCGCCCAACTCACCGATGTTGACGTCATCATCGGGGGCGACTCGCACAGCCTGCTGGGTGACTTCAGCGCCGTGGGCATCACATCTTCATCCGGTGCCTATCCCACCGCCATTACCAACAAGAGTGGCCAGATGGTCTGCATTGGCCAAGCCTGGGAGTACAGCAAGGCCTTCGGCTTGATGAACGTGCAGTTCAAGGAAGATGGCAGCGTCAAGAGCTGTGGCGGCCAGGCACAGCTTCTGATCGGTGACAGCTTCAAGCGCAAAGATGCGGCCGGTGCGTGGCAAACGCTGAGCGCCGCCGACGCCACCGTGCTCAAGGCCAATCTGGCAGCCAACCAACCGCGAGTCAAGGTGGTGACGCCCGATGCCACGGCCACTGCTGCGCTCAAGGTCTACAGCGACCAGGTCAATGCCGAGAAGGCCAAGACCATCGGCACGGCCACCGAAAGCCTGTGCCTGGTGCGTGCGCCGGGCGAAAGCACCAACCGCAGCGCGGGCATCGCGGGCTGTGAAAGTGCCAATGCCCTGGCTCGCGGGAGCGATGCTGCGCAGGTGGTGGCAGAAGCCTTCCTGAGCGCCAGCAAACGCGCGCAGTTCGCGCTGCAAAACGCGGGCGGCGTGCGCATTGCGGTACCTGCTGGTACGCTGAGCATGAACACCGCCTTCACCATCCTGCCGTTCACGAACGTTCTGGTTGAAATGGACCTCAAAGGCAGCGAGGTGTTGGGTGCACTGGAGGATGGCTTGGCCAATCACCTAGACAACGGTCAGTCTAACGGGTCGCACCCCTACGCCGCCGGCCTGCGTTGGGACCTGGATATGAGCAAAGCCAAAGGGCAACGGTTCTCCAATGTGCAGGTGCGTAACCGCAGCACGGGCGCATGGACTGCACTGGACCCCAGTGCCACATATGTGATGGTGACGAATGACTTTATCGCCGCTGGGCAAGACGGCTACGCCACACTGGGCGCGGCGTTCAAAGCAGGGCGATATGTCAATACTTACCTGTTGTACACACAGAGCTTTGTGGACCATGTGCAGGCCAAGGGCAATATCGCCCGTCCGGCAAGGGCTGACTATTCGCACCAGACGGTGGTGACCAAAGCTGGTGTGACCCTGCCCTGACCACGTTACCGCCGACTGCCTATCGCCTGGTGCTGCGTTTGTTCAGCATGAAGCGGTAGGCGGTTTCCACTTTTTCGCGGGCCCAGGGCGTCTTGCGCAGGAACGTCAGGCTCGACTTGATGCTGGGATCGATGACAAAGCAGCGGATGTGGATGCGCTGTGCCAGGCCTTCCCAGCCATGGTGCGCGACCAGCTCGGTCAGCATGGCCTCAAGGGTGACGCCGTGCAAGGGGTTGTTGGGTTGATGGTCCATGGGCTGGCATTGTCCACGCTTGTGCCGTGCGGGCTTGCCGGGCAGAGCGTTGCATGGTTTGACGCATGTCGGGCGGCTGAAACAAAACGACACGCGCCGAGACGATTCGACACGCCGTTGCAACCCTTGACACGCGTGTTGGCGAGACCATTCAGTCATCCCACAACGGGATGTTCAACCACCCGCCCGACAGGGCCACTGAAAGGATCGTCACCATGTTTGCAACTGCTTCTGCTACTGCTTCTTCTCGCACCGCCGCCCGCAACCTGTCGGCAGCATCGCTGACCCTGCTGCTGGCCACGGCCCATGCCTGGGCCGTCACACCTGCTGCGGGGGAGTTCTCTGCAGTGGACATACCTCCAACTGCAACCCTTCAGTCGACCGTGTTGGTCAAGCAAGGCCGTCCGGTCCAGCCGTTCGGGTCCGATGCTGCCCACCGCGTCAACGGCGAGCTGCCGCCCGCCGTGCAAATGGCCACGCCTGGTGGTGCCGATGCCCGTGCGGTGGGCCGCATGGCGCTGCGGGCAGGCACGTTGCAGGTGGGCGATGCCAGCCTGTGAGCTGCAAGGGCCCGTGGCTGATGGTCCGTTCAGCCTTACTTACCTGCCACCAGCGCGCCGTCTTTCATCCGGTCACGTGCCAGTGCTTCTTCCGTGCTCTGGCGGCGGAAGAACACGGTCACGATGCTTGACGTGATGACGATGAACAGCGAGTAAAGCACCGGAATCAACAGCACCTCCTGTTGCATTTCGCCGGTGAACGTGAGCGTGACGATCAGCACCGCCAGCGGGCCGTTCTGAATGCCGGTCTCCAGCGCAATCGTGCGGCTGCGGTTGGGGTCTTGCTTCAGCACGCGGGCCAGGAAGTAACCCAACGCGATACCGAACACCCCTAAACCGATGGCTGCAAAAAACACATACCAGGGGGTGCTGGCCAGCAGCATGTGGTTGCGCGGGATCCAGGTGAAAACCAGGAACAGGATCACCGCGACC
>DDUQ01000051.1 GCA_002344885.1 Comamonadaceae bacterium UBA2334
GCCCGGGCCTGCGGCCAACCCTTCCCCCTGCCACCCGGTGAAGGCGACGGGCCGGGGCCACGCGCAGGCTCGGCCGGTCACACACCGCCCTGGCTGCAACCCGCCCACTGGCAGGCCGATGCCAACCTGCCCATCGGCACGGCCCCGGAGTTGTACCTGCTGCATGCCCCCAGCCTGCTGGACCAGCCTGGCAACCCCTACACCGATGGCCAGGGCCAACCCTGGCCCGACAGCGCGCAACGCTTTGGCTGGCTGGGCTGGGCCGCCGCCCGCCTGGGCACCGGGCTCGACAGCAGCTGGCAGCCTGACGTGGTGCACGGCCACGACTGGCATGCCGGTCTGGCGCCCGCCTACCTGCATGCGCTGGCACAGCGCGGCCACACCGTGCCCGCGACGGTGTTCACCATCCACAACCTCGCGTACCAGGGCCTGTTTGGCACCCACGTGCTGGCACCCCTGGGGCTGCCTGCCAGCCAATTCGGCATTGACGGGCTGGAATTCCACGGCAACGTCTCGTTCATAAAGGCCGGGCTGCAGTACAGCGACTGGCTGACCACCGTCAGCCCCACCTACGCCCGCGAGATCACCCACAGCGACCAGGGCCATGGCCTCGACGGCCTGCTGCGACACCGCCGCGACCGGCTCAGCGGCATCCTCAACGGGGTGGATGAAGCGGTCTGGCACCCGGAGACCGACCGGCTGGCCCCGCCCGGCTACAGCGCACAGGATCTGACGGGCAAAGCAGAAGCCAAGGCCCGGCTGCAGGCTGCCATCGGGCTGGCACCCGATGCCCACGCCCTGCTCTTTGTGGTGGTCAGCCGCCTGACGGACCAGAAAGGCCTGCACCTGCTGCCCCTGGTGGTGGACGAACTGGTGCAACGCGGTGGCCAGCTGGCCATTCTGGGCGAGGGGGATGCGGGCATCGAACAGGCACTGCGCGCGTCCGCACAGCAACACCCCGGCCGGGTCGCCCTGCACAAGGGCTACGACGAAGCGCTGGCACACCGCATGGTGGCCGGTGGTGACGTCATCATGGTGCCGTCGCGCTTCGAACCCTGCGGGCTGACCCAGTTGTACGGCCTGCGCTACGGCACGCTGCCGCTGGTGCGTGCCGTCGGTGGCCTGGCCGACACCGTGACCGACTGTTCGCTCGAAAACCTGGCCGACGGCTCTGCCTCCGGCTTCGTGTTCCATCAGTTGGAAGCGACCGACCTGGCTCGCGCCATGCGTCGCGCATTTGCCCTGCATGCCCGTCCCGCAGACTGGCGGGCCGTGCAACGCCATGCCATGTCCCAACGGCTTGACTGGGGCCGGGCAGCCAGCGACTATGCCGCGCTGTATGCACGCTGTCTGGCACAGCACCACACAGCGCATGCCTCACGCATGATTTGATTATTTTTAGGCTCTATCGCTTATCTGACTTACGTTCATTGCTTCTCTTTTTGACAGGTGATTGCCATGCCCCACACCCCGCACGTTCCACCGGACAGCACAGTTGCCTTCGAATACGACCAGCCTGACAACTCGGTCGAGGCGCTGCGCAAGTCCATCGCCAACCGGCTGGTGTACGCCGTGGGCAAAGACCTGCGTTCGGCCACCAAGCGCGACTGGCTGTTTGCCCTGTTCCACGCGGTGCGCGACCGCACCATGCACCGCTGGCGCGAAACGCTGAGCGCGGCAAAAGACCAGGATGCCAAGCGCGTCTACTACCTCAGCATGGAGTTCCTGACCGGGCGGGCGCTGACCAATGCACTCATGTCCGTGGGCATCTACGACGATGCCCGCACCGCCTGCACGCAGCTGGGAGCCGACTTCGACGCCATCATCGACCTGGAGGCCGAGCCCGGCCTGGGCAATGGCGGCCTGGGCCGGCTGGCCGCCTGTTTCCTGGACTCGATGGCCACGCTCGGGCTGCCCGGTTCGGGCTATGGCATCCGCTACGACTACGGCATGTTCGCCCAGCGCATCCTGCGCGGGCGGCAGGTGGAAGAGCCCGACTACTGGCTGATCAATGGCAACCCGTGGGAATTCATGCGCCCCGAAATCAGCTACACCGTGCGGTACGGCGGACGGCTGGCCCAGGTGGGGCACAGCGTGCGCTGGGTGGACACCGACGACGTGATCGCCACCGCCTACGACAGCGGCATCCCTGGCCACGAACTCAGCAGCGTGGTCACCCTGCGCCTGTGGTCCGCCAGGGCCACGGCCGGCATCAACCTCGACGCCTTCAACAAGGGCGACTACATGACTGCCGTGCAGGCCAAGAATGAATCGGAAAACGTCTCGCGGGTGCTCTACCCCGACGACAGCACCGCACACGGCAAGGAACTGCGGCTGCGCCAGGAATACTTCTTCGTCAGCGCGTCGCTGCAGGACATCCTGCGCCGCTACCTGAAAACGCATGGCGACTTCGGCCAACTGGCCGACAAGGTTGCCATCCACCTCAACGACACCCACCCGGCGCTGGCGGTGCCCGAGTTGATGCGCCTGCTGGTAGACGAGCGCGAACTGGAGTGGAACGCGGCATGGGACATGTGCCATCGCATCTTCAGCTACACCAACCACACGCTGATGAGCGAGGCCCTGGAAACCTGGCCGGTGGAGCTGCTGGGCCGCCTGTTGCCCCGCCACCTGCGCATCATTTACGACCTGAACGCCCGCTTCCTGGCACAGGTGCATGCCCAGTTCCCCGACGACAATGACCTGCTGCGCCGCGTGTCGCTGATCGACGAACAGGGCGAACGACGCGTGCGCATGGCCTACGTGTCGGTGCTGGCCAGCCACAAGGTCAACGGCGTGTCGGCCTTGCACAGCAACCTGATGGTGGAGACCATCTTTGCCGACTTTGCCCGCATTTTCCCGGATCGCTTCTGCAACAAGACCAACGGCATCACGCCACGGCGCTGGCTGTCGCAGGCCAACCGGCCGCTGGCTGCACTCATCGACAGCCGCATCGGCACCACCTGGCGGCGCAACCTGGACGAACTGGCCGGCCTGCGCGACCTGGCCGACGAACCCGAGTTCAACAGCGCCTTCCGTCTGGCCAAAACCCAGAACAAGCGCCGCCTGGCCGACCTGATTGCCCGCGAGTGCCACGTGACAGTGGACCCGGACAGCCTGTTTGACGTGCAGGTCAAACGCATGCACGAGTACAAGCGCCAGTTGCTGAACGTGCTGCACGTGGTCACCCGCTACCAGCAGATATTGGCCCACCCGAACGGCAACTGGGTGCCCCGCACCGTCATCTTTGCGGGCAAGGCCGCATCTGCCTATTACATGGCCAAGCTGGTCATCCGGCTGATCAACGACGTGGCGCGCGAAATCAACAACGACCCGCGCGTGAACGACAAGCTGAAGGTGGTGTTCATCCCCAACTACCGGGTGTCGCTGGCGGAGCTGATCATCCCGGCGGCGGACTTGTCGGAACAGATTTCCACCGCAGGCACGGAAGCCTCGGGCACAGGCAACATGAAGTTTGCGCTCAACGGCGCGCTGACCATCGGCACCTGGGACGGCGCCAACATCGAGATCGCCGAGAACGTGGGGCTGGACAACATCTTCATTTTCGGCAACCGCACCGAACAGGTGGCCGCCCTGCGCGCCAGCGGCTACAACCCGCGCCGCTACTACGACAACAACTACGACCTGAAAACCGCGATCGACCGCATCGCCGAAGGCGTGTTCAGCCCGGAAGAACCCAACCGCTTCCACGACATCACGCGCACGCTGCTGGAGTCGGACTACTACCTGTTGCTGGCCGACTATGCAGACTACGTGGCCACGCAGAAACGCGTGGATGACCTCTACCGCCGCCCCAACGAATGGGCCCGCCAGGCCATCCTGAACGTGGCGGGCATGGGTGCGTTCTCGGCCGACCGGACCATCCGCGAGTACGCGGATGACATCTGGAACGTGAAGCCTGTTTTCTAAGTTTTTTTGGCATCCATCGCTTGTTGGAAAAGCGATGATAGCTACTTAATCAGGACCGATCACACTACCCGCATCGGAATCGTCACCGGCCCGTCGTTGACCAGGTGCACGGCCATCTCGGTCGCAAAGCGGCCGGTTTCCACCTGCGGGTGGCTGGCACGGGCCTTGGCCACCAGGGCATCGAACAGTTGCCTCGCCAGGTCGGGGGCCGCGCCCTTGGTGAAGCTGGGGCGGTTGCCGCCGCTCAAATCTGCCGCCAGCGTGAACTGGCTCACCAGCAACAGCCCGCCTGGTGTGCCCTGGCCGTCCAGGTCCTGCACGCTGCGGTTCATCTTGCCCGCGTCGTCTGAGAAGATGCGCAACTTCAGCAACTTGGCCAACAGCTTGTCGGCGGTGGCCTCGGTGTCCGCAGGCTCGGCGCACACCAGCACCAGCATGCCCGGGCCAATCTGGCCCACGGTCTGCCCGGCCACGTCGACGCGGGCGTGGCTCACGCGCTGGATCAGGGCATGCATGGCACACCACCTTGCGGCCGGCTCAGGCACAGCACCTCTGGTTTCACGGAAATGGATGGATGTCTGGAGGTCAACATGTGCCGATTGTCGCTGCGTGTGCACAATGCACCCATGCGCTTGGAAGACAAATTGCTGCGTGTGTGGGTGGGCCTGGCGGTGCTGGTGGCGTTGGCAGGCAGTGCATGGTTGCTCCTGTCCGAGTGGGCACGCCTGCGCAACCAGTTTGACGTGCAGGCACGCATCGTCCACCGCCTGATCAGCCAGCAGATGGTGCAGCACGAAGCGGTGCTGTCCACCCTGGCGCTGCTGCCACCCGCGCCGGATGTGGCCGTTCCCTTGACCGGCGTGTACCCCCATATCCGCAGCGTGCAAGTGGTGCTGACCAGCGCACCACCGGCCACAGACGCGCCACTGGCCATCCCCTCGGGGCAGGTGGCGGCAGCGTCCGAGCCCACCCCGGCCGGCACACCCCCTGTGCTGCCCGCCGCCAGGCTGGGCGTTGGCAACTGGACGGCGGGGCAGTACAGCCTCCAGTCACAGGGGGCCCACACGCGGGTCACACTGGCCATTGACCTGTCCCAATGGCCCTTGCCACCCGAGTGGCCGGCCGCATCACCCGAGTTGCCACTGGCAGTCGACCTGCTGCACGGGCCAGACACCTACCCGCTGCAACCACAGGGCCGCCCGGACTGGGACTGGCAACTGGAAGCCACCAAGGCCATCGCCAGCAGCAGCCAACCGTTCACCGTGCGCACACGCACCCACCTGACCTGGCAGCATGTGCCCTGGTGGCAACTGGGGGTCTGGTGGCTGGCCGTCGGCACCTTGCTGTGGCTCAGCCTGACTGGGGTCCGCCAGCGGCACGAGCGCCAGCGCGCCCAGGCGCTGTTGAAGCTCGACCAGGTCAGCCGACTGGGCACACTGGCCGAAGTGGGTGCGGGTGTGGCCCACGAAATCAACCAGCCCCTGACCGCCGTGCTGGCCAATGCCCAGGCTGCACGGCGTGCCCTGAAAGACAGCCCCCCGGACATCGCGCTGCTGCGCCATGCGGTCGACCAGACCGTGCAGCAGGCCAAGCGCGCCGCCGACGTGGTGACCCGCCTGCGCCGCCTGCTCGACAAACCGGGCGAACGAGCGCCCATGCGCCGCCTCGACCTGGCAGCGGTGGCCCGGCACGGGCTGGACCTGCTCGCGCCCAGCCTGAACCAGCTGCAGGTGCCAGCCGAGGTGCGCAGCACGTCGCCCGTCCATGTGCTGGCCGACCCCGTGGCACTGGAGCAGATCGTGCACAACCTGGTGCAAAACGCCCTGCAGTCGCTGGAGCAGGTGCCGGTGACCGAGCGCCAACTGACCCTGACCGTCACCACCACGCCGCAGCACGGGGTGCTGACGGTGACCGACACGGGTACGGGCATTTCGCCCGAATTGCTGCCCCGTCTGTTCGAGCCGTTTCTGTCCACACGCCCCGGCGGGCTGGGCCTGGGTCTGACGCTGTGCGAAACACTCGCCAACCACATGGGCGGCCACCTGCGGGCCGACCACCATGCCCCGCGCGGTGCGCTGTTCGAACTGCAACTGCCCCTGAGCCAGGCTCGCCAAAGGACATGACCGAACCGCTGTCCCCGCTGATCCACCTGATCGACGACGACGAAGGCGTGCGCAATGCCCTGTCGCTGCTGATCGGCACCGTGGGATTGAGGGTGCACACCTGGCCCGATGCCCAGTGCTTCATCGACGGGTTCGACCGCCAGGGCATCGGGGCCATCGTGATGGATGTCCGCATGCCGGGCCTGAGTGGCCTGGCCGCGCTCGACATGCTGTTGGCGCAAGGGGTGGACCAGCCGGTGATCGTGCTGACCGGCCACGGCACCGTGGACCTGTGCCGGCGTGCATTCAAGGCTGGCGCGACAGAGTTCCTGGAAAAGCCGGTGGATGACGACCAACTGCTGGACGCGCTGCAAGCCGCCGTGCGCCAGCATGTGCAGTCCCGGCAGCGGATGGCCGCCGACCGCACCACGCGCGAACGCTACGCCCAGCTGTCGGCCCGCGAGAAGGAGGTGCTGGGGCTGATCGTCTCCGGCCTGACCAACAAGGAAATGGCCCGCGTGCTCGCCCTGTCACCCCGCACGGTGGAAACGCACCGGGCCCACCTGTTTGCCAAGCTGGAAGCCGATTCGCTGGCCCAGCTCATCAAGGGCTACGCAGCGCTGGTGGACGCCGATGACACCCACACGACTACCGGCACGGGGTGAGGGCCAGACAAAGAGGGCTGCGTAGTTGTACGGATGTCTGCGCGTAACCGTGCGAATGGGCAAGCGCAGGCGGTTTTCCTACAGTGCATACACGGCTGCCAACCGGCATCCGACCGTTCACATCAAGGACCCTTGCCATGACCCACCGTCACCATGCCCTCGCACTCGTCATCCTGTCTGCAGCCGCCTGCACCGCCACCCTTGCCCAGGCCCAGGCGGTGCGCACCGAACGCAACATGTCACTGGCCTTGGCCACCCAACTGGCCACCGACACCGTGACGGCCTGCACCACCAACGGGCACCACGTCACCGCCACCGTGGTCGACCGTGCAGGCAGCGTGCGGGCGGTCATGCGTGCCGACAACGCCGGGCCCCACACTGTTGAAGCCAGCCTGCAAAAGGCCTTCACATCAGCCTCCGCAAAAAACACCACACTGGCGATGATGGAAAACGCCCAGAAGAACCCCGGCGCCGCCAACCTGGTGCACATCCCTGGCTTCCTGCTGCTGGGCGGTGGCGTGCCGGTGAAAGTCGGCAATGAAACGATTGGTGCCATCGGCGTCGGCGGCGCACCCGGTGGCCATCTGGATGAACAATGCGCCATGGCCGCACTGGACAAAGCCAAGGATCTGCTGAAATGACACCGATCACTGACCGGGCGGGTTGCTTCACCCGCCGGGGCGCTGGCGTGGCCGCCGCCCTGCTGCTAGCAGCCAGTTCCGCCGCATGGTCACAGGTGGCCCCTTCGGCTGCCGAAGTGGCGCGCTACACCGGTCTGCACGCAGCGGCCCATGCAGGCAACCTGTCTGCACTGAACGCCACGCTGGGGACAGGTGCCGACCTGAATGCACGAGACGGCAATGGCCGCACACCGTTGCACGTGGCCACGTTTGCACGCCAACCCGAGCTGGTGCGCCGACTCATCCGCGCCGGTGCGCGGCACGACCTGCTGGATGCCGACCGTTACGACGCCGTCACCATCGCATCGGTGGCGGACGACGAGGCCACGCTGGCGGCGCTGCTGGCAGCAGGTGCCAGCGCCCGGCTGACCACCAGTATCTACGACGGCACAGCGCTGATCGCTGCGGCCCACCTGGGACACGACGGCGTGGTGCGGCAACTGATTGCGGCAGGCGCACCACTGGATCACGTGAACAACCTGCACTGGACAGCCGTCATCGAATCCATCGTGCTGGGTGACGGGGGGCCACGCCATCAGGCTACGCTCAAAGCCTTGATCGATGCGGGCGCGAACCTGCAACTGACCGACCGGCAGGGCCAGACGCCGCTGCAACTGGCGCGTGGGCGCGGCTACACCGTCATGGTACAGATGCTGGAGCGGGCTGGCGGCCGGTGAAGGCTGCCCTGGCCCGGCACCGGGCAGGGGCAATCAGCCCAGCGTCACCCGGGCAAACTTGCGCTTGCCCACCTGCACCACGTATGTCCCGGCAGCCAGCTTCAAGCCCCGGTCGCTGACGGCGCTGCCGTCGACCCGCACCCCGCCACCGTCAATCAGGCGGTTGGCCTCGCTGGTCGACGGCGCCAGATTGGCCGATTTCAACAGGGCGCCGATGCCCAGCGGGGCCCCGCCCTCAGCCAACGGCAACGACACCTCGGGGATGTCATCGGGCACGCCGCCCTTGCTGCGGTTGATGAAATCCTGCTCGGCGGCATCGGCGGCGGCGGCACTGTGGAAACGCGCGGTGATTTCCTTGGCCAGCGCCACCTTGGCGTCCTTCGGGTTGCGACCAGCCGCCACATCCGCCTTGAGCGCGGAAATCTGCGCCTCGGTCTGGAAGCTCAGCAGGGTGTACCAGTCCCACATCAGGGTGTCGCTGATGGACAGCACCTTGGCGAACATGGTGTTGGGGTCTTCGGTGATGCCGATGTAGTTGTTCTTGGACTTGGACATCTTGTCCACGCCGTCCAGCCCCACCAGCAGCGGCATGGTCAAAATGCATTGAGGCTCCTGTCCGTACTCGGCCTGCAGGTGGCGGCCCATCAGCAAGTTGAACTTCTGGTCGGTGCCACCCAGCTCCAGATCGCTCTTGAGCGCCACCGAGTCGTAGCCCTGCATCAGCGGGTAAAGAAATTCATGCACGCTGATGGGCGTACCGGCCGTGAAGCGCTGGTGAAAGTCGTTGCGCTCCATCATGCGCGCCACGGTGTACTTGGCGGCCAGCTGGATCATCCCCATGCTGCCCAGCGGCAGACTCCATTCACTGTTGTAGCGAATCTCGGTTTTGGCCGGATCCAGCACCAGGCTGGCCTGCTTGTAATAGGTTTCGGCGTTGGCCTTGATCTGCTCGGGCGTCAGTGGCGGGCGGGTGCTGTTGCGACCGGACGGGTCACCAATCAGGCTGGTGAAATCCCCGATCAGAAAAATGACCTGATGCCCCAGGTTCTGTAACTGGCGCATCTTGTTCAGCACCACCGTGTGGCCGATGTGGATGTCTGGCGCCGTCGGATCAAGACCCAATTTGATGCGCAGCGCTTGCCCTGTCTGCTCGGAATGCTGCAATTTTTTCACCCAGTCTGCCTGGGGAATCAGTTCATCGCAACCGCGCAGGGTGACGGCAAGTGCTTCGCGCACACGGTCACTCAAAGGGGTTGACTCGGCTGGCACCACATTCGCCGCAGTCGTACCCGGCACACGTGAGGAAAGGTCTGCTGTCATAGGGGTTTTCAATGATGACGATAGCCCGTCTGAGGCTATACTTTCAAGTTGCTTTTGATGGCGATTCTAGTTGTCCTACGCTCGCGCGCAGCGTGCCTGACAACACCGACCATCAGCCACCTCCCCCGTACACACCACCGTCCACAGAGACGGGATCACGTTGGATGTTCACGCAGTGATGGTTTCTGAATTCAAAGCGCTGGCCCTGGCCGCATGGGCCGCCTGCCAGCGCCACCCCCGGCGGGTTGCCGGCGCCCTGGGCGCATTATTGCTCGGCACAGGTGTCACGGCTTTCGGCATTGCACCGCTCGCACCCGATGCTGCCAACCTGCCTGTCCGGGAAGTTCTGGAAGCGGTCAAACTTGATCGCGATGGCGATGGTGTCGCCGACACGTCGCTGTGGTCTGACGTTGGTGCATCAGGCACCCACATGGTGCTTCACAGGATGGATCACACCCGGCGCGAAGACACCATCAACTCATTGCTGCAGCGCATGGGCGTGGCGGATCCGCGTGCTGCCGACTACATGCGGCAGTCTTTGCAAGCGCGCGAACTGGTCACTGGCCGTGCAGGTAAGGTGGTGTCGATCGAAACAGATGGACAGCATCGCCTGCTGAAGTTGACGGCCAGTTGGCCCGCCAACGACGAGCGCGCGTATCGAAAGTTGACGGTTGAACGCCATGGCACCGCCTTCATCACCAAACAATCGTTCGGCGACCTGAGAGCCACCATCCGTACCGCCAGCGGGACCATTCAGTCGTCTCTGTTCGCAGCAACCGATGCGGCCCGTGTGCCCGACACGGTGGCGACCCAACTGGCCGAGATTTTCTCGGGTGACATCGACTTCCGGCGTGACCTCCGCAAAGGCGACCGGTTTACCGTGGTCTACGAGTCGCTGGATCTGGAAGGTGAACAGGTGCGCACTGGCCGCATCCTGAGCGCCGAGTTCGTGAACGCAGGCAAAACGATGCAAAGCGTCTGGTTCCAGGAGCCCGGCTCCAAGGGCGGCTACTTCACGCCTGACGGGCAAAGCAAGCGCCGCTCCTACCTCGCTTCACCGCTTGAGTTTTCCCGCGTCAGCAGCGGTTACGGCATGCGGTTCCACCCTGTTCGCGGCGTGGTGGCCGCGCACACCGGCATCGATTACGCTGCGCCCACCGGTACACCCATCCGCGTGGTGGGTGACGGCGTGGTCGAGTTTGCAGGTTGGCGTGGTGGCTACGGCAACTACATCGTTGTCAGGCACCGCAACGGTCAATCGACAGCCTATGGACACCTGAGCCGCATCCATGTCAAGACCGGGCAGCGTGTGGAACAAGGGACGCACATTGGCCTCGTCGGATCGACTGGCGTGTCTACCGGCCCCCATCTGCATTTCGAATTCATCGAGAACGGCGTGTTCCGCGACCCCTCCATCATCGCCAAGCAAGGCGAAACCATTCCCGTCTCGCCCGGTGCACGCGTGGCGTTCAATGCCATGGTGAAGAACCTGAACATCGAACTGGCTGCTGCAAGGCAGGTCACACTGGCCAGCGCTCAGTGACGCCACACCGCTCGTCACCCTTCCAAGAAGCCGCTGCCAACAGCGGCTTTTTTGCACACACACGATGAGCAGCAACACGGTCACGCACACCATCGGACTGATGTCGGGCACATCGCTTGACGGCGTGGACGGTGTCATCCTGCTCAGGGATGGCGACCGGTTGACGGTCACCCATTCCACGCACCTGGACATGCCTTCCGCCTTGCGCAGGCAACTGTTCGACCTGAACACCCCCGGCGACAACGAACTGCAGCGTGCACAGTGGGCCGCCAACGATCTGGTGCGACTGTATGCACGGGCTGTCGAAGCCCTGCTGCAAGTCTCCAGGCTCGAAAAATCAGCCATCCGTGCGGTGGGCGCACATGGTCAGACCGTCAGGCATCAACCCGCCGCGCCCGGTGCCCGGGCCCGTGTTGACGAGTCATGGCTGGCCTACACCTTGCAACTGAACAACCCAGCCTTGCTGGCCGAGCTGACAGGCATCACCGTGGTTGCCGACTTCCGCAGCCGGGACGTGGCAGCTGGTGGTCAAGGTGCCCCCCTGGTGCCGGCGTTTCACCGCGCGGTGTTCGCCAGGCCTGACCTGCAGGTGGCCGTGGTGAACATCGGGGGTATGGCCAACGTGACGCTGTTGTCATCTGCTGATGACACCGTCACAGGATTTGACACGGGGCCTGGGAACGTGCTGATGGATGCCTGGTGCGAACAACACACGGGACACCTGTTTGACGCGAACGGCGACTGGGCAGCACAGGGTTCGGTCAACGAACATTTGTTGCAACACATGCTGGCCGACCCGTTTTTCCAGGTCACCGGCCCGAAGAGCACGGGGCGTGAGCTGTTCAACGCTCCTTGGATACGTCAGCACATGGAGGCGGCGCAAGCCGGTAACACCACACCAGTCGACATTCAGGCCACGCTGTGCGAATTGACCGCACGCACGGTCACTGACACCTTGCCTGCCGATACTCGCCACCTTGTGGTGTGTGGAGGGGGTGCGCTCAACCGATGCTTGATGCGGTCCATGCAAGCGGCTCGACCGAACTGCAACGTTCAAGCATCCGATGCATGGGGTTTGCCTGCCATGGACGTCGAAGCAGCAGCTTTTGCCTGGCTGGCCGAGCAAACGCTGCTGCGCTTGCCTGGCAATGTGGTCGCGGTCACCGGCGCCGAGGGGCCTCGCGTGCTGGGGGCCGTTTACCCCGCCTGATAAGCCGGGCCATCCTTGTACGACACCCTCTGGCGATCTGACGCGTACAAGCGCCAGATTACCAACTCATTCAGACGCTGAAACTCGAGCCACATCCACAGGTCGTGGTGGCATTGGGGTTGCGAATCACGAACTGGGCTCCTTCAAGGTCTTCCTTGTAGTCGATCTCTGCGCCCACCAGGTACTGGTAGCTCATCGCATCGATCAACAAGGACACGCCATTCTTGGACATGACGGTGTCGTCGTCGTTGGTGATCTCGTCGAAGGTGAAACCATACTGAAAGCCAGAGCAGCCGCCCCCCTGAACAAACACACGGAGCTTCAGATCCGGGTTGCCTTCTTCGGCAATCAGGTCGGCCACCTTGGCGGCAGCGCTGTCTGTGAAGACGAGAGGAACCGGCATTTCGGTCTGGATGTCGCTGGCAACTGCGCTCATGAATAACCTCGCTTGGACAAATCAGGCCGAACCACCAACGTCGGCCAATAGTCAAGCAGTTTACTCGGATTTACCGACTGCCATGCAGTCAACCGTTGCTTGACGCCAGTTTCAATGGGGTTTTCTCGGCGACCACGGCCATGGGCATCGGTTGCAACTGACCACTGATGGTCGCCCCCTGATGCATCTCCAATGCCTTGTAGGACACATCGCCTTCCACCTTGGCTTTGGGCTGCAATTCCAGCAGATCGGCAGCGAACACCGGGCCATTGACCACCCCGTTGATCACGATCAGATCAGCACGGATTTCCCCGCTGACCTTGCCCGTTTCGCTGACCACCAGAATGCTGCCCTGACCCTCTGCCGCCACCACATCACCGGTGATTTCGCCATCGATACGCAAGCCATCGGCAAACACCACCCGCCCCGTGATGACTGTCCCCTGGGCAATCAGGCTTTTGATGGGGGGATGCTTCTTTCGACCGAAGAACATGCGAAATCTCCTCAACGACTGACTGGACTATTTTTCTCCGACTTTCACGGTTTGCGTCAGCGCCGCCTGGTTGCCTTGCATGAGCCGAACCGTGACGCTTTGTACCACGGCCTGGGCCGGCACCACCGAATCGCCTTGCAAGCGAACGTACTGCCTGATGGCCACTGGCCGCTTGGCACCCGTATCCCGATACGTCCAGGGCTTGCCATCGAGCGTGCCTGTCAGGGTCAACTCCAGTTCCGCCCGAAACTCCGGCGCATTTCGCGCGGGCTGGACCACCAGCACCTGCCACGATACGCGCGTGGCATCGACGCGTTGCGCCCGCAAGCCACGGATGCTGACAGGCGCAGCACCGCTGGCAGGCATGAGCTGCTCAAAAAAACCCAGCTCCCTGCTCAATTGGCGGTTGGTTTCTTCCAGATTGCGCAACTGGGCAACCAGTTGGGCCTGCGCAGTCCGTTCTGCGGTCAGGAGGTTTTCGGCCGTGTTGGCCACCGATTGGGCGCGATCCAGCGCTGTCTGCAGCCTCTCGTTGTCGGTGCGCAACTGCTGCAATTCATCACGGCTGTGCCGGTCAAGACCTGCAATCTCCCGGCCAAACTCGAACGCCCAGAGGGCCAATGCAGCTGACAGGCCCAGCACGAGACCGCCCATCAGCCAGCGCACCGGCCAGGGCAATGCACTGCGTATGGCCATGCGCGGCGCACTGATGGTCAGCCGTCTTCGCCACAACCTCAGCCGCACACAGTCACCTGCCACGAACGGTTGGCTCTGGTATGACCCATTCGATCCCCTTGCATCACACAACACAGACGAAAAAAAACCGCCCCAAGCATAATTTGCAGGCGGTTTGGACTGCCGAGGTCGTCGCCCGGCAAGCCGGCGGACGACCCCGAACAGGCGGGATCAGCGCTTGCTGAACTGCTTGCGACGGCGAGCAGAACGCAGACCGACCTTTTTACGTTCAACTTCGCGGGCATCGCGCGTCACGTAACCAGCGGCGCTCAATGCGGGCTTCAGCGCTGCATCGTAGTCAATCAGCGCACGGGTGATACCGTGGCGAACGGCACCAGCCTGGCCGGATTCGCCACCGCCGTGTACGTTGACCAGCACGTCGAAAGTTTCGGCGTTGTTGGTCAGCAGCAGGGGCTGCTTGGCAATCATGATCGAGGTTTGACGACCGAAGAAAGCTTCGATGTCTTTGCCGTTGACCGTGATTTTGCCGGTGCCTTTTTTCAGAAACACGCGAGCGACGCTGGATTTGCGACGGCCGGTGCCATTGTTCCATTCACCAATCATGACGGCTCCTTAGATGTCCAACACTTTGGGTTGCTGGGCGGTATGGGGATGCTCCGCACCACCGTACACCTTGAGCTTCTTGATCATGGCGTAACCCAGAGGGCCTTTGGGCAGCATGCCCTTGACGGCTTTTTCCAGGGCACGGCCAGGGTGCTTGGCTTGCAGGTCACGGAAATTTGTACCGTAGATGCCACCGGGGAAACCGGAGTGGCGGTAGTACATCTTGTCCAGGGACTTGGTGCCGGTGACCTTGAGTTTGGCTGCGTTGACAACGACGATGTAATCGCCGGTATCGACGTGAGGCGTGTAAATGGCTTTGTGTTTGCCGCGCAGACGGAGGGCAACTTCGCTGGCTACCCGGCCGAGCACCTTATCGGTGGCGTCAACAACAAACCACTCGTGCACCACGTCAGCGGGTTTTGCGCTGAAAGTTTTCATGGATGATTCAATCGAGTGAAGAAAAAGGCTCTTTTCCACGGTCGGTGTTTCTCTGCTGGAAACCTCTTAGGTGGGGTTGCGCACATCTCACGGGCAGAACCGTGTGTTGTGCTGTTCTTTGCCGCGGAGCCAAACAAGCGCTGCAAAACCCGGCATTATACAAACGCCGCAACGCCCTGCCAACTCAAGCTCGCTACCATACCCACATGTTCAGTTACCGACACGCCTTTCACGCTGGCAACCATGCCGACGTGCTCAAGCACGCCATGCTGGTGTGCACCTTGCAATACCTGACCCAGAAGGACACCGCGCTGTCAGTGGTCGACACCCACGCAGGTGCCGGGCTGTACCGCCTGGATGGCGACAAAGCGCAGACAAGTGGCGAAGCAGCCGAAGGTATTTTTGCGCTGTTGCGCGGCAACAACCTCAAACGCCCCAGCCAGTGCACGCTGATTGATGACTACCTGGCTGTGCTGCGGGAATTCAACCCGCCCGGCAAGGCAGCAAACCCTGGCAGCGGACAGACAATGCGCAACTACCCCGGTTCGCCGCTGATTGCCGAAAAACTGCTGCGCGCGCAGGACCGTTTGCATGCCTTCGAGGTCCACCCCACCGATCAACGCCTGTTGCGAGGACTCGTGAACCAACGGGACGCACGCAAAATTTGCACTTTGCACGTGGCCGACGGGTTCAGTGGCGTCAAAGCGCTGGTACCCCCACCCAGCCGGCGCGGTTTGCTGGTGTGCGACCCCAGCTACGAAATCAAAAGTGACTACGCGAAAGTGGTTGACCTGCTCACCGACACGCTGAAGCGTTTTGCCACCGGTTGCATGTTCATCTGGCACCCCATCGTGGCGCGTCCGGAAGCGCATGACTTGCCACGCAAGCTGAAGAACACCGCGTCCCGGGCGGGCCGCCCTTGGCTCTACGCCAGCCTGTCGGTCAAATCGGGGCACAGCAACAGCCGTGGCGCGCCGGTGGGCTTGTCGGGCAGCGGGGTGTTCGTGGCCAACCCGCCCTATGTGCTGGCCCCGGCGCTGAAAGAAGCCTTGCCCCTGATGCTGGAAGCCCTCAAGCAGGACGAACACGCCGGATACACACTTGAAACCGGCAATTGAACACTTTCAATAGCTGCTTTCACAGTCACAAAAAGCGCTGAAGGCTGTTTTTTTTGTATTTTTTGAGATGGCATGCGCCCGGCGCATCGGCATGGCAGCGTGAGATGCACCAGGCATTGAGCCTGGGATGGCCACTGGTGCTGGCCAACCTGGCCCAGGCGGCCCTGACCGCCACCGACGTGATGCTGATGGGCCGCCTGGGTCCCGATGCGCTGGCCGCCGGTGCGCTGGCCAGCGCCCTGTACCACGCATGCATGGTGTTCTGCATGGGCCTGGTCTCGGCCAGTCTGCCACTGGTGGCAACTGCCCTGGGCAAACGCAAACGCCCGTTGCGCGAGGTGCGGCGCATCGTCCACCAGGGGCTGTGGTCGGCGCTGCTGATCTGCCTGCCCGTGTGGGCCGTCCTGTGGCAGGCCGAAGGCATTCTGGTGGCACTGGGTCAGGCACCCGAGGCGGCTCGCCACGCCGCCAGTTTCATGCACACGCTGCAATGGGCCCTGTTGCCCTACCTGTGTTTCCTGGTGTTGCGTTCACTGCTGGCTGCATTGGGCCAGCAACGGTGGACGCTGATCGTCGCGGGCCTGGCGATTGGCGTGAATGCCGTGCTGGCCTGGTCACTGATGTTCGGCAGGCTGGGACTGCCCGCCATGGGGTTGCCCGGTGCAGGTGTGGCCAGCACGCTGGCCAGCCTGTTCATGTGCCTGGTCCTGGCCGCAGTGGTGTGGTGGCACCCGGCCGTGCGCCACTACCGGTTGCTGCGCCGGGATGCCCGACCGGACTGGCACGGCCTGTCAACCCAGTGGCGGCTGGGTGTGCCCATCGCCCTGACGTTTTCCTTCGAAACCACCATTTTCTATGCCGCCGTGATGATGATGGGCACCATCGGTGCCACCGAACTGGCCGCACATGCGGTGGCCATCCAGATTGCCTCCGTCAGCTTCATGGTGCCGCTGAGTTTCGGGCAGGTGGCCACCATCCGCGTGGCCACCCTGCACGCCAACCGGACGCTGCACGATGGTGGAGAGGCCATGCGGCGGGCGGGCTGGTGCGCCTTCATCTGGGGGGTCGGCTTCATGGTGCTGATGTCAGTGTTGATGCTGGTTGCCCCCCACCTGTTGCTGTGGGCATTCCTGGACACCCATCTCCCCGCCAACGCCCCCGTGGTGGCCATGGCGGCCCACTTCCTGGGGTTGGCCGCCCTGTTTCAGGTGGTGGACGGCGCGCAGGCCGTGGCCGCCGGCATGCTGCGGGGCCTGCACGACACCCGGGTACCGATGCTGCTGGCAGCGCTGGGCTACTGGGGCGCGGGCATCCCGCTCAGCGCCTGGTTTGCGTTTGGCCTGGGCTGGGGTGGCACCGGCGTGTGGCTGGGCCTGCTCACGGGCCTGGGGGCCACCGCCGCCCTGCTGACCCGGCGGTGGTGGGTGCTGTCGCACCCTCGGTCCCAGCTGCCCGCCGGTTGACGACCCGGCCTCTCAGACCTCGACCTCGCCACCAAAGGTGTCAATGAGGTTGTCGATGTATGCCTCGACCAACCGTTCAAACTCCACTGCCACCACGGGTTCGACCACCACCCGCATGAGGGATGGCAGCGGAACCTCGACCTGACCTTCAATGGTGAGGGTGATGGTCGTGCTGCCCTTGTTGGCCTGGATGAGCCAGCTCCCACCGATCCGGGCATTGCCCACGTCGGGCACGGGTGACCACGTCACCGTTTTCTTCGTCCGATTGGACACATACCGCGAGGCGTACACCGTGCGGATGTTCACCTGCGGGGTACCCACTTCCTCCATGTCCCACTGAAACACGCCATCGCCCAGGTCGGTCAGCGCTTCCACATTGGGGAAGTGACTGGCCGAACGGGGCACATCGGACAGGACATCGAACACCGCTTTGGCCGATGCCTTGACGGTGAATTCGTAACCCAGGTCGAGGTGAACGGTGATGGACATGGTGAACCTTGAACAATGAACAGCCTGCACGTGACCGGCGCCAGGCTGCGCCACCGGTCCCGCCTACGATACCACCCCGGCAGGGCCACGGAAACTCCGACACACCCCGTCAGGCCCAGGACTCACCCAGCAACTCGGCCAACGTGCCCGACGGAGGCTCGAAGCGCTTGTTGCGGAACATCAGACGGGTCGGCCCGACCATGACCGGACGGTCAAGCGGGTGCCGCTCGTCGCCGGGGTAGCAGATGACCCGAATGCCCTCATGGTCGAACGGCGCGGGCTCGATGGTCGGTGGCAACCGGGCTGCCCCCTCGGCCAGGGCATCGGACACCGATGCATGCCGGGCCAGTTGCACCAGGCTCATGATCTGAGGGGGCGCCATGGCAAATTCGTGCGCCCAGTAGCGGGTCAGCGCTTCGCGCGGTGTCATCCATTCGCTGTGCGTGGTCTCGAAATCGTCATGGGCAGCGGCCTGGTCCGCGGGCATGGTGGCGAGGAAAAAACGGGTGTCGAAGCGCTTGTCCATCAACGACGCCTGGCGTGGCGTGATCCAGCGCGACCACGGATGCACATCGCTCACCGCCAGTTGCACACCACACTCCTCACGCGCCTCGCGCACCGCAGCGACATACAGCGCCAGCGCTTCGTGCACCTGCAGTGCAGGCTCACCCAGGCGTGCGGCCATGTCCGCCACCGGCAAATGGTCGGGCAATGCACGGGCCTGTTCGTGGTCGGCGGCATCCGTTTTGCCGCCGGGGAACACGTAGGCCCCGCCCAGCACATCGGACTGGCTGGCGCGGCGCATGAGGAAGACCTCCAGCCCCCGCTCGGTGTCGCGCAACAAAATGACAGATGCCGCATCACGTGGCGGTGTGGTGACGATGTGCGAAGTGATTTCCATGCCGTGGTGTCCGTGAACAGTCCCAACCGTAGCCAGCCGGGGCACACAGCACCCCTCACAGGGACGCTGTGTGCCCAATCGGTCAAACCGCCGACAGCGCCTGCTCCAGGTCGGCCATCAGGTCGTCGAGGTGCTCGATGCCCACCGACAGCCGCACCATGTTCTCGCTCACACCGGCCTTGGCCAGTTCCTCCGGGTTGAGTTGGCGGTGGGTGGTGGACGCCGGGTGTGTGGCCAGCGACTTGGCATCGCCAATGTTGACCAGTCGGGTGAACAGTTCCAGCGCATCCAGGAAACGGCCCCCTGCGGCGCAGGGGTCGGCATCGGTGGTTTTGAGACCGAACGACAAAATGCCCGATGCACGGCCACCCATCTGGCGCTGGGCCACGGCGTGGTCGGTGTGGTCAGGCAGCCCCGCGTAGCGCACCCACTCCACTTTGGGGTGAGCCTGCAGGCGTTTGGCCAGCGCCAGCGTGTTGTCGCAGATGCGGTCCATGCGCAGGGGCAGGGTTTCAATGCCCATCAGGGTGAGCCAGGCATTGAACGGCGACAGCGCCGCGCCCATGTTGCGCAGCGGCACCACGCGGGCGCGGCCAATGAAGGCTGCGGCACCCAGCGCCTCGGAGTACACCACGCCGTGGTAGCTCACGTCAGGCTCGTTCAGGCGCTTGAAGCGGGCCTTGTGCTCGGCCCACGGAAACTTGCCGCTGTCGACAATGATGCCGCCGATGCTGTTGCCATGGCCGTTCATGTACTTGGTCAGGGCATGCACCACGATGTCGGCCCCGTGCTCGATGGGGCGGCACAGGTAGGGGCTGGGCACCGTGTTGTCCACGATCAACGGCACACCATGGGCGTGGGCCACAGCCGCCAGCGCGGCGATGTCGGTCACGTTGCCCAGCGGGTTGCCGATGGACTCGCAGAACACGGCCTTGGTACGGTCGTCCATCAGCGCGGTGAAGCTGGCGGGGTCACGCGGGTCGGCAAACCGCACCTCGATGCCCTGCTGAGGGAAGGTATGGGCAAACAGGTTGTAGGTACCGCCATACAGCGTGCTGCTGGACACAATGTTGTCACCCGCCTCGGCGATGGTCTGGATGGCCGCCGTGATGGCGGCCATGCCCGAGGCAACCGCCAGCGCGGCAATGCCGCCTTCCATGGCCGCGACGCGCTTTTCCAGCACGTCGGTGGTGGGGTTCATGATGCGGGTGTAGATGTTGCCTGCCACCTTCAGGTCGAACAGGTCTGCCCCGTGTTGCGCGTTGTCGAACGCGTAGGCCACCGTCTGGTACAGCGGCACAGCGGCGGACTTGGTGGTGGGGTCAGGTGAGTAGCCACCATGGACGGCAAGGGTTTCGGGTTTCATGTTTCAGGTCTCCAGGTTGATGCATTGCCCGGGCCTGAACGCGACGTGCAAACAGGCCAGACGAACCGCCCCGACTTTACTTCGTCCGCCGGGACACCTTGGGCGGCGCGGCCCGACGGGCGGGGGGTCGTGTCGCCGAGGCTTGCCCCGCACCAACTGGCTTCTGTCCGGCCTGCGGAACCGGCTGGGGCCGAGCGGCCTCGGCCAGGCGACGGGCGAATTCGGCTGCCTCGGCATCGGAGGGTTGCCGGATGTCCACCTGCCCCACACCGGCCTGGATCAGCCCCAGCGCCTGCGCAGCCGCCCGGCTCACATCCAGCACCCGGTCACCGTGGAACGGCCCCCTGTCGTTCACCCGCACCACCACGCCGACTCCCGTCTCGGGGTTGCTGACGTGCAGGAGGGTGCCGAGAGGCAGGTCGCGGTGCGCGGCGGTCATGCCATAGCGGGAATAGAGCTCGCCGCTTGCCGTCCGGCGTCCGTGAAAGCGGTCGGCGTACCAGGACGCCAGACCCGACGCTTCAATGGGCAACGCATCAGGCGCAGCCTTCAACCCCATGGGATCGGGCCGGTCGGCAGACAGGTTGAGGTCGTCGGGCCAATGGGCTGGTGACACCACGGAGGGCCTCAAGCCGCTGCCCATCGCGGGTGAGGTTTCCGGTTCCGCCGCGGGGATCGGCGTGGACGCGGACGCGTTTGCCCCATCAGGGATATCCGGCTCGCCCAGGTGCAGGACGGCGGGAGGCGCGTCGCCGGGCCCCTCTGCGTCGCTCGCCCATGCCGCCGTACCGACCATGGGCCACACCAGCAGCGCCATCCATGCGGCGCGCCAGGCTCCGCGCCAGCCCTTGGGCATCACACACCCATGCGGTCCAGCAGCGCCAGGGTGGGCACGCTCTGGTTCATGGTGTAGAAGTGCAGACCCGGTGCGCCGGCCCGGCGCAACTGCTCGCACAAGCCCGACACCACGTCCAGCCCGAAAGCCTTGATGGAGGCCGTGTCGTCCCCGAAACCCTGCAACCGCAACCGGATCCAGCGCGGCACTTCGGCCCCGCAGGCATCCGAGAACCGCAGCAACTGGCTGGAGTTGGTGATGGGCATGATGCCTGGCACCACTGGCACGGTGGCGCCCATGGCCAGCGTGTCATCGACAAAGCGGGCATAGGCATCGGCACTGTAGAAGTACTGGGTGATGGCACTGTCGGCCCCGGCCTTCACCTTGGCCACATAGGCCTTCAGGTCCGCCTCGGCGCTGCGGGCCTGGGGGTGGACCTCTGGGTAGGCGGCCACTTCGATGTGGAAGTGGTCGCCCGTTTCGGCCCGGATGAAGGCCACCAGGTCACTGGCATAGGTAAACTCGCCGCCCATGCCGTAGCCGCTGGGCAGGTCGCCCCGCAAGGCCACCAGGCGCCGCACACCCATGGCCTTGAGCGTGGCCAGCTGTTCACGCACACGGGCCTTGGTGGCACCGATGCACGAGAAGTGGCTGGCCGCCTGCTGGCCTTCGGCCAGGATGTCACGGACGGTGGCAAACGTACCGTCCTGCGTGGATCCACCCGCCCCGAACGTGACCGAGCAAAAATCGGGCCGGTGCGCATACAGCGCCTGGCGCACGGTGCGCAATTTGTCGGCACCCTCGGGTGTCTTGGGCGGGAAAAACTCAAAACTGATGGGCAATGTCATGCCAGTGCTTTCCTGATGGAATGGGGTTCATGCACAGGCAGGCCGGGCATGGATGAAAAATTCGCGGTTGCCGTCGCCACCGACAATGGGGCTGTCATACCAGCCCGTCACGCGCAACGGCAGTTGGGCGCAAGTGTCGCGCAAGCGCTGCTCGACCCGAGCGTACAGCGCCGGGTCGCGCACCAGCCCCCCTTTGCCGATGTCCTGCGGTTGCAGCTCGAACTGCGGCTTGACCAGCATCAGCAAGTCGCCATCCGCTGCGAGCAGGGGCAACAGCGCCGGCAGCACCAGCGTGAGGCTGATGAACGACAGGTCGCCCACCACCACATCAAATTTCAAGCTTTTTTGCCATCCATCGCTTGATTGGCGTTGGTTTTCAGCTATCGATTGATCAGCCGCCAGCAGATCCTGCAACTGTGCCGCACTCAGCTCGCGGGCGTTGACCTTTTCCAGGCAGGTCACCCGTGCATCGCTGCGCAGCCGTTCGTGCAACTGGCCATGCCCCACGTCCACGCCCACCACCCGGCGGGCGCCGTGTTGCAACAGGCAATCGGTGAAGCCGCCCGTGCTCTGGCCCACGTCCAGGCACAAGCGCCCTGTGGCCGACACGCCACTGGCTGCCAGGGCGCCCGCCAGCTTGAGGCCGCCACGCGACACGTAGCGGCTTTCGCTGGTGTCGGCCAGTTGCACCTCGGCAGACTCGGGCACATCGTCCCCCGCTTTGGAGGCCTGACGCCAGGGGGCAGCGGCACCCAGGCGCCACGCCACACCCGCCGCCACCAGGCGCGAGGCCTGCGAGCGGCTGGGGGCCAGGCCGCGCCGGGCAAGAAGCTGGTCAATGCGCATGGCAAAGCTCGGCCGCACACCCGAGAACCCGGGCGCGAGACGC
>DDUQ01000082.1 GCA_002344885.1 Comamonadaceae bacterium UBA2334
GGGCGGGGGCGGGGGCGGGGTCATCACCGCCACCACAGCTGATCAAGCTGAGCGCGATGGTCGAGGAAAAAAGCGATTTGATGAGCGTGCTTTTCATGGGTGTAACCTCCGTGACAATGGAACCTGCAATTTACAGCAAAACGGCCATGAGCTGTCACGGGACTTTTTGGCCATGCGCACAAGCGGCGATGAGGATTAACCGCTCTTGCTTAAATGCGACAACGGCAACTCCGTCGTCGATTTCACGCTCTGCAGCACGATGTTCGAGCGGATGTGGCTGACGCCTTTCAGCCGCGTCAAGCGTTTAAGCACCGATTCCGACAAATCATTCAGGCTGGCGGCGAAGATGTTGAGGATGTAGTCTGACTCGCCCGTCACCGCAAAGCACTCCAGCACCTCGGGGATGGTCAGGATGTCGCGTTGGAAACTGCTGCCCTCCTCGTCGCCGTGGTGGCTGAGGGTGACGTAGCTGATGGCCCGCACCCCCAAGCCCAGTCGGGCCGGGTTCAGCAGTGCCACGTAGCGGTCGATGAGGCCGAGCGCCTCCAGGCGCTGGATGCGGCGGCTGACTTGCGATGCCGACAGGTACACCACATCGCCCAGTTGCTGGTTGGTGGCATGGGCATCTCGCTGCAATGCGGCCAGCAGGCTGATGTCGTACTTGTCGAGCACGGAATCTTGCGTCAATTCTGGTTTCATGCGTGAATTGTGCATACGACAGTGTTGGCATGCAAATGATTGCGCACACTGTGCAACGGTTTTTCCCCAGAATTCAGGTTTTCCCACCACAACGCTGGAGACTTCGATGGCTGATCTGTTTGACAACCCCATGGGCCTGTGCGGCTTTGAGTTCGTAGAGTTTGCGTCCCCCACACCCGGCCTGGTCGAGCCCCTGCTGGAGAAGCTGGGTTTCACATTGGTGGCGCGACACCGCAGCAAGGACGTGCTGCTGTATCGCCAGGGTGGCATCAACTTCATCGTCAATCGCGAGCCCAAGAGCTACGCGGGTTACTTCGCTGCTGAGCATGGCCCCAGTGCCTGTGGTCTGGCTTTTCGGGTGAAAGACTCGCACAAGGCCTACAACCGTGCGCTGGAGCTGGGTGCCCAGCCCATCGAAATGTCCACTGGCCCCATGGAATTGCGCCTGCCCGCCATCAAGGGCATCGGTGGGGCACCGCTGTACCTGATCGACCGGTTCGAGGACGGCAAGAGCATTTACGACATCGACTTCGAATTCATCGATGGGGTGGACCGCCACCCCGTGGGCCATGGTTTCCAGGTCATCGACCACATGACCCACAACGTCTACAAGGGACGCATGGCCTTCTGGGGCGGCTTCTACGAGCGCATTTTCAACTTCCGGGAAATCCGCTACTTCGACATCAAGGGCGAGTACACCGGCCTCACCAGCCGCGCCATGACGGCACCTGACGGGCTGATCCGCATTCCGCTGAACGAAGAGCGGGGCGGCAACGGTGGTCAGATCGAAGAATTCCTGATGCAGTTCAACGGCGAGGGCATCCAGCATATTGCCTTGTCTTGCGACAACTTGCTTGACGCGGTGGACAAGCTGCAAATGGCCGGCGTAGCGCTGATGACCGCACCCAACGACGTTTACTACGAGATGCTGGCCGAGCGTCTGCCCGGCCATGGGGAGCCTGTGCCCGAGCTGCAGGCCCGTGGCATTCTGATGGATGGCAGCACCGCCAACGGCGACAAGCGGCTGCTCCTGCAGATTTTTAGTCAGTGCATGCTGGGCCCGGTGTTCTTCGAATTCATCCAGCGCAAGAACGACGAAGGGTTTGGCGAAGGCAACTTCAAGGCGCTGTTCGAGTCGATGGAGCGTGACCAGCTCCGCCGTGGTGCCATCGAGGGTGTGGCTGCTCCTGCCGAGACCGAGGCCGCATGACCGCCGCCACCGTTCAGCGGCTGGATGCCGCCACGGCTACCGCCCGCGTCTCGGCCATGCCCGGCTGGGCGTTGGCGGCTGACGGGCTGTCGATGTCGCGCCAGTATGTGTTTGCCGACTTCCGCACGGCCTTCGGCTTCATGACCCAGGTGGCTCTGGCCGCCGAGAAGGCCGATCACCACCCCGAGTGGTTCAACGTCTACAACCGCGTGGACATGCGCCTGACCACCCATGACGCCGCCGGCCTGAGCGAGCGCGACTTTGCGCTGGCAGCGGTGGCCGATGCCGCAGCCCTGTGCCTGGGCGTGACACAGCCATGAGCGCCGCTGCCCCGACCTTGCACGGGCTGGCGGCGGGCGAGACCGGTCGGCCCGACAGCGCCGACTGGACCATTCCCCAACGCTGGTCCGACTACACCGCCGAGGAGCATGCGGTCTGGAAGATCCTGTTCGAGCGACAGACCGCATTGCTGCCCGGCCGCGCCTGCGACGAGTTTGTGCAGGGCATGCGCGACCTGCCGCTGGAGGCCGACCGGATTCCGGACTTTCGTGCGCTGAACGACGTTCTCAAGCCGAAAACCGGCTGGGAAATCGTGGCGGTGCCAGGCCTGGTGCCCGATGACGTGTTTTTTGCCCACCTGGCCAACCGGCGGTTTCCGTCGGGGCAGTTCATCCGCCAGGCGAACCAGTTGGACTACCTCCAGGAACCCGATGTGTTCCACGACGTGTTCGGCCATGTGCCCATGCTGATGAACCCGGTCATGGCCGATTTCATCCAAGCATATGGTGAGGGTGGTTTGCGCGCCCAGAAGCTGGGCACCCTGGCGCTGCTGGCGCGGGTGTACTGGTACACGGTCGAATTCGGGTTGGTGCAGCAGGCCGATGGTCTGCGCCTGTATGGCGCGGGCATTGCGTCCTCTCGCACCGAAAGCGTGTTCTGTCTGGACGATGACAGTCCCCACCGCGTTGCGTTTGACCTGCCACGCGTCATGCGGACGCACTACCGCATCGACGATTTCCAGGAAATCTACTTCGTGCTCAACCACCTGGATGACCTGCTGGAGCTGGCGCGCGTGGACTTTGAACCGCTATACCGTGCGGTCTCGGGCATGTCGGCCTTTCAGCCAGGCGACCTGGCACCGACAGACCGGGTGTTGAACCGAGGCACGGGTGCCTACGCGGCGCGCCAACGCCTGGCCACGCAACAGAAGGGGTGAGCGCATGACGACAGAAAACAGGGCTTCCACCATCGTGTGGATCACCGGGGCCAGCGGTGGCCTAGGGCGCAGTGTGGCCGCGCATTTTGCGCAGGCGGGTGCCAATGTTGTCTTGTTGGCGCACGATGCCGCAGGCTTGCAGGCAACCGTGTCAGCCTGGCCGGTTGACTGGCAAGCCCGTGCGCTGTGCCTGACCGTTGACCTGCTGGATGCCGCCGCTGTGCAACAAGCCAGCCAACAGGTGCTCGCCCGCTGGGGCCGCATCGACGTGGCGGTGCACCTGGCCGGGGGCTTCACCATGGGGCAAGCTGTGTACCAGAACGACTTTGCGGCAGCGCTGGACCACATGCTCGATCTGAACCTGCGCACCGTGGTGCACAGCACCGCTGCGGTGCTGCCCGCCATGCTGGCGCAAGGGTCGGGCGCAGTGGTCAACGTGGGTGCAGCCTCTGCCGGGCAGGGCGCTGCCCACATGGGGGCGTATGCAGCGTCCAAGTCGGCGCTGGCGAGGCTGACCGAATCGTTGGCTGCAGAAGTGAAGGGGCAGGGCGTGCGGGTCAACGCGGTGTTGCCCTCCATCATCGACACGCTCGCCAACCGGGCCTCGATGCCCGATGCCGACCCGAGCCGCTGGGTGGCCCCCGAAGCACTGGCCGACGTGATTGCCTTCCTGGCTTCTCCTTCTGCACGGGCGGTGCATGGCGCTTGCGTGCCGGTGATGGGATTGGTTTGAGCCCCGACTGCTGTTCAGCAGGCTCAACTGCTGGTGTCATTCAGCAGTGGAAAGACCCGCAAAAAAGGGACCCGAAGGTCCCTTTGTCATGTGTGCGCAAGTGCCTTGCAGGCGCGGTCACTTCAGGTGGCTGCTGATCAGCTTGGTCAGCTCAAACATGGTGACTTCTGCTTTGCCCAGCACTTCTTTCAATTTGGCATCGGCCTTGATGAGGCGCTTGTTGACGGCATCTTGCAGCTTGTGCTTCTTGATGTAGTCCCATACTTTTTTCGTCACTTCCGTGCGCGGGAAGGGACCTTTGCCAATGACAGCTGCGAGTGCCGAGCTGGGTGTCATGGCTTTCATGAAAGCGGCGTTGGGCGTGCGCTTGGCTGCAGCAGCAGCTTTCTTGGCGGGAGCCGCAGCCTTTTTAGCAGCAGGCGCAGCAGCTTTTTTGGCAGCAGGAGCCGCAGCCTTTTTGGCTGCAGGGGCAGCAGCTTTTTTGGCAGCTGGTGCTGCCGCTTTCTTCGCAGGCGCGGCGGCAGCCTTCTTGGCTGCTGGCGCAGCTGCGGGTTTAGCGGGTGCTGCGGCTTTCTTAGCGGGTGCTGCAGCCTTTTTTGCTGGTGCCTTCTTTGCAGTTGCCATGTTCGTCAATCCTCATGATGTTTGGGTGTTGCACCAGTGGAAATGCGGCTTTGCACTGGTTGCTGGCATGCTAAATCAGAAAACCGTTGTTTCATAGCGGGTTCAGTCGCTGAGTGCGTTAATTTTCCAAGCTTCATTGCGGGATGTGATCCGGAAAACAACACTGTCATGCCGGTATGCTTGGGCTGTGCCTTCGTGCAGGCCTGATGATCCGGCTCATGAACGTCGCGTCAATCATGTCAAGGTCACCTTCATCCTGTTTTATTTTGAGCATCCCCACCATGAACCCAGTCCCCATGACCCCCACCTGTGATTTGTGTGACGCCTTCAAATCCGACTCGAGCGGTGACTTTCGTGTACTGCCCCCGGTGTTCCGTGACTTTGGCGCTCACACGCGTTTTTTTGGCGAGGTGTTCACAGTCAAGTGCTTTGAGGACAACACGCCTGTGAAGGCTGCGGTTGAAAGCGCCGGCCACGGGCGTGTGCTGGTGGTTGACGGTGGAGCATCTTTGCGTCGCGCTTTGCTGGGGGGTAACCTGGGAGCCGCGGCAGCCCGCAACGGGTGGGCAGGTGTGGTCATTGACGGTTGTGTCCGGGACGTGGGTGAATTGGCGGTGTGCCAGACGGGTATCCGCGCTTTGGCGGCCATGCCTTTGCCAACCGAGCGCAGAGCGGCGGGGCAGTCCAACCTGCCCATCGTCGTTCAGGGCGTGTGGGTCCGCCCCGGTGACTGGCTGTACGCTGATGAGGACGGTATGGTCGTCGCCGACAAGCCCATCACAGCTTGAGGTCAGTTACGAAGTGCGTTGGGGGCTTGTTCGACTGTTGACACGTGTGGGTGTCAGGCCGTCGTATCAGGCAACCAGGCCCCTGTAGAGCATGTAGGCAGCCAGCGCGTAAAGCACCAGCGCAAATACGCGTTTGAGCTGTTTGACCGGCAAAGCGTGGGCAGCCTTGACCCCCTGTGGAGCCATCAGCACGGACGCGGTGGCAACCACTGCAAGTGCCGGTACAAAGATGTAACCGACCGATCCAGCAGGCAGGCCCTCCACACGCTGACCGGCCACCACATACCCCACTGCGTTGGCCAGGGCAATGGGAAAGCCCAGCGCTGCGCTGGTGGCGACGGCGTTGTGCATGGCAACGTTGCACCAGGTCATGAAGGGCACGCTGACAAAGCCGCCGCCAGCTCCCACCAGACCTGACAGAAAACCGATGACACCGCCGCTGGCCAGCATGCCTGGGGTGCCAGGCAGGGTGCGGCTGGCGGCCGGCTTTTTGTCCAGCAACATTTGTGTGGCAGAAAAGCTCACGAAAGCGGCAAAAAACAATGCCAGCGATGTGCCTTTCAATACCGCAAATACGCCGGCGCTGGCCAGTGCCGAGCCCAATACGATGCCCGGGGCCAGGCGCTTGACCACGTCCCAGCGGACCGCGCCGCGCTTGTGGTGTGCGCGCACGCTGGAAATCGAGGTGAACACTATGGTCGCCATGGACGTGGCGATGGCCATCTTGACGGCAAGATCAGGTGTGACCCCGCGCCCAGTCAGGATGAGTGTGATGAAGGGCACCAGCAGCATGCCGCCGCCAATGCCCAGCAAGCCTGCCAGGAACCCGGTGCAAAGACCCAGAACAGCCAGTTCTGCAATCAGGAGAGGTTCGAGCAACATGGAGGTTGGGTTTTGTGCACATGCCAGCGATCGGTACAGGATGGCATGCAGTGGAAAGAGGGTGTCTGCAGGGGTGCGCCGGATCGCTGACCTGAACCGGGGTTCAGGTGGGCGAGGTCAGACAGACTTCGGGTTCATCTGACGCGAGACGATCACACCAGACTGACGATGTTCCAAGCCCTGCTCAAAGAGCATTGGTTCAAGGACATAAAAACCCAGCGGACCCTGCAGACGCTTGCATTGTAGTCTGCCCTTGCGCTGTCGGACACGCTTTCGGTCAGCAATCGAAGGGTATTCAGTCGGCTTTCTTTGAAGGTGCTGACGCATCACCATGACTTTCGCCAACCGTGGTTACTGCCGCGCGTCAGAGCAATTGACCGTTGGCACCCAGCACAGCATCCACACGTTGGATCAGGTCTCGCACCAGCTTGTCATCCGCAGCGAGGTCGGCATTTTGGGTGGCTTCTTCGGCCAATTTGGGCATTGCGGCACTTGCCTCCGCCTTGGCCAGGGATTCGCTCAGTTCAAAAGCCAGATTCAGAGAGGCCAACACGGCAATCCGGTCTCTGGCCCTGACCTTGCCAGCGTCCCGGATCTTGCACATGGCTGTGTCTACACGACTCACGGCTTGCAGCAACAAGGCTTCGCCGCCGTCCGGGCAAGACAGCAGGTAGCCCTGGCCCATGATTTGGACTTCGATCTGTTTCATGGTGCGGGTTCGGCTGGCTGTACAGGTCGCGGAACGGCGTCTGTGGAAACGGGAATGCGGTCAAGCAGGGCGTCGATTCGGGAGCGGGCTGCAGCCAGCTTGGAGCGCATCAAGTCGCGCTCGGCTGTGAGCGCCTGCACCTGGGCAGTCAACAGGTCGTTGGTCCGTTGAAGTTCCTGGTGCAGCAGCAGCAGTCGGTCAACGCGTGCAGCGAGTTGGGCGGTGGGGGTGGGGTCGGCCATGGCACATAGATTGTAGGACGGTGTGCCCGGTTGTCTTGACAGACTTGCTGTCACACTGCGTGAGCAAGGATCGCTGCGAAGGCTTGTCCAGAGGTCGTGTCGCAAAAGGTCTGTCGCCTGTTTGCTCCCGTAAAATGCTGACGGTTGGTGCCTTCGATCAGTTCTTGCAAGAAGGTTCAACGGGAAACTGGGGGAAGTCAGGCGCATCGCTGCCTGCTTCTAACCAGTGCTGCCCCCGCAACGGTAAGTGGACGGATTGATGGCATCCAGGCATGCCGGCATCCCGCTTTCATCCTCCCGCCACTGGGCTGCATCGTGTATTCACGCTGCAACCTGGGAAGGCTGATGAAGGTTGTTCCACCAGCCCGGATACCGGCCAACAAGGTGGTGGTGCGTCCGTGGGCGTGCCACCGTGAAGTCCAGGCACCGTCGGGGAAGGCGGTGAGGGCGTTTCAACTTGTTTGTTTCATGATTTTTCATTCTTTTTGCTTGCAAAGGCACAGCCGCCTGTGCGCACGCCTGTCCGTCGTCAGCCTGGCGTCTGCCGCTGCGTTGGGCGTTGCGCCTGCTGCGTGGGCTCAGGCTGATGCCAGCCTGAGAGACGTGGTGGTCACCGCCACCCGTTCGGTGCAGCCCCTGACCGATGTGGTTGCGGATGTGACCCTGATAGGCCGTGATGCACTGGACAAGGCCGGGGCCGGCACGCTGGCTGATGTGCTGGCCAATGTGCCCGGCGTTCAACTCTCGCGCAACGGTGGTCCGGTCTCCACCACCAGTCTGTTCCTGCGTGGTGCCGACTCACGCCACACGGTGCTGATGATCGACGGGGTGCGGGTGGACTCCCAGTCCACCGGCGGCGCAGCCTGGCAGGCGCTGGCGTTGGAGCACATTGACCACATCGAGGTGCTTCGTGGCCCGGCGGCTGCAGTGTACGGCTCGGATGCCATCGGTGGCGTTGTGCAGGTGTTCACCCGCCAGGGTGAGTCGGGCGTGCAACCCTCGGTCAGCATCGGCCTGGGCAGCCACCAGACGCGCACGGTGAACGCGCACCTGACAGGATCGACCGGCATGTGGAACTACGCATTGGGCCTGGGCCATGAAACCAGTGACGGTTTCAACGCGCAGCCCACGGGTCACCCCGACCGGGATGGCTACCGCAAGACCACCGGTCTGGCGCGGGTGGGCCTGCAGGTCAACTCGGCACACAAACTGGAAGCGATCTGGACAGGTGCCGACAGCAACAGCGGCTACGACGCGTTCAACTCCAAGGTCGATGACCGTTCCCAGCAGGACCTGGGTACCCTGGCGTTGAACTGGCAGGCCACATGGTCGGATGCCTGGCGCAGCCGTGTGTCGCTCACGCAAGGCAAGGACCGTTATGAAACGGGACCCTCGTTCTATTACACCGACACCCGTGTCGACACCCTGCTGTGGCACAACGAGTGGATCACTGGCCCGCATCAGGTCACCGCTGCCCTGGAGCGAAGGGAAGACCGTTTGCTGAACGGCTCCACCACACCGAATCAAACCCTGCGCAGCCAGAATGCCTTGGCCCTGGGCTACGGCTGGAAGCAAGGCGTGCACACCGTGCAGGCCAACCTCCGGCATGACGATGACAGCGAGTTTGGTGCCCATACCACCGGCGGGTTGGCCTACGCCATGGCGTTGGGGGCGGGGTGGCGGGCCACGGGCTCGGTCGGCTCAGCCTTCCGCGCGCCCACGCTGTTCCAGCGGTTCAGCATCTACGGCACGCCCAACCTGTCGCCGGAAAAAGCGCGCAGTGCGGAAATCGGGCTGAAGTATGCGGCCCAAGGTAACAGCCTGTCGGTGGTGGCCTACCGCAACCGGGTGACCGACCTCATCAACTATGTGTCCGGCCCGGGTGCCTGTGCGAATGGTGGCGGTGCGTTCCCAGGCTGCTATGGCAACACCGGCAAAGCCACCCTGCAGGGCGTGACGCTGGCGGCGGGCACCCGCTTCGGCGGTGCGAACGGTGTGGGGCTGAACGGCTCGCTCGATCTGCTCGACCCCACGGACGACACCACCGGCAAGCAACTGGCTCGCCGCGCCAAGCGCGTGGCCAAGGTGTCAGCCGACACCCGGCTGGCTGGCTGGTCGCTGGGCGCGGAGTGGCAGGCGCATGCCATGCGGTTTGACAACGCGGCCAACACCAACCGGCTGCCGGGTTACGGTGTGGTGAACTTCTCGGCCTCACGTGCCCTGGCACCGGGTTGGACGCTGGTCGCCCGCCTCGACAACCTGGGCGACAAGACCTACCAGACCGCACGCGGCTACGCCACCGCAGGCCGCACCGCCTACGTCGGTGTCAAGTGGGCAGGGCGTTGACCACCTGTCCCGCATTGCTGGTCGCGGCCCCGGCTTCCGGCCAGGGCAAAACGACCGTGACCGCCGCACTGGCTCGCCTGCACACACGGGCGGGCAGGCGGGTCCGGGTGTTCAAGTGCGGGCCGGATTTTCTGGACCCGTTCTGGCACCAGTTGGCCAGTGGCGCGCCGGTTCATCAGGTGGACCTGTGGATGACCGGCGAGGCCGATGTGCGCCAGCGCCTGCACCGGGCCGCGCAGGAGGCGGACCTGATATTGGTTGAAGGCGTGATGGGGTTGTATGACGGCGACCCCAGCGCCGCCGACCTGGCCCGTCTGCTGGGATTGCCCGTGCTGGCGGTGGTGGATGCGTCCGCCATGGCGCAGACCTTCGGTGCCCTGGCGCACGGGCTGTGCCACTACCAGGCCCACTGCCACGGCCCGTTGCGCTGGGCTGGCGTGCTGGCCAACCGCGTGGCCAGCGAGCGCCATGCCGAGATGGTGCGTGTGTCGGTCACCGGAGAGTCGCTGGCTGAGGTGGGTGGTCCGGTGAACGTGGACCATGCCGTGGCGGTGGGGTGGCTGGGCGCGTTGCAGCGTTCGGCTGCCCTGACGCTGCCTGAACGCCACCTGGGCCTGGTGGCCGCACAGGAACTGCCGGATGCCATGCAACGGTTGGATGCTGCAGCAGACGCCTTGGCACAGACACCGCTCGGGCAGTTGAGCGTGGCGCAGATGCGCCAGGCCTGGGGTGTGGGGTTTTGTGAACCAAATCTGCCGTCAGCGCTTTCTGGAGTTGGACAATCTGCTATTGATCGTTCTTCTGAGACCGGGCGTCCCAGTCAACCCCCGGCTGTGGGTCACCACGGGGGCAGTGGGCGCATGCCCGAACCGGCGCTGGCCGGGCAAACGGTGGCCGTGGCGCGTGATGCGGCGCTGTGTTTCATTTATGACGCCAATCTCCAGACCTTGGGCGAGCTGGGTGCCAGGGTGGTGTTTTTCTCGCCGCTGAACGACACGGCCTTGCCGCCGTGCCATGCCGTCTGGCTGCCCGGCGGCTACCCCGAGCTGCACGCGGCGGCCCTGGCCGCCAACCACGCCATGCGCGATGCCCTGCGGGCCCACGCGGCAGCGGGCAAGCCGGTATGGGCCGAATGCGGCGGCATGCTGTTGTTGTTCGATGCGTTGGTGGACAAGGCTGGAACCACCCACACACTGTGGGGCCTGTTGCCCGGCACCGTGCGCATGCAGAAGCGGCTCGCGGCGCTGGGCCCGCAGCGGCTGGACCTGGCTGCCGGCAGCCTGCGTGGGCACACGTTTCACTGGTCGGTCACTGACACGCCGCTGCAGGCCGTGGCCCGCACGGTGCGGCCCGGCGCGGCGGCGCAACCCGTCGCCACCGGCCAGGAGGGTGAAGCGCTGTACGCGCAGGGTGCTGTCCGGGCGAGTTACTTTCATGGGTGGTTTCCGTCAGCCCCTGCGGCCGTGGCCGCCTTGTTGCAACCTGCACCTTTGTGGGAAGAGACGACATGAGCCATTCAAGCCTTGGCCAGCAGACCCATTCAGGCTGCCCGTACGCACCCCGACGCATCGTGTGCCTTACAGAAGAAACCACCGAGTGGCTGTATCTGCTGGGGCAGGAGGCGCGCATTGTGGGCATCAGCGGTTACACCGTGCGGCCCCGCCGGGCGCGGGAAGAAAAGCCCAAGGTCAGCGCCTTCCTGAGCGCGAAGATCGACAAAATTCTGGACCTGCAGCCCGACTGCGTGTTCGGCTTTTCCGACCTGCAGGCCGACATCGCTGCGCAGCTGGTGCGAGCCGGTGTGCAGGTGACCGTGTTCAACCAGCGCAGCGTGGACCAGATTTTTGCCATGCTGTATCAGGTGGCTGCCACCGTGGGCTGCGCCGACGAGGGACAGCGCCGCATCGAGGCGATACAGGCCGGGCTGGCGGCCATCCGTGCCCAGGCGGCTGCGCGCGAGGCCGCCGGCAAACGCCGCCCACGGGTGTTTTTTGAGGAATGGGACGAGCCGCACATCAGTGCCATCCGCTGGGTGTCGGAACTGGTGGGTGTGGCGGGCGGGGACGACATTTTTCCCGAACTGGCCCTGATGCCCATGGGCAAAGACCGCATCCTGGCCAGCGGCGACGACATCGTGCGCCGCAACCCCGACATCATCATCGGCTCCTGGTGCGGCAAGAAGTTCAGGGCCGAAAAAGTGGCGGCCCGCCCTGGCTGGCAGGATGTGGCCGCCGTGCGCACCGGGCAGTTGTTTGAAATCAAGTCGGCCGACATCCTGCAACCCGGCCCCGCTGCGCTGACCGATGGCGTGGCACAACTGGCGACCATCATCGGGCGTTGGAGTGAACAGCATGGTTGAGACACACACTGCTCACCCCAAGGCACTGGATGTGGCCGTGCCGGGAGTCGAGCTGATCCTGGGTGGCCAGAAAAGCGGCAAGTCGCGGCGGGCCGAGTGCCTGGCCAACGCCTGGCTGGCCGGTGCGCCCGTGAACGGCCAGCCACGGCAAGCCACCCTGATTGCCACGGCCCAGCCCTGGGATGCCGAGATGCAGCGCTGCATTGCCCGCCACCAGGCCGATCGCGCCCAGCGCGCCCCTGGCCTTGCCACGCTGGAAGAGCCGGTGGCGTTGGCGCAAGCCATTTCGCGCCTCAGCGCCCCCCATCACCTGCTGGTGGTGGATTGCCTCACGCTGTGGCTGACCAACCTGCTGATGCCGCTTGAGGATGCCCCCGGTGCGGCCCAGGGTGACGCAACGGTGGTGTCAGGTCATCGCGCAGAAAATATTGACAAAAATTCCCTTCCATCGCTTTCTGGTATTGGATCAGTCACTATGTTTTTGGAGTCTTTGAAGGCGGTCTCCGGCCCGGTGGTGCTGGTGGGCAACGAATTGGGCCTGGGAGTCATCCCCATGGGTGAACAGGTGCGCCACTTTGTGTCCACCACAGGTCAGTTGAACCAGGCCGTGGCCGCGCTCAGCCAGCGCGTGGTGCTGATGGTCGCGGGGTTACCAATGGTGGTGAAGGCATGAGCGCGGGGCGCGTGTTGTGCCAGTGGGGTGTGCTGGCCCGGGTGGTGGAGCTGAGGCTCGCCAGCGTGCTGTGGCTGGTGCTGGCTGGGTGGATGGGCAGTTCTGCCTGGGCCTACGACGTGGTGGACGACCGTGGCCGCACGGTCACGTTTACCGCGCCGCCGCAGCGTGTGGTGAGCCTGCTGCCCTCGCTCACCGAAACCGTGTGTGAGCTGGGGCAGTGCAGCCGACTGGTGGGCGTGGACCGCTATTCCAACTTCCCTGCTGCCGTGCAAAAGCTGCCGCAACTGGGCGGCGGGCTGGACCCGAACATTGAGGCGGTGGTGGCGGTTCGGCCCGATCTGGTGCTGGTGGCCGCGTCGTCCCGTGCGGCGGAGCGGATGGAGGCATTGGGTGTGAGGGTGGTGGTGCTGGAGCCCAAGACCCATGCCGACGTGCAGCGTGTGTTGCGCAAGGTGGCGCAGGCGTTGGGCCAGCCCGTGGCCGAAGCCGACAAGGTGTGGCGGCACATCGACGCGGCGGTGTCGGCGGCGGCGCAGTCTTTGCCCGCCAGTGCGCGTGGCACGCGGGTGTATTTCGAGGTCAACCGCGCACCGTATGGCGCGGGGGCATCATCGTTCATCGGTGAAACGCTCACCCGCCTGGGGGTGAAGAACATCCTGGGTCCCGAACTGGGGCCGTTTCCCAAGCTCAACCCCGAGTTTGTGGTGCGCGCCAACCCGGACGTCATCATGGTGGGGGCGCGTAACGCTTCTGGCATGACAGACCGGCCCGGCTGGAAGGCCATGCGGGCCATTGCCGGCAACCGGTTGTGCGTGTTCAGCCTGGAAGAGTCGGACGTGCTGGTGCGCCCCGGCCCCCGCATGGCCGAAGCAGCGCGGCTGATGGCGGGTTGTGTGGCACGTCAAGGGGCACCTGCATGACCCTGCCGGACCAGCCTGAGCCACCGCCGCATGCCCTGCTTCAGCCGGCACCAACCGGCCGACCCGACACCGGCGCACGGCGAGCCCTGTGGCTGGGCATGTTGCTGTTGGCGCTGGGTGGCGTGCTGGGGCTGGCCAGCCTGGCAGTGGGCAGCACGGGGGTGGAACCCCTGGCGAATGTGCTGGGTGCCCTGGCCCACCTGCTGACGGGCGGTGAGCCGGGCGCGCGAGCGGCTGACCAGGCGCTGTTTGCACAGATCGTGTGGGACATCCGCGCGCCGCGCACGCTGGGTGCGTTTCTGGCCGGGGCCTTGCTGGGGCTGGCCGGTGCGGTGGCACAGGGGCTGTTTCGCAACCCGCTGGCCGATCCGTTTTTGCTGGGCAGCGCATCGGGTGCCACGCTTGGGGTGGCCGGTGCACTCGCGCTGCTGGGTGTGAGCCCCATGACCACCCACTGGGTGGTCAGACTCGGGATGACCGGTTCGGCGTTTGTGGGCGCTGTGCTGGCGGTGTTGCTGACGCTGCTGCTCGCCAAGGGCGTGCAGCACACGCTGCGCCTGCTGCTGGCGGGGGTGGTGGTGGGCGTGGTGCTGGGGGCTTTCACGTCGCTGGTCACGCTGCTGACCCCCGACATCCTGCAGGCCATGCAGGGGTTCATGCTCGGGTCCACGGGTTTCGTGGGCTGGGCGGCAGTGGGCATCATGGCCGGTGCGTGGGTGCCGTGTGTGGGGGTGGCGCTGGCGTTCTCCCGCGTGCTCGATGGTCTGAGCCTGGGCGAAGCCACTGCCGCCAGCCTGGGGCTGCCACTGGGTGCACTGCGCGTGGCGCTGGTGGGCGTGCTGGCCCTGGCCACGGGCACGGCGGTGGCGCAGACCGGGTTGATTGCCTTCGTGGGCCTGGCCGCGCCGCACCTGGTGCGATCGGCCGTCAAGACCACCCATGCCCGCCTGCTGGCCCTGTCCAGCCTGATGGGCGGTGTGCTGCTGCTGCTGGCCGACACGCTGGCGCGTGGCGTGATGGCCCCGCAGGAGCTGCCCGTGGGCGTGCTGACCGCCGTGCTGGGCGGGGGTTACCTGCTGTGGCTCATGCACAGGCGGGTGGGGTGAGCGGCATGAAAAATCCAATAGCACTCAGTGCCCACCAGATCAGCGCGAGCCTGGGTTTCGGCTCGCATCACCATCCTGTGCTGCATGGCGTGAGCGTGGACGTGTCGGCAGGGCGGTGGCTGAGCGTTGTTGGCCCCAATGGCGCGGGCAAGTCCACCCTGCTGAAGTGCCTGGGCGGTTTGCTGCCGTGCAGTGGCAGCGTGCAACTGCTGGGGCGCGAGCTGCACGCCTGGGGCCCCAAGGAACGTGCCCGACGCTTAAGCTGGTTGGGGCAGGGCGGCGCGGGGGCGGACGGCGCAGACGACCTCACCGCCTACGACGTGACCATGCTCGGCCGCCTGCCGCACCAGAGCTGGCTGAGCCCACCGACGGATGCCGACCATGCCGCCGTGGAACGCGCCCTGCGCCAGACCCAAGCGTGGGACTGGGCCTGCACGCCGCTGGGTGAACTGTCTGGCGGGGAACGCCAGCGGGTGTTGCTGGCCCGTGCCCTGGCGGTCGAGGCCGACGTGCTGCTGATGGACGAACCGCTGGCCAACCTGGACCCGCCCCACCAGGCCGACTGGCTGCAACTCGTGCGCCAACTGGTGGCCGATGGCAAAACCGTGGTCAGCGTGCTGCACGAGATTTCGACCGCACTGGCCGCCGACGACGTGCTGGTCATGGCCCAGGGCCGGGTGCAGCACTGCGGCCCCAGTGGCGATGCAGCGACCCACCGGGCGCTCGAAGCGGTATTTGCAAACCGAATTGGCATCCACCGCTTGATGGATCAGTGGGTGTCGTTACCGAAATTGAATTGAACAGTCAGGAAAGCTTGCCGCATGCAGATCGAAACACCCCCTACCGACAAACCCTATGACAAGCCCGAGGGCGAGCGTCGGGGCATTGTCATCGTCAACACCGGTGACGGCAAAGGCAAAAGCACCGCCGCGTTCGGCCTGGCCCTGCGTGCCCACGGGCGGGGCAAGGCCGTGCAGATTTACCAGTTCATGAAGGTGCCCACGGCACGGTTTGGCGAGCACCGCATGTTTGACCAGTTGGGCATTCCCATCGTCGGGTTGGGCGACGGGTTCAGCTGGAAAAGCCAGGACCTGGATCACTCCGCCCAACTGGCCCGTGACGGCTGGGCCATTGCCAAAGCCACCATCCTGGCTGGCCAGCACTTTCTGGTGGTGCTGGATGAAATCACCTACCCCCTCATTTACGGCTGGTTGCCGCTGGACGATGTGCTGCACACCCTGCGCAACCGTCCCAGCCATGTGCATGTGTGCCTGACGGGGCGGCGGTGCCCACCTGAGCTCATCGAACTGGCCGACACCGTGACCGAGATGACGATGGTCAAACATGCCTTCAAGGCGGGCATTCCGGCACAGCGGGGCATCGAAGATTGACCCAGGCTTGCACCAGCCCCCTCGCTTTTGCCGAGGCTGAGCAGCGCGGGGTGTACCGCGCCATTGCCGAGCGGCGCGACATGCGGCACTTCAGCGGCGGACAGGTGCCGCCCGAACAACTGCAGCGCCTGTTGCTGGCTGCCCATCACGCGCCCAGCGTGGGCTTCATGCAGCCGTGGCGGTTCATCCGCATCACCGACCGAGCCATGCGCCTGCGCCTGCACGCGCTGGTGGAGCACGAGCGCCAGTGCACCGCCGACGCACTGGGTGAACGCCGCGACGAGTTCATGCGCCTGAAGGTGGAAGGTCTGCTGGACTGCGCTGAACTGCTGGCCGTGGTGCTGGCTGACGGGCGCGAACGCCATGTCTTTGGCCGCCGGACCATGCCGCAGATGGACCTGGCCTCCACGGCCTGTGCCATCCAGAACCTGTGGCTGGCCGCGCGCGCCGAGGGATTGGGCATGGGTTGGGTGTCCGTGTTCGATCCGGGTGAGCTCGGCCGGGCGCTGGCCCTGCCTGACGGGGCCGACCCAGTGGCCTTGCTGTGCCTGGGGCCGGTGACAGCGTTTTACGACCAACCCATGCTGCAACAGCTGGACTGGGCGCACCGCCAGGCACTGCCCGGTCTGGTCTTCGACAATGTCTGGGGCATGCCCTCGGCATTGTTTGGCACCACATCAGAGTCAGGCTGATGGTTGGCTTGTCTGATTTTTCTGGCCTGAGCCTGGCACTGGCGGTCCCGCTGGCGCTGCTCATCGACCACCTGTGGGGTGAGCCGCCGGTGCGCCTGCACCCGGTGGTGTGGATGGGCAAGGCACTGAGCTGGGCGGGTGAACGCTGCGCACCACCCGCCGCCCGGGCCCACGGCCAGTTTGGTGCAAGAAATTTGGGTATTTTTTGTGCTTCAGCGTTTTATTGGTGGGCACTGGCAGCTATCGTTTTTGCCTGTGCAGGGTGGTTGCAGGTGGCGTGCCTGCTGCTGCCGCCCTGGGCGGCGGTGTTGGGGCTGGCGGTGTGCCTGAAGCCGCTGTTGGCCTGGCGCTTGCTGCGCACGGAAGTGCAGGCGGTGGAAGCAGCGTTGGGCGAGTCGCTGGACGCAGGCCGCGAACGGCTGAGATGGCTGGTCAGCCGCGATGTTTCGCAGCTAACGGACGTTGAGGTGCGCGAGAGCGCCCTCGAAAGCCTGGCAGAAAACCTGAACGACTCGGTGGTGGCCCCCTTGTTCTGGTTTGCCATCGCCGGGTTGCCCGGTGCCGCGCTGTACCGGTTCGCCAACACCGCTGATGCCATGTGGGGCTACCGTGGCGAACGCAATGGTCGCCAGTGGGAGTGGGCCGGCAAATGGGCCGCCCGGGCCGATGACGCGTTGAACTGGCTGCCCGCCCGGCTGACCGCCTTGCTGCTGTGGCCCGTGGGGCAGGGTGCCGCCCTGTGGCGCATCGCCCGCCTCACACCGTCTCCCAACGGTGGCTGGCCGATGGGCGCCATGGCCCTGCGCCTGGGCGTGCGCTTGGGCAAACCCGGCGTGTACACCCTGAATGCAGCGGGGCGCGAAGCGGTGGGCAGCGATGTGGCGCGCGCCACGGCCCATGCCTGGCGAGCGGTGTGGTGGGCAGCCGCCCTGTGCCTGCTGCTGGCCGCAGCGTGGCAGCCCTGGCGGGTGGGGGGTGCGTGATGGCAGCTCAATCTGACCTGAGCCCTGTGCGCATCCACGGCGGCCCTGGGCCGGATGGCCCGGCAACGTTTGACTTTTCCACCACCGCCAATGCCTGTGGCCCGTGCCCCTTGGCGTTGCAGGCTGTTCTGGCGGCTGACCGCCGCCATTACCCGGACCCAACCTACACCGCCCTGAAAGCGCAGTTGGCCGATTTCCACGGGGTGGCACCGGCGCGGGTGGTGCTGGCGGCCAGCGCCAGTGAATTCATTTTCCGGCTGACGGGGTTGACCGGCCCCGGCCCGGTGGCCGTGCCCCAACATGCGTTTGGCGATTACGCCACCGCTGCGCGAGGGTGGGGCCGTGCGTGCATGGTGCATGGCGAACGTGCTGCTGACCCGGCCACGCTGCGCTGGGTCACCGATCCGTCCAGCCCGCTGGGGCAGCCAGTTGATCCCACGCCCGACCTGATCAGTCAGGCGTTGATGGTGCTGGACCGGGCGTGCGAGCCCCTGCGCCTGCACGGCCACAGCGGGTGGCAGGCCAGTGGCGCGTTGGACAGGGTGTTTCAGCTCTGGTCGCCCAACAAGGCGCTGGGGTTGACCGGGGTCCGGGCAGCCTACGCCATTGCGCCGCTGGGTGAGGTGGGCGCGCAGTGGTGCCGTCGGCTGGAGGCCGCATGCCCCTCCTGGCCGCTGGGCGCGGAAGGGGTCGCCTTGCTGCAGGCATGGGTGCAGCCGCCGGTGCAGGCCTGGGTGGCCGCCAGCCGTGACACGCTGCGCGGGTGGCAAGCGCGCCAGCACGCAGCGCTGCAGGCCCTGGGCTGGCAGGTGTTGCCCGGCGTGACCAATTTCAACCTGGTACGTCCGCCGTGGGCGACGGCTGCACACGGGGTGGAGGGCGCGGTGTGCGCTGGCACCGACCGGGATGGTGACGAGCCCGGGCCTCACGCCGCGTTGCACCGAGAGACTCACCATGCGATTCACCACACATTGAAGGCGGCCGGCGTGGCGTGGCGCGACACCGCCAGTTTTGGCTTGCCGGGTGCCTGGCGCGTGTCGGTGCAGCCCCCAGCCGCACAGGATGCGATGCTGGCCGTGCTGAGGCCGTGGCGCGGCGATGGATGGCCCCCCGCGGGCGCGTCGGCGGAAACAGAATCAGGGAGCACACGATGAACAAGGGTTGGCACCTGCTGGTGCACGAGTGTCGGCTGTTCTGGGTGGCGGTGCAGTTCCTCACCCGGTTGCCGGTGCCTAAGTGGGTGGGCGAGGGCTTCCAGACCGACTGGCTCTCCGGCTGTGTGCGTCACTTTCCGTTGGTGGGCATGGGCGTGGGGGTGTTCAGCGCGGGCGTGCTGTGGCTGGCACTGTGGGTCTGGCCGGCATGGGTGGCCGCCGTGCTGGCGGTGGCCGCCTCGGTCTGGTTGACAGGTGCCTTCCATGAAGACGGGCTGGCCGACACCTTCGATGCCCTGGGCGGGTACGTCCCGCGTGAGCGGGCGCTCACCATCATGAAGGACTCCCGCATTGGCACCTACGGCGCGGTTGCCCTGGTACTGGGGTTGGGGCTGCGGATCGGGTTGGTGGCGTCGCTGGCCCTGGTGCAGCCCCTGGCCGCCGTGCTGGCCCTGGTGGCCGCACACAGCATGGGCCGGACCGCAGCCGTGGGCATGATGGTGTGGCTGCCATACGCTGGTGACGCCGAGCATGCCAAGGCCAAGCCCCTCGCCCTCGCGGTGCCGCGCAGCCATGCATTCGTGGCACTGGTCTGGTGCGTGCTGGTGTGGGCCGGGCTGGTGTGGGCTGGCCATGCGGGCGTGGCCGCACTGTCTGCCAGTCAGTGGGGGTGGGCCGTGGCTGGGTCGCTGCTGGTGGTGGTGTCGGTTCGGCGCTGGTTGCAGCAGCGGCTGGGCGGTTACACCGGTGATGCGCTGGGGGCCACCGAACAACTGGTGGAAATGGCGGTGCTGCTGGCCTTGGCCTCGACGGTGGCGGGCGGGTCATGAGCCAGCGGTTGACCCCGCCGCCCGTATGGGACGGGCCGACAGACACGCCGCTGACCTTGCTGGTGTGGCGGCATCCCAGGCCGGATGATGTCGCCGGGCGCTGTGTGGGGCGCACCGACGTAGCGGTGGACCCACGCCGGGCCAAGCGTCTGGCACGCCGCATTCAGGCCACGGCGCGGCGTGACCGGCTGGCGCATGTGGTGTACACCTCGCCCCTGCGCCGTGGGGCAGACGTGGGCAAATGGTTGCGCCGCTGGGGGTGGGTGCACCGGGTGGACGATGCGCTGCTGGAGGCTGATTTTGGTGCGTGGGAGGGTCAGGACTGGTCGCACATTCGCCAGGAGGAAGTCGATGCCTGGTGTGCAGACTTCGCACACCATGCGCCGGGTGGCGGTGAAGCGCTGTCAACGCTGGTGCAGCGGGCCAGTGCCTGGCAGCCCGAGGGGCAGGCCGGTGCAAGGAATGCATGCGGTGCGAAGTTGGTGGCTGCACCGGCAGGCCAACCGGAACGGTACACGGCCCTGGTGGTGGGCCATGCGGGGTGGATGCTGGCACGCCACTGGGCGCGTGGCCATGCGGCGGATGATTGGCCGACGGCGGCCGACTGGCCCCCTTTTCCCGGCACACCTGGTTATGGCCAGTGTTGGCGGCTGTAGTTTTAAATAAATATGCCATCTGGCGCTTGATTGACATATCATGAATGCTATCAAAAAAATCAGCTCCCGGCCGGCGCGCTGCGTCATGGTGCTGGGCACCACCAGTGGTGCGGGCAAAAGCTGGCTGGCCACGGCGCTGTGCCGCTGGTACGCCAACCAGGGTTTCAAGGTGGCACCCTTCAAGGCCCAGAACATGAGCAACAACGCCCGGGTGGTGCCCACGCCTGGCGGTGGTTTGGGCGAAATCGGCAGCGCCCAGTACTTCCAGGCGCTGGCCGCACGGGCAGAGCCCGACGTTCGCATGAACCCACTGCTGCTCAAGCCCGAGGCCGACACCCGCAGCCAGGTGGTGCTGATGGGCGAGGTCAACCGAAGCTTGTCCGACGCACCCTGGCGGGGCCGCAGCCAGACCGTCTGGCCGGTCATTGCTGCGGCGCTGGATGCCTTGCGGGCCGAAAACGATGTGGTGGTGATCGAGGGTGCCGGTTCCCCGGCAGAAATCAACCTGTACGACAGTGACGTGGTCAACATGCGCGTGGCCCGCCATGCCGATGCGGCCTGTCTGCTGGTGACCGACATCGACAGGGGGGGCGCATTTGCCCACCTGTACGGCACCTGGGCCCTGCTGCCAGAGGCTGACCGGGCGCTCATCAAGGGCTTTGTGCTGAACAAGTTCCGGGGCGATGCCAGTTTGCTGGCACCTGCCCCGCAGCAGCTGCAGGAACTGACCGGCGTGCCCACTGTGGCCACCATTCCCATGCAGTGGCACCACGGGCTGCCAGAGGAAGACGGTGTGTTCGACGACCGGAGCACGGCGGCCGGTGCGGTCTGGGTCACCGTGGCGGTGGTGGCCTATCCCCGCATCAGCAACCTGGACGAATTCCAACCGTTGAAGAACACGGCAGGCGTGCGGCTGGTGTGGGCCCGTACGCCAGCCGATCTGGCGGGGGCTGACTGGGTGGTGCTGCCCGGCAGCAAATCCACCGTGGCTGACCTGGCTTGGATGCGCCAGCAGGGGCTGGACGCGGCGGTGTGCGCCCACGCGCACCAGGGCAAGGCGGTGCTGGGCATCTGCGGGGGCCTGCAGATGCTGGGTGAGGCCATCGTGGACCCTGAGGGTCTGGAGGCCGGTGGCGGCAACGCGCCGGGGCTGGGCCTGCTGCCTCTGGTGACGCTGTTCGGCGCGAACAAAACGGTCCGGCGCACCCGCGCGCGGTTCGGCTCCATGGGGGGGGCCATGGGGAGTGCGTGGTCGGCATTGAGCGGGCAGCCGGTTTCGGGGTACGAGATTCACTTGGGCCAGACGGCGTTGCACCCGGCGATGGTGGCCAATGGCGAGGTGGCACACGAGGTTCTGGCGGACGGCTTGGGCTGGCAGAACGCCGCCGGCAATGTGTTGGGCGTGTACCTGCATGGTTTGTTCGAGGATGCCAGCGTGATCGGCGCACTGTTTGGCAAGCAGGCCACGGCGCTCGATGAGGTGTTCGACCGACTTGCCCAATCGGTGGGTGCTTGCATGCCTTCCGGGTGGCTGAAGTGTTTGGCGGACGGCTCAGGTGGGCAGGTAAACTGAGCCAATGCGGTGCTGACAGTCTCATGTCAGACGTGCCGGGAAGCTTGGCACTGTGTGTGTACCGATGATCGAATCCATGAACATTCAGACAAGTTCCACCGCTCGTTGGCCAGCCTGGCAAGTACCCGGCAAGGCACGTCGCACCTTTCTTGTTGGCGTTGTGTGGCTTGGGCTATGGGCAAATCAGGCGGTGCTGGCAGCTGGCAAGACAGCCGCAGCTGAGCCGCAAACGGTTGCAGCCACGGTGCTGGCTGCTTCGCAGACCCTTCCAGAAACAGTGGTGTTCTATTTGGGCACAGGGCAGGCGGCCGACATCACCCGAAATGGTGTTCGCATGCAGATGGGCTGGGACCTGCCTGCAGTGGCGTCCTCAGGCAAACGGCCATTGGTGGTGTTGTCCCACGGTTCCGGGGGTAACCCCTGGCAACACAGTGACTTGGCCAAACAACTGGTGCAGGCGGGATTTGTGGTGGCTGCGCCGTTTCACGCGGGTGACAACAGCAAAGACCACGACCACAGCACCCTCACCACCTGGACCAACTGGCAACTGCGGCCTGTTCAGGTGACTGCGGTGATCGATGCCTTGGCCCAATCCAGCCGTTGGGCGGTGCGAACCGACAAGGTGGGCGTGTATGGCATGTCGGCCGGTGGCCATACGGCGCTCACGATGGCTGGTGGCAAATGGTCGGCAGACAACCTGCGCAGGCATTGCAACCAACACATCAGAGCCGATTTTCAGATCTGTTCAGAAGGCCATGGCAGCCTGAAAGGCGACTGGCTCGACAGCCTGCGTATGGCCCGAGCTCTTGTGCGCATCAATTACCGCATGCGGGACACCACACTGCACGGACATGCCGATCCGCGAGTGGCCGCTGTGGTGGCTGAAGTGCCTGCCCTGGCCGAGTTCGACAAAGCAACGCTGGTGAACAGTTCCCGCGCCATTGGCGTGGTGCAAGCGCTTGATGACCGGTACATACCGCCCGCCCTGCACAGCGGTGCGTTGTTGAAGGCATGTCAACATTGCGTCGAGTTGGCCAGTTTGCGCGGTGCGGGACACTTGAGCCTGCTCTCTCCAGCGGTGCCACCGGAAGCTTCGACCGATGCGCCAGGCTTTGACCGGCGTTTGATCGCCGACGCTCATCGCAAAGTGGTGGCGTTTTTCTTCAGCCACCTCACTGCTGACGGGGTCAAGTCGGGAAAAACATGACGGGTTTTCATGAGGGGTTTTCGCCACCTCCTGTGGGCATAATGACTGTGAACAGGTTGTTGCATGCCACATTTGCGCCAGCAGGGGGTGTTTACTGCGAAGTGAGGCATGCGAGTGCCACGTGTGCAGATCCGGGGTCATTCATTCGGGAGCGTCGAGAAACATGAGCCACACAGTTGAACCTTCATCTGGCTCCGTACCACTGCTGGATGTGCTCCCGCAAACGTCGGCCACCGACACTGCCAGCGTCAGTCAGTTCCGGGTGGATCTGGCCAAAGACCTGGTGCCCAAGCTGAAGGGGCTGGCTGACAGGGTGGGGGTTACCGTCGAATCGGTCGCGATGGCTGCCTGGCTGGTCACGCTGGACCGCGTGCGAGGGGATGCCACGGTAGATCTGGGCGGTGCAAGGTATTTCGTTCCGGCGGACGAGTTTTGTCTGAATTGGCTGGCTCGCCTCAAGACAGAAGCTGGGTCGCAAACGGCCAGCTCCGGGTCGGCTCGGGAGCTCCATTGGGCCACATCCGAGCAGCAATTGGCGCTCAGCCATGACGAAATACAGTTGTGCGTGGCGTTCGACGCGCAGTCTATGGCTTGGGTCGCTACCGCGCGGACGCCACCGCTGAGCGCCGAGTCGGTCGAGACTTTGCTGTCGGCAGCGGCCTGGGTGCTTGAACAAATGGTGACCGACGCGTCTCAGAATGTGTTAAGTCTGGCGGTTTTGCGCCCAGCCGAGCAACACCAGTTGTTGCAGACGTGGAACGACGACCCTTGGCCCTACAAAGGTCCGATGGACGTGGTGTCGTGCTTTGGACTCGCGGTCAGGTCAGGTCCCGAGCGTGTGGCCGTCAGCATGACCGGGCACGGCGACATGAGCTATCAGGCGCTGGACGACCGCTCCAGCCAATTGGCGCACAGGCTGATCCATGCGGGTGTCACACCCGGCAGCGTCGTGGCTGTTGCGCTGGAGCGTTCGGTCGATGCCCTGGTCGCCATCCTCGCGGTCTTGAAGGCGGGTGCGGCATATTTGCCGCTTGAACACAGCTTCCCCGAAGACAGGCTGAGGTTCATGTTTGACGATGCGCAGGCCAAACTGGTGCTGACGCATGCCAGCCTGTCTGCAAAACTGCCTGCATCCTGGCCCAGGTTGGCGGTCGATTCGCCTCCCGAGAACGGTTGGACACCATCGTCTGAGTTGCCCACCATCCGCCCGGACGATCTGGCCTATGTGATGTACACATCGGGATCAACCGGCACGCCCAAAGGGGTGGAGATTCCACATCGCGCCATCGTGCGCCTGGTGTGCGGATGCAGGTTCATGGCGTTGAATGCCGAAACGGTCATGCTCCATGCAGCGCCATTGGGCTTCGACGCGTCCACGCTCGAAATCTGGGGGCCGTTGTTGAACGGTGGACGTTGCGTGCTGCACACCGAGGCAATCCCCACGGGCCCAGGGTTGTCTGCGGTGATCGGCCAGCACCAGGTGGGCGCAGCCTGGTTGACGGCTGCGTTGTTCAACGCGGTGGTGGACGACGACCCGCGCCACCTGGGCAAGTTGAAAGAGCTGCTGATCGGCGGAGAGGCCTTGTCGGTCGACCATGTCACCCGGTTCATGCGGGCAGCGCCTCAAACGGCGCTGATCAATGGTTACGGCCCCACCGAGTGCACGACGTTCACGGCGACGCACAGCATCACCACGGCTGACACGGCACGCCGGTCCATCCCCATCGGGCGTCCCATCACGCAAACGCCGTTGTTCGTGCTCAACCGAAGGGGCGAACCTGTGCCTCGTGGGGTGGTGGGGGAACTGTATGTGGGCGGGCTGGGTGTGGCACGTGGCTACCTACGCAGGCCCGAGCTGACTGCAGAGCGTTTCGTATCCAACCGCTTCACCGGTGGCCAAGGTCTGCTGTACCGCACAGGTGACCTGGTGCGTTACCTGGCAGATGGGGCGGTCGAGTTCATCGGCCGCGCGGACACACAGGTCAAGATCCGGGGCTTCCGCATCGAGCCGGGTGAAATAGAGGCCGTGCTGGCTGCCAATCCTCAAGTTCAGACGTGTGCAGTCATCGCGAGGAAAGATGACCTGAGAGGTGTGGAACTGGTAGCCTATGTGGTGGCTTCATCAGGTTCATGGGACCCGGCAGCGCTGCATAAGTACCTTTACAGCCATTTGCCCGATTTCATGGTGCCCGGTATGTTTGTGCGCATGGCGGCGTTGCCTGTGACGGCCAATGGCAAGCTGGACAGGCGGGCGTTGCCTGAGCCGGTGCGAGAGCGTCCCTCCCATTTGGCGCAGGACTTCGTGGAGCCGCGTAACGCGCAAGAAAAACTCGTGGCAGAGGTGTTGGGTCGACTGTTGGGCATTGCCCAGGTCGGGGCGCAGGACAATTTTTTCGATTTGGGTGGAAATTCGCTGTTGGTGATGCGCGCATTGGCGGCTTTGCGTGAAAGGGGGGCGACGTCGTTGCAAGTCGCCTCCATGTTCGCCGACCCGACAGTGCAGGGCATTGCCAAAGCAATGGCTGCCAGCTCTACTTCTCCCGAGCAGGTCGATCGTCTGAGGCCACCCCTGCACGCCAGTGACAGGGACGAACCAGTGGCCATCATCGGCATGGCCGGTCGGTTCCCAGGCGCAGCCACCCTGGAGGAATTCTGGGCATTGCTGGACGAGGGACGGGAAGCGATTCGGTACTTCAAGGCCGATGAACTGGATGCTTCGATTCCAGCGGCGCTGCGTGCAGACCCCAACTATGTGGCTGCGCGTGGCGTGATCGATAACGTCGAGATGTTTGACGCGGGTTTCTTCGGCTTCACCTCCCGCGAGGCTGAACTGATGGATCCGCAGCACCGGATTTTTCTGGAGATTTGCTGGGAATGCCTGGAGCGGGCAGGGCATGTGCCCGAAAAATACGACGCGCCCATTGGCGTGTTTGCCGGGATGTACAACGCGACGTACTTCCAACGTCACGTGTCGCGGCACCCAGACAAAATCGAGCGTCTGGGTGAATTCCCCGTGATGCTGTCCAACGAGAAAGACTACATCACCACCCGTGTGGCCCACAAACTGGGTCTGACCGGACCGGCCATTGCGGTGCACACAGCATGCTCCACATCGCTGGTGGCCATCGCACAGGCGGTCGATTCGCTGCGGTTGAACCATTGCAGCATGGCGCTGGCGGGCGGCTCGTCGGTGACGTGCCCGCCCAACAGCGGTTATCTGCACGTCGAGGGCTCCATGTTGTCGCCAGATGGCCACACCCGCACCTTCGATGTGCAGGCCCAGGGCACCGTGTTCTCAGATGGCGCTGCCGTTGTACTGCTCAAACGGCTGTCGGACGCGCTGGCGGACGGCAATCCGGTCTATGCGGTCATCCGGGGGGTAGGGCTTTCCAACGACGGTGCGGACCGTGCCAGCTTCACGGCACCGGGGGTTGACGGCCAGGCCTCAGCCATCACTGCCGCTTTGCACCGGTCCCAGGTGGACGCCCGCAGCATTTCGTACGTCGAGGCGCACGGCACGGCCACACCATTGGGCGACCCGATCGAGGTTGCGGCACTGACCAAAGCCTATCGGACGTTCACCCCAGACCAGGGCTTTTGTGCCATAGGATCGCTCAAGAGCAATGTCGGGCACCTGGTGATTGCAGCCGGTGCGGCAGGTGTCATCAAGACAGCACTGTCGCTTCACCATGAGCGTTTGCCCAAGTCTCTTCATTTCACCGCGCCCAACCCCAAGATCGGACTCGAAACCAGCCCGTTTGTCGTGCAACATGACGCTGCGCCTTGGCCGAGGGGCCCGGTGGCGAGACGTGCCGGTGTCAGTTCCTTCGGCGTGGGTGGGACCAACGCCCACGCTATTCTGGAAGAGGCCCCCCTGCGGTCAAGCCCTCAGCAGGTACATGGCCCGCAGCTCCTGAAATTGTCGGCCCGCAGCCGACCCGCGCTCGATGCTACGGTGGAGCGATTGGCCGCACATCTTGAGCGGTACCCAGACACCCCTTTGGCCGAAGCTGCGCACACCCTTGAGGTGGGCCGGCGCGATTTTGCCCACCGGAGTTTTGTGGTGGCTGCTGACGCGCAGCAAGCCGCCCAGGTGCTGCGCGACGCAGCAGGTGCGCGTCAATATGCGCGGCAAATGCCTGCCAGCAAGCCGAAACGGTTGTTCATGTTCCCCGGTCAAGGTGCCCAGTACGCTGGCATGGGCAGTGGCGTCTATGAAGCATTGCCCGAATGCCGCGAGGCCATGGACCGTTGTTTTTCCGCATTGGCAGGTGTGACCGAAATCGATTTGCGCAGCAAGATGTTCGGCAATGATCCGGCGGCCCTGATGCAAACCGAGGTGACCCAACCCGCGACCTTCTGCCTGGAATACGCCCTGGCCAGCGCATGGCTGGCGCGCGGGCTGATGCCAGATGCCCTCATCGGTCACAGTGTGGGCGAGTTCGTGGCTGCCACGTTTGCCGGTGTCATGTCTTTGGAAGACGCGATCCGTCTGGTGGCAAAACGGGGTGCACTGATGCAGGCCTTGCCAGCGGGTGGCATGCTGTCGGTGCGTCTCAGCGCAGCGGAACTGGAGCCCATGCTGCCGCCCGGCTTGCAACTGGCTGCCGAAAACGGCCCCAAGGCATGTGTGGTGGCAGGCCCCAATGACGCTGTCGACGCGTTTGAAAAAGAGCTTTCGGCCCGCGATGTGTCTGCCAGGCGTTTGCAGACATCGCATGCGTTCCACTCGGCCATGATGGATCCGGCCGTACCGGTTTTCGAGCATGCGGTACGGGCCATCAGGCTGGCTGCACCCACGATACCGATCGTGTCGACTGTCACGGGTGACTGGCTCACGCCGGAGCAGGCGACCGATCCTGGCTACTGGGCCCAGCATTTGCGTAAACCTGTCCGGTTTGCACCGGCCGTCGCCACAGCACTGACCAAGGATGCGCCGCTGTTTATCGAATGCGGCCCACGCAACACGCTGTCCACGTTGGTGCGACAACACAAAGTCGACAAATTGCCAGCGCAAGCCATTGCCACGCTGGCGGACGAGGCAGCACTCGAGCATGAATCGTTTGTCCGGGCTGCAGGGCAACTGTGGACGTATGGCCTCAACGTTCCATGGCGTGCCGGTGAGTCACCGACCCTACAGCGGATTCAGCTGCCGACCTATCCCTTTGAGCGCCAGCGCCACTGGGTGGACGCCACGTCTGTGGCGCCCGCACCAGTATCCATGCAACCATCGGTTCAGCCATCCTCACAGCCGACCTCACCTGCCATACTGCACACCACGTTAACCGAGGCCCCATCCATGTCCATTGCTACTCCTGCCGATCGTCGCCCTGCCTTGCAGCAACGCTTGCGTGCCCTGTTCGAAGACATCTCTGGCGAAGAGCTGGGTGATGTGGATCCTTCAGCCAGCTTTGTGGAGTTGGGCTTCGACTCTCTCACCCTGACGCAAATTGCACTCAAACTGAAGAACGAGTTTGCGTTGCCCATCACCTTCCGGCAGTTGATGAGCAGTGAACCCAATTTCGATGCATTGACCGCCTTTTTGGATGACAAGCTGGCCAAAGAGGTGGCCGCCGTCGCAGCTCAGGCACCGGTAGCCGCTGCACAACAGGCAACGGTGTCAGCTGCTGTGTCCGTGGCGGTGCCCGTGATGCCAGCTTTGCCGGCCATGCCTCTTTTGCCCGCCGGTGGTGGGGCGAGCCCGGTGGTGCAGCAAATCATCGCCCAGCAGATGCAGCTGATGGCACAGCAACTGGCATTGTTGCAAGGTGCCGCTGTCGCACCGATGGACGTTGCACCGCCCGCTGCGTCGGGATCAGGGGTGGCTGCTGCGGTTGCACCCACTGCATCGGTCTCACCGGCGGCCGAGGCTGCCCCGGCAGCAACACCTGCGGCTCCCGCTGCGGATGACAGTGCAGCACTGGCGCACACCACTTACGATGTCAAAAAGGCATTTGGTGCCATTGCACGCATCCACACCGGCAAGGTTGGAATCACACCCGTGCAACAGGCCCGGTTGGATGCGTTCATCCGTCGCTACAACGCCAAAACCAAAGGTTCGAAGCAATTCACGCAGGACAACCGAGGTGTGATGTCTGACCCACGGGCTGTGACGGGTTTTCGGCCAGGCATCAAGGAGCTGATCTATCCGATTGTTGTCAATCGCTCGAAAGGCGCGCATATCTGGGATGTGGACGGCAACGAGTATGTGGATTCCCTGTGCGGGTTCGGCCCCAACATGTTGGGTTGGCAGCCTGATTTTGTGGTCGATGCACTCAAGGCGCAAATTGACCAGGGTTTTGAAATTGGACCCCAGCACCCCTTGCAAGCCGAGGTGGCACGCCAGATTTGCGAAATGACCGGCTCCGAGCGGGCTGCTTTCTGCAACACCGGCTCTGAAGCAGTGATGGGGTGCACGCGCATTGCGCGCACGGTGACGGGGCGAAGCCTCATCGCGATATTTACCGGTGGGTACCACGGCATCTTTGATGAAGTGCTGGTTCGTGGCACCAAAAAGCTGAAAACCGTTCCAGCGGCGCCCGGCATCATGCCCGAAGGCGTGCAGAACGTGCTGGTGCTTGATTACGGTACGCCTGAAAGTCTGGAAATTCTCAAGTCACGTGCCAATGAATTGGCTGCCATCATGGTTGAACCGGTCCAAAGTCGGCGACCGGACTTTCAGCCCAAAGAATTCTTGCAGGCCTGCCGGCAGATTTGTGACGACAGCGGCGCGCTTCTCATTTTTGACGAAGTGGTCACCGGCTTCCGTGCTTGCCCAGGGGGGGCGCAGGAGCATTTCGGCATCCGTGCCGACATCGCTTCTTACGGCAAAGTGCTCGGTGGTGGGTTGCCGATTGGTGCCATCGCGGGCAAAGCCAAGTTCATGGACGCATTGGATGGGGGTTATTGGGAATTTGGAGACGACTCCACACCACCTGTGGGCGTGACATATTTCGCCGGGACGTTTGTGCGTCATCCACTGGCTTTGGCGGCAGCACATGCGGTACTGAAGCACCTGAAAGAAAAAGGCCCGGCCCTGCAAAGCGAGTTGAACGAAAAAACAGCCCGATTTGTGGCTGGTCTGAACCAGATTGCCAAGGAGTTGAACGCGCCCATCACGGTCAAGACGTTTGCCTCGCTCTGGCGTGCCACGTGGAATGAAGACCAGCCTTTTGGCGATCTGCTGTTCCACATGATGCGTGACAAAGGCGTGCATTTGTATGACGGCTTCCCCTGTTTCTTCACCACGGCCCATTCCGAGGCTGACATTGCGCAGATCACCCGTGCTTTCAGGGAAAGCCTGCTCGAACTGGCGGAGGGTGGCTTCATTCATGGTTTCAGCGCGCCAGCGAGCCAGTCAGTTGCGTTGGATGCCAATTCACCACCTGTGCCGGGTGCCCGCCTGGGGCGTGACGAGTCTGGCCAACCCGCCTGGTATGTGCCCAACCCCGACAGTCCCGGCAAATACGTGAAACTGGAGCAGACGTCATGAGCATGGAATTCGATCCGTTTGCCGGCCCGGCTTTCGAGAAATCGGCCCCCACAACCGAGTCGCAACGGGAGATTTTTGCGGCAGCCCAGTGGGGAGCAGAGGCCAATTGCGCGTACAACGAATCCGGTTCGTTGCGGTTTGGCGGTGCATTGAATGGCGATGCTTTGGCACGCGCCTTTGTCAGGTTGGGCGAGCGCCATGAGTCTTTGCGCATGTTCTTTGCCAGGGACGGGCAGACGTTGTTCGTCCGATCGCCCGGTGGCCTGGCGATCGAATGGTCGGTGATCGACCTGACTGACACGACAGAAACGGCACGTCAGGCGCAGTTGGCGGCAACACTGGCCCGTGATGTCGAAACACCTTTCGATTTGGAGAACGGACCGCTGTTCAGGGCCACGTTGGTCAGGATGGCACCAGACGTGCACCAGCTGATCATGACTGGTCACCACATCGTGGTGGACGGATGGTCGTGGGGCGTGATCTTGAGAGAGTTGGGAGCGCTTTACACCGCCGAATGTGGCGGGGTGTCACCAACATGGGAGCCTCCGCCGAGTTTTGTGCAGTATGCGGTGAACGAACGTGGTTCCGCCCACAACGAGACATCGAAGCAGGACCAGGACTACTGGTTCAAGCAGTTTGCCGGGTCAAACCTGCCCGAACTGGATTTGCCCACTGACCGCAGGCGGCCTGCGTTCAAAACTTATCCTTCACGGCGAATCGATTTTCCTTTGCCCAAAAGCTTGACCGATCAAATCAAGAAAGCGGGTGCCAAACTCGGTGCTTCTTTCTTTGTTTCGATGCTGGCGGCGTTCGCTGGCACACTGCACCGTCTGACACGTCAGGATGATCTGGTGATCGGGATTCCGGCGGCCGGTCAACCGGCTGTGGGCGAACAGAAACTGGTCGGGCATTGCGTCAATTTGCTGCCTTTGCGGCTTGTGTTGCCAGAGGGCATGTCATTTGCCGAACTGGTCAAAGTGGCTCAGACCGTGATGCTGGATGGCGCTGAACATCAGCAGTTGAGCTACGGCGCACTTTTGAAGCAACTGGCCATCAAGCGTGACCCGAGCAGGTTGCCTCTGATCAGCGTGGTGTTCAACGTCGATCAGTCCGTGCATGGCAACGAGTTGGGGTTTGCGGGTGTGGATGTGCGTTACCTCACCAACCCACGGCACTTTGAAAACTTCGAACTCTTCATCAACGCGGCAGAGACCCAGGGTGAAACGGTTCTCGAGGTCCAGTACAACACCGACTTGTTCGATCACGATACCGTGACGCGCTGGTTTGCAAGCATGCAAATGCTGCTGGAATCGGCAGCCAACGCACCCACGAGCCGTGTTGACAGTTTGAACTTGCTGGCTCCTGCCGAGCGTGACCGGTTGTTGAAGGATTGGAACGCAACGGCACGCGACTACTGCTTGGACAGCACCGTGCATGGCTTGTTGGAGGCGCAGGTTGACCGTACACCGGATGCGGTGGCACTGCAGTTCGGCAGCACCCAGTTGACCTACCGGGAATTGGACGGCAGGTCCAATCAGTTGGCACGGCACCTGCGCAGTCTGGGGGTAGGCCCGGACCGACTGGTAGCCATCTATACCGAGCGCTCCATCGAGATGGTGGTGGGCATGATCGCGGTGCACAAGGCGGGTGGCGCATACGTGCCACTCGATCCCAACTACCCGCAGGATCGGGTGCGGTACATCCAGAAAGATGCCGATGCATCCATCATGCTGACGCAGGCGTCCCTGGCCGACCGACTGGCGGGTGAGGATGGCGTCACGGCAATTGCGATGGACACGGTTTGGCCCGAGATTGCCAAGCTGTCCGCCGAACGGCTGGGGCCAACGGCAGGCCCTCAGCATCTGTCGCATGTGATTTACACATCGGGTTCAACCGGGCAACCCAAGGGCGTGCCTATCGAGCACCGCAACACCGTCAATTTCTGTTGCTGGGCGGGTGAGGCGTTCACCGCGTCTCAGCGTGATGGGGTGCTGTTTTCCACGTCCATCTGTTTTGACTTGTCCGTGTTCGAGTTGTTCGCCGCGCTGGCATGGGGTGGGCGCGTTGTCCTGGTGGAAAACGCTTTGGCGCTGGCCACTTTGCCGGCTGATGCCAATGTGCGATTGGTGAACTCGGTCCCTTCGGTGTTGGCCACCGTTTTGAAAAGTACTGAGCTGCCAGCCAGCGTGCAGACAGTCAACCTGGCGGGAGAACCGCTGAAGGATGATCTCGTTCGACGTTTGTACGGCACGCCCACCATACAGGATGTTTTTGACCTCTACGGGCCGTCGGAAACGACGACCTACTCGACCTTCACGAGGCGTGTGGCCGGGGGGCGGCCTACCATTGGGCAACCCTTGGCCAACACTGCGGTTTATGTTTTGGATGCCCGCCAGCAGTTGTTACCGCAAGGGTTGCCGGGTGAACTGTTCATCGGCGGCGCAGGCGTTGCGCGCGGGTACCTGGGTCGTGCCGATTTGACCGCAGACCGGTTTCTTGACGATCCGTTTGCAGGTCAAGCGGGTGCCCGCATGTACCGCACGGGTGATCTGGTGCGTTGGTTGCCGGACGGTACGCTCGAGTACCTGGGGCGGATCGATCACCAGGTGAAAATCCGCGGCTTCCGTATCGAGCTCGGTGAAATTGAATCCGTGCTTTCTGCGCATGCTTCAGTGCGTGAGGCGGCTGTCATGGCCCGGGAGGATGTGCCTGGAGACGTGCGCATCGTGGCCTATGTGGTACCGAAGGAAGGTGACAGCTACACAGACATGGCGTTGCGCAAACACCTGCGCAAATCACTGCCTGACTACATGGTGCCACAACACTTTGTTGAACTGGACAAACTGCCCCTCACCCCCAATGGCAAGGTTGACCGCAAGGCTTTGCCCGCACCGGTGGGCGCAGTGGTCGACACGCGAACCATCGTTGCACCCCGGACCGATGCTGAGCGCTTGCTGGTTGAGTCGGTTCAGGAGGCGCTCAAGCTGAACGGTATTTCGATACATGACAATTTCTTCGATTTGGGTGGACATTCTTTGTTGTGCTTTCAGGTCATTGGAAAAATTCAGGAAAAAACGGGTGTGCGGCTCAACCCTCGGTTGATGCTGTTGAATTCGCTGGAGCAGACCGCAGCCACCCTGTCTCAGGAGTGGGACTCAGGTGGCGCGGGTCCGACGACGACACCCGTTGCCCAGGATCCACCAGTTGCCGACAAGCCAAGCGGGTTCGCCAAAAAGATGTTGCAGAAATTCGGCCTGTGACGAACGGAGGGGCGCGATTGGAAGCCTATTTTTTTGGAGATGCCGGTCGGCAGCTTTACGGCGCGTTTCACGAGCCGTCAGGCAGTGCTGAGCAAGGCGTGGTTCTGGCTTACCCAGGACCTCAGGAGTACATGCAGTCGCACTACGCTTTTCGGTTGCTGGCCGCCCAATTGGCCCGGGAGGGGTTTGCAGTTCTGCGTTTTGACTGGCGTGGCACGGGAGACTCGGCAGGAGAGGCCGTTGACATCAACTTTCAGCAGTACCGTGAAGACCTCCAATCGGCTGTTCAGGAGTTGATCGACGTGTCGGGTGTCAGGCGCGTTTCGGTGGTGGGCTTTCGGCTGGGTGCCAACATGGCTGCCAGCACGCAGTACAAGCATCATCTCGACCAACTGGTGCTCTGGGAACCCATTCAGTCCGGCGCATCGTACCTGTCGGAATTGCGTGCAAGGGAGCGCAGAAAGCTTGGTGACTTGCTTGACCCACCTTCCTGGTGGCGTTCAGGCAATCCGGAAGAATTGCTCGGTCACGCGATCAGCAGGGATCATTCGTCGGAAATCGAGTCCCTTGATTTTGCTCAAAATGCGATTGCGACTGCTCGTCGTACAACGGTGATCACCCGTACCCTGACCGCCCATCACCAGCGTCTGGCAGACGCATTTCGAAAGCGCGGAGTGGAGGCAGCGCTGGAAGAGGTCGAGGATGCCGGCGCACGCTTTCGCGACGACGGCATGTTGCTGGCGGGAACAACCATCGCCCACATCACGGGCAAGCTGAAGGCTGCGTAGAACATGGGTTACAAGGAGCGCGTGTGCAAATTTGGCAGCCACGGCGGGTTGGTCGGTATCCTGACCGAGCCAGCGGGTGAGACACATGTTCAGTTGGTATTGCGACCGGCCATCGTCGTATCCAATGTCGGGTTGAACCATCGGCCAGGCCCCAACAGGTTATGGACAACGTTTGCCCGCCGCATGGCCGATCAGGGCTTTGTGACTTTGCGTTTCGACATGTCTGGCCTGGGAGACAGCTTGAGCCGAACTGACAAGTTGTCTACAACCGAGCGTCATGTTCTGGACATGCGCGAAGCGGTGAACTATGTTCTGCAAAAAAACCAGCGACTCTCGCACGTTGCCCTGATTGGCTTGTGTTCGGGTGTCGACCCCGTACATGCGGTGGCGGCCGATGACACTCGCGTCAGCCATGTGCTGTATCTGGACGGTTATCACTACGACACGCTTCGACACGTGTTGAACATCGAGCTGTTGAAGCTGATTCAACCTCGTTACTACGCACGGGCACTCAGACGTTATTTGTCTCACGTGCCGGGGGATGCGGTAGCCGTTGCTGAGGATGAGGTCTTGACCCGCGAATACCCACCAAAGGAAAAGATGCGCCAAGACCTGGCCGAAATGCTCGCGCGAGGTGTCAGGCTTTACGCTTGTTTCACAGGCGGGTTTTCACATTACTACAGCTACGAAGACCAATTTTTTGACATGCTGCCAGATGGCAACAGCTTGCGAGAACGAGTCAGTGTGGCCCTGTTTCCTCAGGCGGACCACCTGTTCAGTGGCGTCGAGGTCAAAGAAGATCTTTATCAGTCTTTGGGGCGGTTTCTGTTGTCCGACCACAGAAACAGCTGATGCGTGCCTGAGGAAGTGCGCACGTGTGCGCCCTCGGCCAGAAGGGCGCTTACAGTTTCAACTGACCCCATTCGTTGAAACGGGTGGGTGCATAGGCGGTCCGAACCGGGCGTACAGCAAGAAAACTGCAACGAAGTAAACGACGGCAAACAACCAATAGGTTGGCACACCGCCTGAATCTGGCACCACAGGAAAAATCAGCAGCGAGCTGTTCAGCGAAAGTTGCAGTGTCAGGACAGCCAGGCCGCTTTTGGTGTGTGCGTAAATGAAGCCACACATGGCGGCTACGCCCAGCATGTTGACCAGCAGGGCATCCAAAGGCAGGTCGGGAATGACCCCGACATTGATGATGACTATAGGCACCCACCAGAGTGTCCAGAACACACCCACAATTTGGCTCGCCAAAGGCACGCCGGTGGTTTTTTGCAGACGGCCGATGGCATAGCTCACCCAGACGATTTCGCCCACGAACGCACCCAATGCCACGGTGGCAAATACAGTCGGCTGTGTCACCGTAGCAAAGTCAATCACCAGCGTCCCCATCAAGTCGCCGTTGTAGAGGCCTTTGATGAGCAGGGTCAGGGCGCAGGTGGCCGGAGGCCAAATCAGTGCGAACACAAACCAGAGCGGGTTGATCCGCCAGACTGTCATCGGCTGTGCCAGCTCCCAGATGCCTTGCCAACGCCTGAAAGCAAACACGACTGAAACCAGAACACCACCGAGCAACAGGAAACGCCCTTTGTTGTAAAGAAAGGCTGGTAACCAACCGAAGTGGAGCGCCGAAATGAATGCCGTGTTGGCTGCAACGATCAAAAAAAGAAACAGATTCAGCTCACGGTCTTTGAGAATGGCTTGGAGCATTTTTCTTCTCGAGCGTAGGTCAGGTTGATGAACGATGCATCATGGCTTGTCGCAAATGCAGGACAAATCGTTGAGCCTATCGAGTGATGCGCTGACAGTTTAGCCGTCTGATGCCCTTCAAATAAAACATCAAGCAAGATGTATTTGCGATCGGAAAGTTCTCTATTGACACCTGCATCAGATTGCCATGGCAGTGACGACATATGGGTAGTCGATCCGAAACTTTCCTTCGAACGTCAGCGCTTGCTTTGCGATGGGCAGGTCAGTGTTGCGGAGCGTTGCCACGAAAGTGCTGTCCCCCAGTTCGACGGCTACATCTTCAAAATTGACCCAGCCGTGCGTCAGTGGGTACTGCGCCTTGTAGAAGGCTTCCTTGGCACTGAAAATCAGACTGGCGTGCACCGCCTGCTCGGCCTCGCCAAGCCGCAACAAGTGGTTAACTTCCTCGTCACGCATCAAGTGCGACCAAAGATCGGATGTGACTGAACCCATTGTCTCGGCGTCCACACCCAGTGAGCGAATGGCAGCGCCGGCGTCACTCCGCTTGGCAGCCACGGCCAGGCAATAGCCCATTGTGTGGCTGATGCTTCCCGCAAAACCAGGTGGCCAAACGGGTGAGCGGTCGGCACCCACCAAAATCGGCCCGGCTGACCAACCCAGTGCCGACAACGCTGCACGGGCGCATGCCCGGCCGGCTGCAAACTCCTGCAGGCGTGGTGCAGATGCCTTTGCCAGGCAATCCCGTTCGGCGTCAAACAAGCTGTCCGCGCTGCACAAGCCCTTCATCTCATAGGCCACGACGCCTCGGGGCAATAGTGCTGCCATGTGCGGTGCCGGGTGCGCAAATTGGGCGACCCCAGGCAAGGATGCGGGTTGGCGTGCCAAATTGATCGGGTGCGGTTCAACCCGGAGGTTGCACGTCTCGACCGTACTGGTCAGAGAAACGGACGATGTCATCCTCGCCAAGGTATTGGCCACTTTGCACCTCGATCATTTGCAGCGGGATGATGCCCGGGTTGCTGAGTCGGTGGACGTGACCGGCTGGTATATAGGTACTCTCATTGGTCCGCAGCAGCATTTCCTGCTCTCCATTCACAACTTTGGCGGTGCCACTGACAACGATCCAGTGCTCGCTTCGGTGATGATGCATCTGCAGACTGAGAGAGGCTTTGGGGTTGACCTCGATGCGCTTGATTTTGAAAAAGGGGCCTTCTTCCAGCACGGTGTAGGTGCCCCAAGGTCTGTGAACAGTGCGGTGCAACTTGCTGGCATCGTGTCCGGCTGCATGCAGGCGGTTGTAGATTTTTTTGACGTCTTGCGTCTGGTCACGCCGTGCCACCAGCAATGCATCGGGCGTGTCGACGATGATCAGGTCATCCAGGCCTACGGTGCCCACCAGGCGATGGGCGCTTTCGATGTAGCAGTTACGGGTGTTTTCCATCACGGTTTCACCCAGCACGCGATTACCTTGCTGGTCGGGTGGGGTCAGATCGCTGATAGCTTGCCAGGAGCCAATGTCGCTCCAGCCCAGGTTGCAGGCCACAACGGCTGCCTGACGGGTTTTCTCCATCAAGGCGTAGTCGATAGATTCGCTGCGCACGTTGGCAAAGCCCTCGCGGTTCAGCACCACCGTTGAGTTTTGGTCTGAAACCCCTTCCATGCTGGCGACCAGGCAAGCCGTGGCGGATGCCAGGATGTCGGGGCAGTGGGTGCGCATTTCGGCCAGCATGGTCTCTGCCCTGAAGCAGAACATGCCTGCATTCCAGAGATACCTTCCGCTGGCAAGGTAGGTCTCGGCCGTGGCAAGGTCAGGCTTTTCTACAAAGCGCAGAACATGGTGGCCATCGGCTTCGATGTATCCAAAGCCTGTTTCAGGTGCTGTGGGCTGGATGCCAAACGTGACGATATGACCGGCTCCGGCCAACTTGCTGGCTGTGGTCACCGCCTGTTCGAATGCGGCCTGGTCGGTAATCAGGTGATCGGCGGGCAACACCAGCAACGTGGCCTCGCCGCCATGGTGGCGTTGCACCAGCAATGTGGCCATGGCGACCGCTGCTGCCGTGTTGCGCCCGAATGGCTCCAGCACATAGCGGGTGGGCAATTTTCGTGTGTTGACTTGCTTGAACTCGTCTTGTGTTTTGGTCAGCAGTTCGCCGTTGGTCACTGTCATGACTTCTGCCACGTCGGGCAGGCCTGCGCCACGGATAAAAGCTTTTTGTAGCAAACTGTTGCCGTCATTCATGCGAATGAAGGGCTTGGGGTGTGTTTCTCTGGAAACGGGCCACAGGCGCGAGCCTGAGCCACCACAAAGGATGACGGGAATGAGCATGATGGCGCTAGTAAGTGGATGGTTGAAAGGTCAGTTTACCGGGCCCATTGCTCGGGCTTCAGTGGGTCAAACTGGTGCTGGATGTCGCGCACATCGCCGTAGATGTCGGGTGATTGCATGGCCAGCACCACCTCGGTGATGTGCAAGGCCCAACGGGCCGTCATGGTCGGCTGGGTGCCGGTATAGATGGCATGTGCGAGATCGGCAATGCCCCGGCAAAAGTCCATCGCGTTCTTGCCCCACAGGCCGATCCCGCTGACAGCAGGTTTGCGCACAAGGGGGACTTTTTTGGGGCCCAGACCTGTCAACGTGCCGAACAAGGGGTATTTTTCAACCCGGTGAGTCCATTTGTGCCGCTTGCTCAGGTGCACGGGCGCGCCATAGTCCCAGATGCGGTCAATCCCGATGGTGCCTTCATCGCCAAAAATGCGCAGCCGGTGGTCATGCGAGCCATAAATGCTGCACGTCAGGCGGGCCGTCACGCCGTTGTGGAAAGCCAGACATGCGGTGGCATAGTCGGCCGCCGGTTGCAGGTCTGGCAAACCTTTGTCGGGTTGAACCACGCGTGCGAAGCTGGTCATGCGTTGTACCGGCCCGAAAAAAGCCGTCAGCCATGTGAGGTGGTAGCCGGCATGTTCCAGCGTGCAGCCCACTTCAAATTCGTCCCGTGCTGGCCAGGGTGCGCCCGATGGGCTGATCCAGCTCGCGTGATCCATGGCTGCGACGTTGCCGTCGTCCAGTTCGGCGTACACCAGCCGTGGGGTGCCGATTTGTCCGTCATCCAGAAGTTTCCAGATGGTTTGGGCGGTTTCGCTCAGCACACTGCAGGGCGCGCTGGTGATGAGCAGGCCCTTGCGCTCAGCCAGTTCGACCAGTTGCTGGGCACGGTCCAGTTCAGTGGCCAGTGGCTTTTCAGAGTAAACGTGCTTGCCCGACAGCAGGGCAGCCTCAGACACGGCAAAGTGCTCGCGCGGGTTGGTCAGGTTGGCAACAAGTTGAACGTTGGTGTCAGCCAGCAGGGCCTGGTACGACGCATAGGCCGATACGTTGTGGTGCGCAGTGAAAGCCGCCAAACGTTGGGGATCGCGATCCCAGACACCCGACAGCTTGAGCTCCGGGTGGGAGACGAGCGCATTCATGTACAGGTCGGCGACGAAGCCGCAACCGACAATGGCAAAGTTCATTTCGACCTTCCGTTGAGCCGCCAGGTGGGGGCTGTCCACCGCTTGACGGGTTGTATCATTGCACGCGCCTTCTGCTCGTCGGCTGTCGACAGTCCGAACGCAGGGCGCTCCCTTCCTGTATCAACAAGGTTTGCATGCGTGCTGGCCATGATAGAGGCTTTGACGTCAGATTCAGCGGCAAACGGCCCGTGCGCGCAAGACTTTCATGACTGCTGGCATCCACACCGATTTTGACCGTCAGGTTTATGTGTTGCTGGGCTTGCCATTTGACGCCGTGACACAGGGCGAGGCAGCGAACCGCTTGCGGCAGGCCATGCGCGAACGCACACCCTGCCTGTGGGTGACTCCGAATGTCAATTTTGTGGCCGCAGCCCGGCACGACCCCGCGTTTCGGGCATCCATACTGAAAGCCCACTTGAGCACCGTCGACGGTATGCCTTTGGTGTGGCTGGCCCGGTGGGTTGGGGTGCCGTTGCCTGAGCGGGTATCGGGTTCGGACGTTTTTGACCAACTGTGTGAAAACAGCGAGTGCGATGCGCCTCGGACGGTTTTTTTGTATGGTGGTGATGACGGGGTGGCTCCCATCGCGCACGAAGTACTGAATGCGCGTCACTCGGGCATGCGCAGTGTGGGGTGGCTGTCCCCCGGTCGCGGTTCCGTTGCCGAGTTGAGTCGTCCCGATGATTTGTTGCACATCAAGGAGGCTCGCGCAGATTTTTTGCTGGTCTCATTGGGGGCGGTCAAAGGACATTTGTGGATCGACCGCAACTGGTCGGCTGTGGACACCCCGGTCGTCAGTCATCTAGGTGCCGTGATCAATTTTCTGGCAGGCTCTGTCCGACGGGCTCCTGCGTGGATGCAGCGGCTGGGATTCGAATGGCTTTGGCGCATCTGGCAGGAAAACACGCTGTGGAGACGCTACTACAATGATGGCAAACAGTTGTTTTCTATATTGCGTCAGACTCTTTTTTTACTTCTGAATCAGAGTAAAAAATGGAGTCAGAGTGTGGCGTTGCACCCACCCGTGGTTCAGGTGAATGCGTCGCCGGGATGCATGACATGGACGCTGTCGGGTGTTTTCACTGCCAACGGTTTGAGCGAACTCAGGCAACTCGCAAACGGCTTGAACCGGCAGGACGTTGATCTCGTCGTCGACCTGACCCAAATGTGCTGGCTGGACAGCGCGGCCATGGGCGTTTTGATGCTGGTGCACGCGCATCAATCCCAAACCGGGCGAAAGCTCGTGTGGCGCGGCGAGTCAGCGCGCAAAGTGTTCGCCGCCCATGGATGCGATTACCTTCTCACCTGATGTGCTATCAGGCTGTTTGGTGCAAAAACGTTTACATCGCCTTGACACTCCGCTTGTATCATCCGTTCGCATCTGGAGTCTGTCTGACTGCTGTCTGAAGTTTGCCCTGTGAAGGTTCTGTACTACAACAATTTCTCCACCGCCATCCTTTGGCGTGAGTGGCAAGCCGGTATGTCGCCCGAGCATCACCTTTGGGGGGTGCCCGGTTTGCAGAATCGGGGCTTGCAAGTGGATGTGTTGCCGTACGAAGGCACAGAATGGCTCAAACGCATCAGCAAACGTCTGAAACTGTTGGGCGATCTGGATCAGCAATTGCGCGTGCTGCGAGTCGCGTCGCAATACGACGTGATTTATTGCGGTTGCCAGCACGATGCTCTGTTCCTGGGTGTGCTCAAAGCCTGTGGCTTGCTGAAAACGCCTGTGGTGGTCACGATGCACCACATGGTCAACCCCATGTTCCGCTCGCAGAGCATGTTCCGTTTGTTCTTTGGGCGCATCAACAGCTTTGTTTGCCTGCACAAGCGGGTGGCGTCCGAACTGTTGGACCGGTTTGGCGTGCCCCCCGGTCGGGTTGATGTGATCGAGTGGGGGGGCGATGCTGCGTTTTATGCCCGTTCACTCAAGTCTGATGCAGCAAGCGGGCAGTTGGTTGCCGGGGGTAGAGGGGTCGTGGCAGCGGGGCGCACGTTCCGTGACTACGGCGTGCTGATACGCGCCACGCGTGACACCGATCTGCCCGTCAATATCTACTGCACACCAGACGCTTTGCCCGATGAAGCGCTCAGCCCCAACATTCACATCCACTCGCAAGCTGATTTGCTCACGCTCAAGGCTCTGTTGGGTGCTTACCGTGATGCCGCAGTCGTTGCGATTCCCATGATCGATCTCCCGGACAAGCTGATTGGCTTGACCAGTCTGGTGGATGCGATGGGCATGGGCAAGCCGGTGGTGATGACGCGCAACGCCCACATCGACATCGACATTGAAAAAGAAGGTATCGGCCTATGGGTTGACGCCGGCGATGTCGAAGGCTGGAAAAAGGCACTGGGCCGCTTGTTGGCTGACCCCGATACCTGTCGTGCCATGGGCCAACGCGCTTTGGCTTTGATCAATGGTCCGTATCACATCGACCGTTTTGCCGGGCAGCTTGCCGAGCACCTGAACCGGACCGTTGAACATGGGCAGGTTTGAGTGCGTCTTGCCGCTGCCATGTCCGGACCGGTTCGCAGGACTGTGTGAATGAAAGCGCTCAAACGCTCGCTGAGTTCGTTGTTGGATCAGGTGCTGTTGAGTGCGCTCAACTTCGGCATTGCGTTCTTGCTGATCCAAGGGATCGGCAAGGCGGAGTACGGTTTGTACGTCCAGCTGTGGTTGTTCGGCTTGCTGGCCACGTCCATTGTCGATGCCCTGTTGGGCAATGCGTTCAACAGCCTCAACAACCGTCCAGGCGAAGAGCGGCCACCCGATCTGTTGCGTGACAGCTTTTTGCTGGCTTTGCTCATTGCAGGCATCACCAGCGTCCTGGGCTTTGCCTTGTCTTTCTGGTGGACCCGAGACTGGCCCGCCGGCTTGGCCAGGTTTGAACTGGCAGGTGCGTATGCAGCGTATCTGTTCGTGCTGGTGGGCCGCGAGTTCAAGCGCGTGTGTCTGTACCTGACCGAACGTTGGCAGACGGCACTGTGGGTGGACACCGTGTTCGCTGGTTTGTCTGTGACCCTGCTGGTCGGGCTGTGGTGGCAGCATGCGTTGAATGTGATGACGGTGTTCATCGCCTTGGGTACGGCCAGCGCAGCGGCGTGGTGGTTGACGCCTGCACTGGTACAAGCGGCATCACCTGCTCAGCTGGGTAAGCTGTTTTCACTGGCAAAGCGCAGTTGGGCCGTTTCGAGTTGGGCATTGCCCGGCACGGTTGTCGGATGGAGCATCAACAACATCTACCTGTTCATACTGGGTGAGTTCATGGGGGCAGCCAGTACCGCCGAGGCCAATGCGTCCAAGCTGGCAATCATGCCGCTGGCCTTGACGCTGGTCGCCTGGTACCAAATCTCACGTGCAGACATTTCCCGTCTGGCGCAAGGGGGCGATGCATCGGCCCTCCGGCCGTTTGTGAAGAAAGCTGCGCTGCTGATGTACGCACCAATTGTTCTGTACGTACCGGTTTTTGTGCTGATGTTTCCATGGCTGGAGCCGCATTTGATCCAGCGTGGTTACCTGCAAATGGACACGCTGATCGCCTTGTGGTTTGTGTCTGCCTTGCTGGCCCCTGTGAAGTTTCTGGGCATGTCCATGCTGGTGGGCTTCGAGGCCTTCAAGCCGCTTTTCAAACTGAGCGTCCTGTCCCTTTTAGTGCAGTCTGTGGGTGTGTTGGCGGCTGCTCGGTGGGCTGGTCTGCCCTACGTTTTGCTTGCATTGATTGTGGCGGACGCGGTTGAAGCCTCCATCATGTGGTTCCGGCTGATACCCAGATACGTCACCGAAACACGCAGGCGTGTGGCGCAATGAACTCGCACACCATGCAGGCCGCCCATCAAATGGAGGCACCCGTTCAACTTTCGCTGCCGGCATGGGGTGGTGCCGCATTGTTTGTGCTGGCGTTGCTGTTCGCCGCTTTGCCCTCCGGACTGAACTGGGAAGCCAAGTTGTCTGAAGAGATGATGGAAGGTTCCTGGATCGTTCGATTGCAATGGACCAGCCTGTTTGTATGTGCCTGGTTCCTGATGCGGTACATCCCACTGACCACCATGATCGGTCATGTCAAAGAAAACTGGCCGTTGCTGGTGCTGATGGCGTTTTGCACACTCAGCATTGCGTGGTCTGATTTTCCCGGCATTGTGGTGAAGCGCTTTGTGCAGTTTGTGGGCGTGGTGTCCATCCTTGTGCTGGTTGCCAGTTTCCACGAAGAGCACTTTGACAGATTGATGGTCGCAACGCTCTGGATTGCCTTGGCCTTGTGTGGGCTGTCCATCGTATTTGCGTTGGCGGTGCCGCGCATCGGCATCGAAACGGCCGTAGGCATCGAGGGGACGTGGAAGGGCATTCTCGGTCAGAAGAACCAGTTGGGACTGTTCTCAGCGATGTCAATCTACTTCACGGTTTTCTGTCTTTCAAGGAGGGTGGTTTCACCGTTGTTTGCCGGAGTGGTCATTGCCACGTGTGCGGTGTGCCTGCTGATGTCGCGCAGTTCCAGCAGCGCGACCTTGACCGTGTTGTCTTTGTCGATTTTTCTGTTGCTACGCCGTGAGTTCATCCGTTCCTTTGCACCCATCGTCCGTGTCATGTTGTTGGCAGGGTTGGTGCTCTGTGTGGTGTACCTGGGCTTTTATTTTGTGAACGCGCGTTTCCCGGAGACCGCTGACATATTGGCACCTTTTGCGGCCTTGTTCGGCAAATCCACCGACCTGACGGGCCGGGGAGACATCTGGGAGATCATGTGGCGCACGATTGCGAAGCACCCATATCTGGGTGTGGGTTACTCGTCTTTCTGGCTGGGGCCAGGTGGCCCATCGCAGTTCATTTCCGACGAACTGATGTGGACGGTGCCCTCGGCACACAACGGCTACCTGGAGGTTATCAATGAACTGGGCTGGATCGGGTTTGCACTGTTTGTGGGCATGCTGGTGCATCACGCCTTCAAGTTGATGGAACTGTTTCGCTACGAGCGGGATACTGCTGCTTTTCACATGGGGTTGCTGGCTATCTTTCTCGTGTCCAATTTTTCGGAAAGCACGGCATTGCGCGTACTGGCGTTTTTGCAATTCGTGATGCTGTTTTCGATGATCATGGTCGCTGCCACACTCCAGCGTGTCCGCCCCTGGAATGGATCACACAGATGAGCTTTTTGAATGCGGTGTTGTGGAGCGGGGTCGCGCTGTGCGCCTTGCCGACAGCGGTATTTTGTTTGCAGATCCTGTCTGCTCGGTTGGGGCGGCAAGGCCCACTCGGGGGCGCTGCCCGCCCCGATGAGGCCGACCGTTTGCCCGCCACCGTCATCCTGATGCCGGCTCACAACGAAGAAAAGGTCATTGCCCAAACCTTGGCTTCACTGGACGGGCTGCCGGATGGCTTCCGCGTTGTGGTGGTGGCAGACAATTGCAACGACCAAACTGCGGCCATCGCCCGTCAGTGGGGGGGCTCGGTGGTGGAACGCTCGTCGCAATCGTTGCGTGGTAAAGGATATGCGTTGCAACATGGCCTGGATCATCTGAAAACTCAGCCTCCCGAGGTCGTCATCGTGCTGGATGCCGATTGCACCACCACTGCTGACGATATGCATCGTCTGGCTCAGTGCTGCAGGCAACTGGCCAGACCGGTGCAAGGCATCTACCTCATGCATGCACCCCAAGGCAGCTCACTGGCCACTCGGGTGGCCGAGTTTGCGTGGCGGGTCAAGACCATGGTGCGTCCTTTGGGTTGGCGCAAATGGGGTGGCACAGTTCAATTGATGGGCTCAGGCTTTGCATTGCCTTGGTCGGTTGCAACAGACCTGAACCTCGCTTCGGGACATATCGTCGAAGACATGAAGCTGACGTTTGATCTGGCCGAACGAGGGATGGCACCCGTTTTTGTCACCGATGTCCGTGTGTCCAGTCTGTTCCCGACGGCCGGAGCTGCCCAGGATACGCAACGGCGACGCTGGGAGCATGGGCATTTGAGCATGGTGTTTTCAGATGTTCCCCGGGCAATGGTTCAAGCATTGACGCGTGGCAACCGTCAGTTGCTGTCTGTAGCCTTGGATTTGCTTGTGCCACCGTTGAGCCTGTTGGTGCTGATGTTGACCGCGCTGGCTGCCCTGGCGGTGCTGCAAATGGGGGTGTCGGCCCCATCGTGGGGGGGCACGCTGGCGTTGCTGATGGCGGTGGCCACAGCCGTTTCGGTGCTGTTGGCTTGGTCCGGGTGGGGGCGCGATGTCTTGTCCGCCAGAGAATTGCTGGCCGTACCGGGATTCGTGCTGCGGAAGCTGGGCGTATACGCTGGTTTCGTCAACAAGCGCGAAAAAAGTTGGAACCGAACGGACCGTGATTGACGGACAGCTTGTGGCCAGCCATGCCTTCAGGCATATGCAGGTTCTTGGGCTAATGCGTCATCAGAACACAGGTAAGGTGGCTGCGCGTGTGCGGTTGACCGCACCGGGAATGTTCTCGAACCTGTATTCAAGGCCCGCCCGATAAACCCTTTGTGACGCCGTTTCGGTCTGACGGCGTACCCGCTTTTCGTGCGCCAGCTCGACATAGGCCGATAGTCTAGTATCAAAGTTATAGCGAGCACGGGCCGTCGTGCTGGTGGTGTCAGGGTTCAGTGGGGTGATGCCCGCACCTGCGTCAAACACCTGGTTGCGGTCAGATTGCTTTTGCCACGCCGCATTGATGTCCCATTTTTCGTTCGGCGCATACCGAACCCCGACCCTCCTGCCGGTGGATGTGCCATCCGCAACGCCTTGTTGCGTACTGACCGAAGGCAAGCGCCACAGTTGTGCATCCCATTGCAATTGTGTTGACCAGGCATGCGAGACGCCCAGTCTGTACAGATTTGTGCGGGCGACTGTGCTGGCATTCGTGAACGAGCGTTCACGGTGAGCCCATCGCATGGACAGTTGTGTGATGGGGCTGAGTGACCAGCTGACATCCCAGAACCAGTCGTCATCCCTGTCACCGGGTATGGTGGGCGAAGCGGCTGTTGCGCGTCCGGGGTAGTCGGTTTCGCTGCGTGCAAAACCCGCTTGTGCCACGCTGCCGGTGGGTGAGCGGTACAGGACGGCTGCACTCAGTCGGGTGGTGTCCGCATCCAGAAAAACGTGGGTCGCCTTGTCCTCGTGGCGCAAAGTCTGCCTCGATATCTGCACGGGGATGGATAATGATGGCGTGGCCATGAGGCTGATGCTGGCCTGTGTCCATGTCCGGCTGACCGTATCGAGCAGGGGATAGAAGTCATCAAAGCCGTATGCTGACCGGCTGCTGCCAGCCGACAACTCGCCTTCCAGTCGATCGGTGAAGTGCCATGGAAGGCGGGCGGTCAATGTGCGGGGGCTGTGGTCCAAATCCGACCTTGAACCGTAGCTCTGCCTGCCCAGTGAAGTGGTCAGGATGAGCCGGGTGCGGTCCGAGTCGAGCGGAACACCCACAGCCATGTCGACCGTTTGATTGCGCGTGGCACTGCCAATTTTGGGCGTGGCAACGGCTGTTGACCCGGCCGAGGGGGGAGCTTGCGATGCATCGACCCGAAAAAGGTTGTTGTTCTGTCCAAAGTTTGCATCCAGGCGCAACGCGATGTCCATGGTGGCGTGCGCAGCCAAGGGCGGCAGGCAGGTCAGCGCAACGCCAAAGGCGTGCCAGTACTTGGTTTTCATGTCCGAATGTTGGCGGTTGGGCAGGGTGTCACAGGGCGCAGCGTATTCATTCGAACACCACTTCGTACCACCAGGCCAGGGGTGTCTGGGTGGGTGCGATGTTCAGCGTCAACCCAGTGGGTGACTGCGAGATGGCGCTGGCGTTCAGTGGCTGCATACGCTGTCCTTGCGTTGTGAGTGGGTAAACTGTCGCACGCTTGTGGTTTGTGCCAATGGCAATCTTGACATGTGAGCGGTGCACCCAGGCGGGGGGCGACGCACCGCGAGAACCCGAAGGCGTACCGGCAGAGCCATTTGCTGCGGGTGCCAGCGTCCACTTGCCACGATCCAAAGGATGGGGAATGCGTTGTTGAGGGGCCGGGCGGTTCACACTGCCTGACGAACCGGTCAGGGGCGCAGGCAAGGCGAGCAGCAGGTGCCGTGAGGTCGCGATGGGCTGATCGTCCAGGCTATGCAGAAGCGCCGCCGTGCGCTCGCGGGGCTCCGGCGATTCCAGCGCCACCGTCAACTGACCCGAATTGACCGAATGTTTACCTGCCACCTCGCCCATGATGGCATTGACCTTTGGCGTTTGGATGAGCAGCCGGCGTTCGTCCGCTGCGTGTGTGAGAGCTGGCGTTGCCGAACTCGCCGAAGACACAGCCGGTTTCGGACCCATGCCGACGGCACTTTTCAAGGCCGAGCGTGTATTCCACCCGTGCCTGTGGGTGAGAAAACGGCTCCAGGTGTCAGGGCGACCTTCGTTGGCGGCACTGAACCACCAGTTCGTTTCGGCTGTGGTCACATCGATGTACGGGTCCAGTCGCGGGACAGAACCGGTACGGAACATCCTGGCCGCCAGCCCGACCACACTGGCTTTCGACCAGTCTCCCTGCAAGAAGAAGTGCGCTGGCGCAACATGGTTCTCGTCTGTGCCCCCGTATGCAAAAAAATAGAGGCCGTCCCAGTCTTGCTGTGCGGCAAATGCAGCTGTGGCAGGCAGGATGTCGTGACCTGCCGTGTTCGGGTAGGGCTGATTGAACTCACTGACCACAAAGGGTTTGCCTGCATCCCTGTAAAGGCTCAGGTGCAGCAAATCGTCAATGGCTCTGCCTGACACTGATTCGTCGCTGTAATGCCAGTCTGTGTCAGACCAGGGCACTCTCGGAAACATCGGGTGGTCCACGTAGAAATGTGCGTCTACATAGTCCATGTCACGGTGGGAATGAAAATTCAACGGCGCACCGAAATCCATCTGCGTCCCGGTGACCGGCAAGTCGGCTCGGGTGGCCGCGCGTACCACTTGCCGCATGTGGTTCAAAAATTGTCTGTCGGTGTCAGTCACAAATTGCAGCGCGTCAGCCACTTTGGGGTGAACCTGCCCAGGCGTGTAGGGCAGTCTGGGTAAACCCAGGGCCGAACGGATGGCATGCCACCACGCGCTGAATTTTTGTTTCAGCTTGACCCACCAGCCTGCCGAGGTGGCATGCTGCAAGCCGTCAGCCTGCCTGGGTGTGAGCATGTGTCCCGGTTCGTCAGCGCAGGCTCTCCATGCCTGGCAGGCCGCGGTCATGGAGCCGTGTTTGCGTTCAACCCACTTCACCCATTGGGCATCCAGTTCGGCCGCGTAGGTACCTGTAATTTGCGTTTCCCAATAAGCTTTGTCCCAATGCAACCATGCGGCAGCCAGTGAAGTTTCGTTGATGATCTCCACCTGTGCGAGCACAGGGTCGTCTTTGAGGTTCAGTCTGGCAAGCAACAGCCTGGCGTGTTCGGCCTGCAACTCCACCATTTTCGGGAAAAACACGTGGACCGGTGACCCATAGCCCGGCGCTTTGCCTGCGGCGTCCAATGCAGGTACGCGGTCAATGTCGGGCCTGAAAACATAGCCGACCATCAGATTCAGATTGACGTAGATACCCTGTGCCTTCAACTCTGCCAGGAAATGCTTCAGCCTCTTGAGGGCGGGTTCATGAAAGGTGGGGTAGGGGCCTTCTGTCAGGGTGCTGCGGAACACACTTGTGTCGCTGGTGGGTGCAGCATCCATCTGGTGCAAGCGGACCGCGTTGAAGCCCAGGCTTCGCAGTGTGGTGGCCACTTCACGCGCTTTTGCTTCGGGCGGAAAACAGGCGTCGCGCCCGAGGTTGATGCCGAACAGCCGGACACGTTTGTCATCCGGCGTGCCCGCACGCATGTCTGCTCCGAGTGACACAAAATGCCTCCCGTTGACAGCCAAGGCGTGTGCAGGGGTGATCGGTTCGTTCAAGTCGCTCTGGTCAGCCGCACCCGTCACTCGGCCCCAACGGGCATCGACGGGATACCAGTTGTAGGTCTGAGGCCATGCAACCGATGTCAGGCACAAAAGTACCAGACCGACGAGCAGCCGGCTGAACTCCACCCTCGCATGTGTGAAGCTGTGTCGGGTCACGGCCACAGTACCAAGGCCTGTCAATACGGCATGCCCAGCCGCCCCAGCCATTGGCGGATACGCCCGACAGTGGGATCCAGAACATCTGGCACGTTGTTGAAAAACGTGCCCAACACGCGGACAGAAGCCGTGTCAATCGTCTCGTAAGCCAGGCGAAGGTTGGACGCAGTGGTTTGGTCCTTGCGGCACACCAGGACGACATTGCCCGCCTGGGATGCAATGATCTGTGCATCGGATCCCACGCGCGTCGGTGGCGTGTCGATGATGATGACCTTGACGTCCTGCTTGAACTTGTCCAGCAGGTCCGACAGGTTGGGCGCACTCAGGATTTCGGTCGGGTTGGGTGGCTTCGGCCCAGATGGGATGACATGCAGAAAATTCGTGATGGCATGTGACAGGTCCAATGTTGGCAGGGTGCGCCCTACCAACATGGTCGAAAGGCCGGTCTTGTTGGTCACGTCAAACAACTGGTGCAGGGACGGTTTGCGCAGGTTAGCGTCCAACAGGAGCGTCTTGAGGTTCAGCTGCGCAAAGGCAATGGCCAGGCTGGCACTGAGATGGCTTTTGCCCTCTTTGGCATTAGGGCTGGTCAGGGCAATCACAAGGCAAGGTTGCTCGCCGGCGCGCAGCATCACCTCGGACCGAAACCGCCTGATGGCCTCGGCCTGTGTGCTGTACGGGCTGTGCGAAATCAGCAAGCGGCTGCTGATGCGCTTCTTGCCCCCGTCACCGTGCTTGGCAATCGTCTGGTAATTGAACTGTTGCGCCAGGACTTCATGCACATCTTCTTCGTTCAGCAACCCCAGCTTGATGGCTGCCTCGCCAAAGCGGATGCGTTTGCGTTGCTGCAACTGAACGATGCGTACCACCTCGTCTTCGGTCAGCTTGTTGGCAGCAATGAACGCCTGCCCCATCCGGTTGGGCGAGTCGGGCGCTGGCCTGGGTGTTTGTATGCTGTCAGGCGAAAGGGTGGTGGGTGCTTCTGTGTGCGCAAAAATGCTGTTCGGGCTGGATTCGTCAAGTTCGTTGAACGCAGATTGAAAAAACGGCGCGTTCGGCGACGCCTTGTTGCCAGACTTTTTCAGAAAACTCATGGTGCCACCCCCAGGACTGGCACAGGCAGGCAACCCTTCAGATCTTCCGGACAGCGCATGCGGCGGTAGCTGAGTTCCAGAAACAGGGCAAACATCAAACCCAGTGCAATGCCCCCCGGAATGCTGACGATGACGTTGCTGACGATGTTTGGTTTGGCGTGACGGATGGGCTTTTCAGCCCATTGCAGCACGGCAATGGTCGGGCTGTTGATGTTGCTTTGCAGCAAAATTTCGTCGTAACGCGCCACGGCCGCGTTGTAGACCTGTTGGGCACTGGCCAACTGGCGCTGGAACGAACTGATCACATCGCGGTGTTTTTTCATTTCAAGCAGCTGGTGCTGGCGGGCGGCAATTTCCGCCTGAATGCGGTTGGCTTGGTCGGCAAACCGGCGTTCTTCCTGTTCGATGGACTGCAAGGCACTGGCCGATGCGCGATCCAGCTGAGCCACCAACGCTGCCCGGTCATTCTCAAGCGATCGGTAACGCGGATGGTTGGGGCCGAGCACGCCAGCGGCTTCTGACAAACGCCCTTCGACATCGATCAGACGCTGACGGACGTCTCGCACGCCCTCCTGGCGGGAGATGTCCGGGATGTCATAGGCACGCGTACCACCATTGAGCTGCATCTGGATTGCCCGCCGGCGTGCGGTGGCCTCACTCTGCGAGGCCTGTACCGTCAGCAACCGGGTGTTCAGGTCGCTGAACTGGCGTGAGCTGGTGTCGAGTCTTTCATCCGCATCCACGATCCCTTCCTGTTGCTGGTATGCGGTGATTTCACGCTGGATGCGATCGACCTCGGCCTGTAATGCAGCCAGTTGGCCGCTGTACTGTTCCTGCCGCAACTTGGCCGGTGTGGCGTGAATTTTGTTGGTGATTTCCATGAACCCTTTGATGGCCGCGTTCAGCGCATCACGGGCAAATGCCGGATCTTTGGAGTCGTACTGCAGATCCAGCACGCGGCTGTTGCGTTTTGGCACTACACGCAGGTCGCTCACAATCGCCTTGAGCAAACCTGTGCGCAGCACCGCTTCGCCTTTCTGGGCGACCAATTCCTTGATCGCTGGTTGCTCCAGCGCCTTTGTTGCCTCGATCACATAGCGGGCCACGTCGTCGCTTTTGAGAATGTCCACCTGAGTCGCCATGTAGCTTTCTTCTTGCATGGGCGAAAACTGGCGACCCAGAATGGGGTCGGCGGCACGGTACTCGATGTAGATTTCTGCCGTCGACGTATAAATTTTGGGCAGCATCAGTGAAACAGCGATAGCGGTTGCGACGGTGCCGGCTGCCACAATGCCGATCAGCACCTTGCGAGCAGCCAACATGGCACCCAGTTGCACAAACGAGATGCCCGGATCGTAGGAATGGAGTTGCATGGGATGTCCTGTAGGGGCGGGCGTCAGAACAGGCGTTCCTCGATATAAACCACATCGTCGGCTTCAATGGCCATGGGCAAATCGGCCTTGATCTCTCGCAGCATTTTGTGTGCATCCAACCGATGAATTTTGATGCGCTTGCTGGAGCCTCGGTCGCTCACGCCACCGCTCAACGCCAGTGCTTTCATGATGTTCATGCCTTGCTCCATAGGGTAGGCACCTGGTCGGCGGACCTCGCCATGCACGTAAAACAGCTTCTGTACCGGTACAAAGACCACGTCATCATTGACCAACGGCGCGTCCAGCCGACCGCGCAGCTGCGCGCCGGCGGTTTCAAGCTGGATGCTGATTTCTTCGCGAACCTTGTCCACCGATGAAGCTGCCAGCGACTTGCGCAACAGCAAAATGGACTTGTCGGCCCTTTGTGTCATGCCCCCGGCAGTGGCCAGCGCCTCCAGTACCGTCATTTTTCCCTGTATGGGGTAACGGCCAGGTCGCTGCACTTCGCCCAGAACCGAGACTTGCTGGCTGCGCAATTGCCTGATTTGCACCGACACGCCGGGGTTTTGCAGGTAGCCACCGTCTTTCAGTCGTTTGGCCACCATGGCCTCCAACTGGGCGGCTGACAGGTTCAGCACATTCAGTGTGCCGATCAGCGGCACCATGATGCTGCCCGATTCGCCTACCGTTACCTCGGCCGAAAGATCTGGCTGACCGAAAACGGCAATCGCAATCTGATCGCCTATGCCCAAGGGGGGCTGCACCTCGCGCGTGGCATTGACTTCGGACGATGCTGTGCTGCCTGAGCCAGCCGCACCGGGGACAGTTGGCATTGGATGGGCGGTCGGGGCGGGTGTGGTCGTTGCAGGTGTGCGAGCCACCACTGCGGCATCCGGGTTGGGAATGGTCGACAACTCGGTGGTCAGCTTCAGCTGTATGCCTTCCGCCAGGGAGCCTGCAGCCGACAGCATGAGCACCACGGCCCATGCAGTGCGTGTCCATACCCGTGCGGCATGTTGGTGTGAGGCGGGTGAATTCGGTGCGCGCATGAGGTCAGTTAGGTCTGCCGGGCAAGTGGATGTTCAACGTCCGGCCATTCTAGGTTCGTTTCTGCTTCCATTCGTCACAGTACGCGCTGACCAGACAACGGTCGCACGCAGGCTGCCGCGCCTTGCACACATAGCGGCCATGCAGGATGAGCCAATGGTGGGCATCCACACGGTAAGCGGGCGGCACTCGCTTCAGCAGCGCCATTTCCACCGCCAATGGCGTTTTCCCGGGCGCCAGTCCGGTCCGGTTGCTGACGCGAAAGATGTGCGTGTCAACCGCCATCGTGGGCTCGCCAAAGGCGCTGTTGAGCACCACATTGGCCGTTTTGCGTCCCACGCCGGGCAGCGCCTCCAGCGCTTCGCGTGTGCGCGGCACCTGGCCGTTATGCTGTGTGATCAGGATTTCGCAGGTTTGCAGCAGGTGGCGGGCCTTGCTGTGGTACAGGCCGATGGTCTTGATGTGCGCCTCGATGCCGTCCAGCCCCAGGTCCAGCATGGCCTGCGGGTGACTGGCGGCGGCAAACAGCCCGCGCGTGGCCTTGTTCACGCTCACGTCGGTGGCCTGAGCCGACAGCAGCACCGCCACCAGCAGTTCGAACACCGATGTGTAGACCAGCTCGGTGACTGGCTGAGGGTTGGCCTCGGCCAGGGTGGCAAAGAAGGGTGCAATATGCTCTTTTTTCATGATCCAACGGTTTCCCGGATTCTGATGCACGGAGCCGTCACAATGCGGGACTTTGGCGCAACGCGCCGCTTTATTGTTTGAAATTCGCAGGAAAGTAGCACAGTCATGCAATTTGCCGACCGACTCAACAACGTCGAAACCTCCGCCATCCGCGAGCTGTTCAAGCTGCTGGGCAAACCGGGCATCATCAGTTTTGCCGGTGGATTCCCCGATGCCGCCATGTTTGACGTGGTTGGCATCCGCGAAGCCTCGCTGGCCGCCCTGGCGCAAGAACCCGGGGCTGCGCTGCAATATGGCGCGACCGAAGGGTACAACCCCCTGCGTGAACAATTGGCCGCCTTCATGTCCGCCAAGGGCAACCACGACCTGTCGCCCGATCAGCTCATCGTCACCACCGGCAGCCAGCAGGCGCTGGACTTGCTGGGCAAAACCATGATTTCCCCCGGCGACAAGGTCATTGTCGAAGGCCCCACCTTCCTGGCCACCATCCAGTGCTTTCGCCTGTACGGTGCCGAGCTGATCACCGCGCCGGTGGATGCCAACGGCGTGGACACCGATGCGCTGGCCGCCCTGATGGCCGAGCACAAGCCCAAACTGGTGTACCTGATTCCCACCTTCGGCAACCCCAGCGGGGCCACCCTGAGCCTGGAACGCCGCAGGCGAGTGCTGGAGCTGGCCGTCGAACACCAGACCCTGCTGGTCGAGGACGACCCCTATGGCGACCTGTACTTTGGCGAAGCCCCGCCACCCAGCCTGCTGGCACTGAGCGCCAGCGTGCCCGGCAGCGGCAGCTTGCTGGCCCACTGCGGCAGCCTGAGCAAGGTGCTGTCACCCGGCTTGCGCGTGGGCTGGATGGTGGCTCCCCCTGAGTTGCTGGGCAAGGCCACCATGTGCAAACAGTTCTCCGATGCCCACACCAGCACCTTCGCCCAGGCCACGGCGGCGCAATACCTGAAGGCAGGTCGCATGCCCGCCACACTGGCCAAGGTGCGTGCGGTGTATGCCCAGCGTGCACAGACCATGGGTGATGCCCTGCGCAAAGAACTGGGCGATGCCATCAGCTTCGTGCAGCCAAAAGGTGGCCTGTTCGTGTGGGCGCGCCTGACGGGTGCCGGCGGCGCACTGGCCGACGGGGGCGTGCTGGCCAAGCGCGGCATTGACCAGGGCGTGGCCTTTGTGCCCGGCGCACCGTTCTTTGCCAGCCACCCTGACCACGCCACCCTGCGGCTCAGCTTTGCCACGGTGGGTGAAGACAAAATCATTGAAGGTGTGGGCCGCCTGGCCACAGCCCTTCGCTCTTGAACACAACTGAACGCAACTGACCGCAACTCAGAAAGGCATTCGCATGAAAGGCAACGTCGGCGCACTGGTGCTCATCGGGTTGGGCAGCTTTTTTCTGTTGTCCAACCTCAACCTGATCAATGTCAGCCTGTTCGAGATCATGCGGGTCTGGTGGCCCGCGATCCTGATCGTGGTGGGCATCAGCCTGTTCTTCACCAACCGCGAGCGGGGCAGCCAGGACCGCGCCAAAGACAAAGACTGAGCTGTTCTGCCCCGGCCCTGCCTGAGCCTTGGCGGTTGCGCCTCAACCCACAGGCTTCAGGCTGGCCCACCACAGCCGGGCGCGCATGCCCCACTCGGTGGTGTAGCCGGTGGTCACACTGCTGACGTGGCCTGCCGGGTCGATCACAATCCACGCGGGCACCACCGACAGCCCGTAGCCGGCCGACACTGCGCCGGACGGGTCCACCACGGCCACCCAGGGCAGCTGCCGCCGCGCCAGCCACCGGGCTACCTGGGCGGCGTCGCCGCTGCGCGAGGCGATGGTCAGCACCGGCCAGTCCGCCGCCACCTGCGTGACCGATGATTCCTCCAGCTTGCAGTACGGGCACCACTCTGCCCAGATGTGCAGGGCAACCGGCTGGCCAGGGTGCAAGGCACGCCACTGCGCCAGCGTCACGCTCCCGGTGATCTGGCTGTGCAGGGCGGCTGGCACGTCGCGGTGCATCACCACCGCGGCTGTCCAGTCGGGCGCCGGGCCGCTGGGCACATAGCGGGCTCGCCAGGCATCGACCGCCACCACCACGGCCACCAGCATGGCCAGCGTGCCCAGGTGCGAACGCCAGCGCGCCAGCACGTGGGTGCGTAGCCAATGTGCCACCCGGTTCATCAAGCAAACAGCTCCAGCAACCGGTCCAGCCCACCCTCGTTGATGGCCACGCGTGCCTGTTCGCGCACGGCGGGTTTGGCGTGGTATGCCACCGACAGGCCCCCGGCGTCCGAGCAGGCCTTCATCATGGGCAAATCATTGGCACCGTCACCCACGGCCATGCACTGGGCGGGTGACACACCCATCAGCGAGGCCACCTCCAGCAGCGTGCGGCGCTTTTCGGCACCGTCGCAAATGTCGCCCCAGGTCTGGTCCACCATGCGGCCTGTGAGGACGCCGTCCACCACCTCCAACACGTTGGAGCGGGCAAAGTCCATGCGCAGCCGGGCCTTGATGCGGTCGGTGAAAAACGTGAAGCCGCCTGACACCAGCAACACCTTCAGCCCTGCGGTTTGCAGGGCCGCCATCAGCTCGGCCGCGCCGGGGTTGAGTTGCAGGCGGTTGGCATACACGTCTTCCATATGCGCCACCGTCACGCCTTTGAGCAGCGCCACGCGGCGGCGCAAGCTGTCTTTGTAATCGGTGATCTCGCCACGCATGGCCGCCTCTGTGATGGCGGCCACCTCTGCCTTGCGACCGGCAGCGTCTGCAATTTCGTCGACACACTCGATGTTGATGAGCGTCGAGTCCATGTCGAACGCGGCCAGTTTGAAGTCGCTCAAACGCAGCGGAGTGGACACGCCCTGCACGACCAGGCCGGGGGAGGGGAGAAAAGCGTTGCTCATGTTTTTAACCGAAAAAATACCATTGAAAAAATGCGTTACCGATTGATTGGTGGCGATTGATGCTATTGAAAACACGTCATTTTCCTGTGAATTCAACGGCCCATTTCTGCCCCGCGGCGGCCAGAAACGCGTGTGCGCCCATGGCCCAATGCCCGAATTGTCGCCGGGTGCGGGCCGGCTGCAGCCTGGCCGAGCGTCATCAGCCCACGGCCTGCGCACGTTTTGCACAGGTTTGGCAGATGGTCTGCGCCCGATGGAGGCCGCGGACAAGGCGTTCTGCCATACTTCGTGCCGACCGGTCTGGCGGCCCGTGCAGCGTGGTTGACACCCTGCGCCACGTGCAGCCGCGCCACCCTGTTCGCTCCAACGTCAGCCATCCGCATGAACGACGCGCCCACGCCCGATCTCACCATCCTGGTTTGCACTTTCCACCGCGAGGAGCTGCTGGTCAAGCTGCTGCACACGGTGCTGGCCGTTCGGGGGCTGGAGGCCATCCGCTCCGAAATTGTGGTGGTGGACAACAGCGACGCAGGCTCCGCGCAACAGCCGGTGGAAGCCTTCTGCGCCGCCACCGGCTGCCACACCGTGCGCTATGTGCCCGCCCACCCGCCCAACATTGCCGTGGCCCGCAATGCCGGGG
>DDUQ01000016.1 GCA_002344885.1 Comamonadaceae bacterium UBA2334
GCTGAGGCGGTCGGCGGCAATCTGCAGGCCCTGTTCCTTCTCGGTCGCCAGCGGATTGTAGAAGCCGATGCGCTCGATGAAACGACCGTCGCGACGGTCGCGCTTGTCGGCAACGACGATGTTGTAGAAAGGACGGGCCTTGGCACCGCCACGGGACAGTCGGATGACAACCATGATGAATCTTTCGTGTAAAAACGCTCACCGTAGATACGCAGTGAAACGCCACAGGGACATTCGCCATCGTTTGAGACACCGACTGACCACCCGGTCAGCGAAACGCGGCAAAGCCTTTGATTATAGCGACCTCCACGCTGCTTTTATGCCACATGTGCCCAGCCAAGCCGTGCGACGATAGCGGCCTGTCGCACACTTTCAGCTCCACACATGACATCATCCGTACAGGCCACCGTTCGACCCAGCGTGGATGCCGACATGACCGCCGTCACGCGCATCTACGCACACCACGTATTGAACGGCACGGGGACGTTCGAGACCAGTCCGCCGTCGGAATCCGACATGCGTGCCAGGCGCGCCGATGTGCTCGGCAAAAACCTGCCCTGGCTGGTCATTGAAATCAACGGCTACGTGGTCGGGTTCGCGTATGCCAACTGGTTCAAGCCCCGCCCCGCATACCGGTTTTCAGTCGAGGACTCCGTCTACATCGCGCACGATGCCGCTGGCAAAGGCCTGGGCAAACAGCTGCTGACCGAATTGCTGGCCCAACTCGAGCGCCGAGGCGTGCGCAAGGTCATGGCGGTGGTGGGCGACTCGGCCAATGCGGGTTCCATCCAACTGCACAAAGCCCTGGGGTTCCAGCAGGCAGGCGTCATCGAGTCGTGCGGCTGGAAATTCGGACGCTGGCTCGACATCGTGCTGATGCAAAAAGCCTTGGGCGAAGGTGACAGCACACCGCCCGACAGCACCCACTGATCATCAGGCCAGCCACAGCATCCAGCCGCTGAGCGTGAACAACGCCATCAGCGTGGACAGCCCAATGCTCGCCGTCGTCCACTCGTGAGCGACCCCGTACCGTTGCGAGAACAGAAACACATTGGCCCCGATGGGCAGGCCGGCGGCCACCACCATGACCGTCAAGGCCAGCCCCGAGATGCCGAACGCCCAGCCGGACAGGCCCACCAAAACCGGCAGCAACAGGTTCTTACACGCGCTGATGCCCACGGCAGACCGCCAGTGCGTGCCCACGGGTGACCGCGCCAGCGTCACACCGACCAGCACCAGGGCAACCGGGCCGAAGGCACCGCCCAGCAGTGCCAGCGGCCGATCGACCACAGCGGGCATTTGCCAGCCCGTCTGGGCAAACAGCAGCCCACACAGAATGGGCAATGGAATGGGGTGCAAGAGCGAACCAGCCAGCGCACGCCCCGCCGTGCGCCACAGGCCGGATGCTTTGTCCGGTGCCGAGCGCGCCACGGACAGCTCGAGCACGACGGTCGCCACCGTCAGCAGGACGAGCGCATGCACCGACACCAGCGTCAGCAAGGTCACCAGACCCGCCTGACCGTAGGCCAGGCCCACCAGCGTGATGCCGATCATCACCATGTTGGAGAACACGCCGGCCAAGGCCATCACCACGCCACGCGGGTTGAAGCCGAAGATGCCGATCAGCCCCGCCAGAAAGGCAAGCGCCGCGACAAAATAGGCCGCGATGGGTCGAAGGTCGAGCTGCTCCACGTGCACCTGACTCATGGTGCGAAACAGCAAGGCAGGAATGAGCAGCATGAAGGCGAGGTTGGACAGGTCTTTGACCGCTTCCGCTCGAATCCAACTCGCACGCCCTGCCACCACACCCGCACCGATCAGCAGAAACACCGGTGCGAGCGAGGACCACACCGGCGCTGCGGAAGCCAGGTTCATGTCACTTGACGGGCGTTGCAGCCGTCATGCGGTAGAAAATACCCATCGGGTCTGCCTCGAGCACCTGCAAGCGCCCCTCGACCACCACCGGCTCCATCCCGTATTTGACTGGCGTGCGGGTGCGGACTTCCAACATGCTTTCTGGCCCGCCAGGTGTGCAGAACGAACAGGTCAGCGGCACCGATGTGACCAGAAAATGCGTCTGCTTCTCGCCGGGTGCCAGAGGCATCATGAAGCCCTGGACACGCACCACCGTGCCGTTCAGGGCGCGAACCGGATCCGGGAACTCGGGCAGCGGCCGCCCGCCCCGGGTTTTCATCTTGACATCCGTCAGCATCGACCACGGCACCACATCTGACCGCACGGGCAACGGGGCAAAAGGGCTGTTGGGGCTGTGCTGCCCCGCGCCCTGCCCTGCAGGTGCCACCGCACCGGGCGGCAACTGACCGTCCCTGCCCGGTGCGGCTGGCGCAGTCCCGAGCGGCGAGGTCAGCACCGGCAAACCGGACTGGGCCTGCGCGCTTTGGGCCGCAATGCTGGCAACCGCCGCCATCAATGTCACGGTTGCGGCAAATGACTTGGGGGCGCAAACGGTGCAGCCCCATCGGAGCCACCGCAACGCGGTCTGATCAATGGACATGCTTCATGCCGCACATCTTGCCAATGCCCAGGCCCTTGCAAGCGGTCTGCAACTCGGCCATGCAGACCTTTTCACCGCGCTTGGCTTCGAGACACTTGGCAGCCGCTTCATGTGCAGCCGCCATGGCCCGGTGACGCGCAATGTCTTCGGCCAGTTCTTTTTCGCTGTGCCCTTGGGCCAGCGCACCCGCACTGGCCAACACCATCATCCATCCGCACAACCAAATTTTCATACTGTTCTCCTGAATACACATTGATGAACCATCTGCATCAAAGCCGCACCGCCCGGTCAGCCCTGCGCGCTCACCCTGCCGCCTGTTTGCCGACCGAGGCGGGTTCGACGCAAACATTGCAGGTCCCGTGAATCGACAGATCCACCCGCTGGCCCTGGTGGCCCAGGCTGGCCAGCGTCTTGAGCAACTGATCGGCCACGGCCTGTGTGGGTGGGCTGGCATCGGTCAGCCGGAACTGCCGGTGACAGGCATCGCATTCGAACCGAGGAACCACGCCCGACGCATCGCGCTCGGCATCTACTGAACCGGACGCCGCCAGCGCAAACCGCCAGGCGCGGGTCACCTCATCGACGTGGCGTGCCAGCAAGCCGACGCTGGCCAGCCTGTCCAGCAGACGGTACAGCGTCACGCGGTTGACCTCCACGCCTTGCTGCTGCAAAACAGCCTCGACTTCCGCGTGTGTGGGCAACCATGACGGGTGCGCCACAAACAGACGCAACACCGCGCGCGTGGCCACCGTCCGGCGCAGCCCGGCCGCTGACAACCAGCCATCCAGGACCTCATCGGAAACCGGCACCGTCATATCTGCCAACTGAGCCATGGGTGTGAGCTTGAGCGAAAGAAAAAACTGTCAACACAAAAAAACGCAACATTGTTGCAATATGATCGACAAGTCCGCAACCTGGTTGCGTTATGCCTGCATCGACAGTGTACTGCTGCGGCCGCAACCTCCATTTCGCTCCAACCGCTTCGCGCCAGCACTTCAGAGTTTCTGTATGCCCCCCTTGTGCATACCCCACCGTTACTGAGCCTCATGCAAACGCCCCGCCCTTCCCACACGGTGCCCGCCGACACGGGGGCCAGCGAACACCCCCACACAGAGACCGGGCACCTTGCCAGCCTGCTGCAGGCCTCGGCATGGCGACGGGTCGGGCTGGCGCTGGTTGTGGTCGCAACGCTGTGGCTGGCGCTGCTGGCCGTGATGTCATCGCATGGCTGAACCCATGGCACCACCCGAACAGGTGAAACACGTGGCTGCGCCCGCCATCGGTTTGCACAACCTGACGCTCGGCTACGAACGCCACCCTGCCGTGCACCATGTGACCGCGCACCTGCCGCCTGGCAGCCTGATGGCCGTGCTCGGCCCCAACGGCGCGGGCAAAACAACCCTCATCAAAGCGCTGGCAGGCCTGCTGCAACCCCTGCAAGGCCATATCAGCGGGCTGGCGGGTCAACGGGTGGCTTACCTGCCCCAGCGCAACGAGATCGACCACTCCTTTCCCATCACCGTGGACGACATGGTGGCCATGGGGTTGTGGCACGAGGTGGGTGCGTTCGGGGGTTACAGCCCTGCACAGTTGCAACGTTGCACCAACGCTCTGAGCCGCGTGGGGTTGAACGGGTTCGGCAAGCGCACACTGGCCACCCTGTCAGGCGGGCAATTGCAACGTGCCTTGTTTGCCCGCCTGATGCTTCAGGACGCGCCCGTCGTGTTGCTGGACGAGCCTTTTGCCGGGGTTGACACCCGCACAACCCGCGACCTGCTGACCCTGATGGCGCATTGGCAACAGGAAGGCCGCACCGTGCTGGCCGTGCTGCACGACCTCGAGCAGGCTCGCCAACACTTTCCCCACGCCATGCTGCTGGCACGCGAACTGGTCGCTTTCGGCGACACAGCGCACGTCCTGACCCAAACCCATCTGAGTAAGGCACGACGGCTGAACGAGGCCTTTGACGACGATGCACCCGACTGCCACGCAAACCTGCCGTCAACGGCCTCCGCCCACACGGCACACACGGCACACACGGCACACACGGCACACACGGCACACACGGCACACCCGCATCGCACGCCAGCCGCGCAGGCTCGCCCCCATCCCGAAACCCATTTGACCAGCCCGCGCCCCGGTGCGCAGGCGCATGGGCGATGACCGACTGGTTTGACCTGATGGGTGCCCTGGTGTGGGAGCCCTTTGCCACATTCGGCTTCATGCGGCGCGCGCTGGCGGGTTGCCTGGCTTTGTCCATCAGCGCTGCACCGATGGGCGTGTTCCTGATGTTGCGCCGCATGAGCCTGACCGGCGACGCCATGGCCCACGGCATCCTGCCCGGTGCCGCGCTGGGCTACCTGTTTGCCGGGTTGTCGCTGGGCGCGATGACTTTGGGCGGCATCGTGGCCGGCCTGGTGGTGGCCGTGGCTTCGGGGTTGGTGGCGCGACACACCATCTTGCGCGAGGATGCCAGCCTGGCCGCTTTCTACCTGCTGTCGCTGTCGGTGGGCGTGCTCCTCGTGTCCCTCAAAGGCAGCAATGTGGACCTGATGCATGTGCTGTTTGGCACCGTGCTGGCCCTGAACGACGATGCCGTGCTGCTGCTGGGCAGCACCGCCACGCTGACGCTGCTGGGTCTGGCCGTGCTGTATCGGCCGCTCGTGCTGGAATGCCTGGACCCGGGCTTTCTGCGTGCAGTCAGCCGCTGGAGCCCGGTGGCGCACCACGGCTTTCTGGTGTTGCTTGTGATCAACCTCGTGGCAGCGTTTCACGCCCTGGGTACCCTCATGGCCGTCGGCCTGATGGTGCTGCCCGCCACCGCCGCCCGGTTCTGGGCACGGGACATCACCCGGTTGCTGCTGGTGGCCAGCTTCATCGGACTGAGCGGGGCAATTGCCGGTCTGCTGCTGAGCTACCACGCCGACCTGCCCACCGGACCTGTCATCGTGCTGTGCCTCGGCGTGGCCATGCTGATATCGATGGCCACGGGGCCGTTCGGGCTGATCCGCAGCCATTGGCCCAACCGCTCCCACCGCCAGGCATGACCCGCACACCAGCCCTTTTTTCAACGCAATTTCAACGCAACCCCACCGGAGAAGCCATGTTCCCGCACTTGCCCCTGACCACATCCAAACCCACACGACTGCCCAGAGCCGCTTTCGCCACCGGCGTAATGGCCGCTTGCCTGGCCGCAACTGCACACGCACAGCCAGCCAGCGTTCACGCTGTGGCCAGCTTCAGCATTCTGGGCGACCTGGTCAGACAGGTGGGTGGCGACAGGGTCAAGGTAGACGTGCTGGTCGGGCCGGGGGCCGACGCCCATGTTTACCAGCCCACCCCCGCACAAGCGCGTCAGGTTACGGGGGCGCAGGTGCTGTTCTCGAACGGCCTGGGTTTCGAGGGGTGGATGACACGGCTCATGAAGTCGGCCGGCTACAAGGGCCAACATGTGGTGGTCACCGATGGCGCCGATGTGATCGGCTCGCCGGACAAGCACGCTGCGCACGGGAAAGCAGACCAAAAAGACCACAGCCATGCACACCATCACGGCGGCAAAGACCCGCATGCCTGGCAAAGCGTCCCCAACGCCATCATTTACGTCAAAAACATTGCCAAAGGGCTGTGCAGCGCAGATGCAGCAGGCTGTGACAGCTATCAAAAAAATGCGGCAACCTACACCGGTCAGTTGCAGGCACTGGACGCGGATATCCGATCTGCATGGGGCGCAATCGCACCGGGCGAGCGCAAAGTCATCACCGGGCACGATGCCTTCGGCTACTACGCCAAGGCCTATGGTGTGACCTTTTTGTCACCCCAGGGCATCAGCACCGAAAGCGAGGCCAGCGCCAAGGGCGTGGCCAGACTCGTCAAGCAGATCAAGGCTGAAAACGTCAGGGCCCTGTTCGTTGAAAACATATCCAACCCTCGCCTGATCGAGCAGATCGGACGCGAAACCGGCATCAAGCCCGCTGGCGAACTGTACTCGGATGCGCTGTCGCCAACCGGTGGGCCTGCCGACACCTACCTCCGCATGATGCGCTACAACACCTCCATGCTGACACGGGCCGTCACCGGCATGAAGTAAACAGTAGCTACGAAGTCAGCATAGGTAAGCGCTAGACCGATTTTTAAATCAACATTTCTTCAAAATCAGCTCAGGCACAAGGGCATGCCATGACGGGTATGCTGCGTCCATGACCGACCTTGGCCAGTTGCTCAACACCGACTTCCTGAACCTGCCCCTGATGGGGGCAGCGGGCTTGTTGCTGGCCAGTGCCATTGCAGCCGTCTTTTCGGCCCGGCTGGGCTTGTCGTTCCTGCTGGTGTTCCTGGTCGGCGGCATGTTGGCCGGCGAAGACGGCCCGGGGGGCTTCCAGTTCGACGACCACAGGCTGAGTTTTGTGGTGGGCAACGTGGCACTGGCCATCATCTTGCTGGACGGCGGTCTGCGCACCCGGTTGGCCACGTTTCGCACAGGCCTCAGACCCTCGCTGTGGCTGGCCACCACAGGCGTGCTGGCCAGCGCGGTGCTGACGGGGGTGGCGGCACGCTGGTTGCTCGACCTGCCGTGGGCCATGGCCCTGTTGATGGGTGCCATCGTGGGTTCAACCGACGCAGCAGCCGTGTTTTCGTTGTTGAAAAGCTCCGGTGTGCGTCTGAACGAACGTGTCGAAGCCACACTGGAGATCGAGTCGGGCATGAACGACCCGATGGCCGTCTTCCTCACCCTGGCGTTTGTGGGCATGGTGGCAGCTTCGCTGCAAGCCGATGGCGCTGCGATGGACGGCTGGCAAACGGGCCTGTTCTGGGCGCAAACCCTGCTCAACCAGTTTGGCCTGGGTCTGCTGGCAGGGCTGGCCTGTGGCTGGGCACTGAGTTGGTTGTTGAACGTGCTGCACGCCACCGGGCGTCCGGCAGCCGGCGTGGTGGGCCTGGTGCTGCTGTCGGCCGGTTTGCTGCTGTTTGCCGCATGCAACTGGTTGGGCGGCTCAGGCTTTCTGGCGGTTTATGTGGCAGGCGTGTGGATCGGGAACCGCGCACGCAAAGCCGTCCTGCCGGCCTTGTCCATCATGGACGGCTATGCCTGGCTGGCACAGGCCAGCATGTTCTTGCTGCTCGGTTTGCTGGCAACACCCACCGAGGTGTCGCGAACCCTGTGGCCGGCGCTGGGCGTGGCAGCCGTGCTCATGCTGGTGGCGCGGCCATTGTCGGTGTGGCTGTGTCTCGCGCCGCTGCATTTTGCGCCGCGCGAGATGGCCTTCATTGCCTGGGTGGGTTTGCGGGGTGCGGTCCCCATCGTGCTCGCGGTTTTCCCGTTGATGGCGGGCCTGCCCGGGGCACAGATTTTTTTCAATGTGGCATTTGTGGTGGTGCTGACCTCGCTGCTGCTGCAGGGCGCGAGCATTGCCTATGCGGCCCGGTTGTGCCGGGTGGCACTGCCTGCCGATGCTGACGAAGCAGGCATGCGCCGCATTTTTGGCGACTTCGAACTCGATGCCGGCCTGGCCCTTGAACCCCTGTGCGACTTTTACGGCCTGACCTGCCCGGACACCGACCATGCCCTCACCGGTGAGTGGGTCGCTGCCCAGTTGCAACGCCCGCCTGTCGCTGGCGACACCGTGGCCTTGGGCGATGCAAGCCTGAGCGTTCGCAAACTGGACAACAAAGGCCGCATCCAGACCCTGGGTTTGAGGCTGCAGGCACACTCACCCGGCGCAGCCGAGCCGCAGGAACGCTGACACGACCAAAACCCAACACCCCAACACCCCAGCACCCCAAACGCAACATCGCCAAGTCCGCAAATGCCGCGCCTTGGCAGCCCCAAACGCGTTCGGGGGCGGTGAACGGGCTTTGATGGGAGGGGCTCAGCAGTTCAGTCCTGCGAATGGAGCAAGTGGGCCACATCCACACGATAGGCCCCCCAGGCGGGTAATGCAGCGGCCAACAGCGCCACACCGGCGGCCAAAGCGGGCACAGCCCACAACTCTTCCGGCCAGGTGGCCGTCGCGACCAGTCCGGCCGATTCGGTGGGCATGAGCGCAGGCAAACCGGCCATCAGACCCTGCGCCAGCGACAGCCCCAGCACCGTCGCAACGGAGGCCAGCCAGAGGGCTTCTGCCAGCAGCAGGCCTGCCAGCCTGGCCGGCCCGGCACCCAGCATGCGCAGCATGGCCAGATCGGCCCGCCGCTCACGCACCGCCTGCCACAAGGCCATGAACACACTCAGTGCAGACACAAGCACCAGGGTCACGCCCAAAGCGCGCAGCACATCGGCCCCGGCACCCAGCATGCGCAACAGGCGGGTGAGTTCATACGCTGGCGCTGCGGCCTGCATGGACGTGGCACTGTTGACCTGGCGCGGGAACGACACCGCCGCCAGCGGTGACCGGTAACGGATGAGTGCCAGCGTGACCTCACGCTCGGCCTGCAAGGCAGCCAGGTCTTCTTCATCGGTGGCCATGTCGGTCTCGTGGACAGCCCAGACCGATTCAGTGGCCGTCAACACCAGCCTGTCCAGCACATGGTGGCCCGTTGACAGCACGCCGGTCACAACGTAAGGGTGGTCGCCATGCGGGTGACCGCCCTCGCCCAACCCGTGCAATCCGTGGAAGCGGTCACCCACACGCAAGCCTGTGGCGTGCGCCACCTGTGCGCCCAACACAGCCTGCATGGGTGCCTGCCACCACTGCCCGCTGGCAAGCTGTGCGCCGTACAGGGCCGGATAGTCGAGCGTGGTGCCCACGATGCGGAAACCAGCCACGTTGTCACCCAGGCTGACGGGAATGAGTTGGGCGACCTGCGGGTGGCTGCGCAGGGCTTCGACATCGGCCAGTGCCACATTGCCCGGCGGCACATCCAGGTGATAGACCCCGGCCAGGATGAGTTGGAGCGGGCTGCCTTTGGCACCCACCACCACATCGATACCCGCGACATCGCGCTCCAACGCCTGTTCGATGCGCTGGTGCGCCATCAGTATGACCGCCAGCGCCCCCAGGCCCAAGGCCAACATACAGACATTCAGCCAGGCCGACAGTGGCCTGGACCACGCATACCGCCAGGACAGGCTGAGCAGGTTCATGCTGTCTGCCTGTTCTGGCCAGAACACACGGGCGAACGCTTGAAAATCATAGCTACAAGTCCAATCAATTCATGCGCTGAAGCGTCATTTCAATCACATCTTGAGCAGAGCCACCGGCAGACTGTGCAACCGAGCAGGCCGCGTGCACGGCGTGCACCGCCCGGGCATCGTGGGTGGCCAGCACCAGCGTCGCACCCACCGTGGTGGCGGTCTGTTGCAGCAGCGCCAGCGCGGCCTGGGCAGACTCGTCGTCCAGGCTGGCAGTCGGCTCGTCAGCCAGCAGCACGCTGGGCGACAGCAACACCGCTCGGGCCAGCGCCACCCGCTGGGCCTGGCCACCCGACAGCGCCTGTGGCAACCGGTCAGCCAGCCCACTCACGCCCAACGCGTCCAGGGTGGCCTGCATGCGCAGCGGGTCGGGGCGCAGCCCCGACGCCCAGTACACCAGCGCCAGGTTCTGCGCAACCGTGAGCGCGGGGCTCAAGTGCAGCTTCTGCGGCAGAAAACCCACGTGCCGTGCCCGCCAGGCATCCAGCCTGGCACCCCGTTCAAGCAAAGGTGTGCCGGCCACCACCACCTGCCCGGACACAGGCGCCAGCAATCCCGCCACCACCGCCAGCCAGGTGGACTTGCCGCTGCCAGACGGCCCCCGCAACAGCAGCGTCCCCCCCTGCGGCACCGCCACATCCGGGAACACGATGGGGGTACCCCCTCTGAAAGCCGCGACCAAACTGCGCGTCTCGATCACACCTGAAGCCCCCCACCATCGTGCAGCCCGTGAAACCGGAAACCACCCTGCCCTGCTTGCTTGGCCACGTACATGGCCGTATCGGCAGCTGACATGAGCTGCTCTTCCGTCTCGCCATCGGCGGGCGTGCGGGCAATGCCCATGCTGCAAGCCACGCGGAACCACTGCCCCTTCCACTCGATCGGCTCAGCCACGGCCTCCACCAGCTTGGCAGCCAGCGCGGCCAGCTGGGCGTCCTCAGGTGCCTGGGCCACCACCACGGCAAATTCGTCCCCACCCAGGCGCGCCGGGGTATCCACTTCCCGCGTGTTGGCCCTCAGCCGCTGGGCCACGGCCAACAGCACGGCATCGCCCGCCTCGTGCCCATGGGTGTCGTTGATCAGTTTGAACTTGTCCAGATCCACATACAGCAAGGCCACCACCTGACCGGTCCGTCGCCTTTGTGCCAGGGCAGACTGCAGACTGTCATGGAACTGGCGGCGATTGGCCAGACCGGTCAGGCCGTCCTGCCTTGCCAGGGTCGACAGCTCATGCTGGCTGTCTTCCAGCGCCTTCAGTTGCTGCGCCAGTGCGCCCTGCATGCGGTCGAATGTGCGCGCCAGGTCACCAATTTCATCTTCCCGGCTGAGGGGCAATGCACCCACCACCTGCCCCTGCGCAAACTGCCGGGCCGCAGCGCCGATCTGAGCAAGGGGGCGCACCAGTGTCCGGGCCAACACCCAGGCCACCAGCAGGCAGGCCACGCCCACCGCAATCAGTATCTTCCAGATGGTGGCATTCAACTGCGTCACATCGGCCAGCACCACCTTCAGGGGTTGCGCCAAGCCCAGCAGCAGGCGCGTGTCGTGCATTTCGACCACAGGCGTCGACGCGATGAACGCGGCAGCCAGGGCTTGACCGTTCAGCGTGGTCTCGAACACCGCATGGTCGCCTGCGCCCTGAAGCAAGGCTGCGGTCTGCGGCATGGTGTCCTGCGCCAGATGGCGCTGTCCCCGGTCAAATCCGAATGTCAGGCTGGCATCGGGGTGGATGAGCCAATCGCCTTTGCTGTTGGCGAAAAACAGGTGGAATGTTTCGGGCAGATCCATGCGCATCGACTCGAAAGAACTCCGGAGGTCGATATTGATCACGACCACGCCCCTTGGCGTGCCTGCGGCATCCCGGACGGTCATGCTCGCCACCAGCGTGGGCAAGCCCTCGCCAGCATGCACACCCGCTTCACGGTTGATGGCGATGCGCGACAGATAGGTTTGCCCCGGCGCAACCTTCAGCGCTTCGGCCACGTAGTCGAAGTGCCCCTTTTCCTGCAGATCGGCATCGCCGATGGCCAGCGGCAGGCCGTTGTGCCGGTCGACACGCACGCGCTCCAGACCATGATCCTGCGCCCCGATCAAGCGGACCTGCAAATAGCTCGGGTTCGAGGTCAGCAGTGAGCCGAACATCGCTTCCAGTCGCAGGCGGGCGGTCGGGTCTGCCACACCCAGCAGAACCGACGTGTCCGGATGCAGCGCCAACAGTTGCAGGTCGCGTGACAGCTCTTCACGGGTGGCGGTGATGCGGCGAGCCATCACTCGCGTGGCGGTCAGCAATTTGCTTTGAGCCGCTTGCACCAGCAGGTCGCGGCTGGCACCGTACACGTACCAGCCCGTCAACCCAGCCACCACCATCCCCAGCATGGCGAGCACAAGGGCCAGCCGCGTGGACAGGTTGGACTTCATGCGGCAATCACCTTGGCGGCGCGGTCGCCCGAGACAATGCGTGCCCACATCCGGTTGCGCCGCTCGTCGTCCTCCACCGGCTCCAACCACACCAGCTTGTCGCTGCCAAGCGCGTGCAGGGGCTCAGCCGTGGTGTTCGACAGGCCTTGACGACTGACCAGCCATTCGCTGGCCGGCTTGTCGAGCAAATGGTTGATCCAGGCGGCAGCCAGCGCCAGCTGAGGTGTTTTGCGCATGATGGCCCAGCAATCGAGCCAGGCCAATGCGCCTTCTCGCGGGATGGCGTAGCCCACATCCAGACCCGCCTCGCGAAACAGCTTGAGCTGCTGCGCGCCGTAGTTGGCCAGCATGAGAGCTGCCCCCCTGCTCTGGAACAGCGCCAGCGACTCTTCAGGCGGGCCATAAAACCCTGCGGCATTGCGCCGCAGCGCAATGAGCTTGTCCACCACGCCTGGCCAGTCCTGCTTGCGCAGTCGGAAAGGCGCAGACAAACCCAACGCCTGCGCAGCCAGGGTAAAGCTGTGTGTGCCACCGTTGTAGGCCAACACTTTGCCTTGCCACTGAGGGTCCCACAGGGCGCGAATGCTGTCCGGGGCCTGGCGCACACGCTTGCGGTCGTAAACCAGGCCCATTTCGGCGTAGGTGAAAGGCACGGCCATCAGCTTGCCACCATGCACCAGGCCTGCAATGCGTGCAGCATCCTGGAAACGCGGCAACTGCATCCGTCGGTTTGGCACAGCATCGGCAGGCACCGGACTGACCAGCCCCTGTGCCACATAACGCTGCAGCTCGGCCGTGTTCACAGCCAGCACGTCAAAATCGGCTGCGCCGTTTGATGTGGCGCGCTGCCAGAGTGCATCGTCGGAATCGACCACCGTCAAGGCCACTTTGGCGGAATGGGCACGCTCAAAGGCTTGGACCACTTCGGGTTCGGCGTAGCCCGGCCACGCCAACACCCTCAGCACGGGCGGCGTTGCGCCCCACCCTGGCAAGGGCACACCGCAGGCGGCCACGCCACAGCCGGCAAGCTGTACCAAGCACTTTCGACGACCAGGCTGACGCATCGGAGGCACCGTGGAATCAGAGTTGACAGAAGCCCGATGCTACACAGTCAAGCGGCTTCGTGGCATCGAAAATCACTGATCTGCGTCAAACTTGCTGCGATCAGCAGCGGCCAGCACCCGCCTGTTCGGGCTGGCCGCGCGTGGCCTTGATACGCCCAGCCGTTCAGTCGCGCAACAATCGCCTGAAGGTGGCCATGAACTTGCTGACCTTGGGCCCGACAACGAACGCGCAGTAGCCCTGGTTCGGGTGTTGTTCGAAATAGTCCTGGTGATAGGCCTCGGCGGGTGTGTAGGACGACAACGGCTGCACCTCGGTCACCACCGGTGCACCCAAGTCGCCACGAGCCTGCATGGCCGCAATCAACGCCTGCGCCTGGGCTTGCTGGTCGGCCTTGGTGAAGTACACACCACTGCGGTACTGGGTGCCCACATCATTGCCCTGACGGTTCAGCGTGGTGGGATCGTGTGTGGCAAAAAACACCTCCAGCAACTCGCCAGTGCTGACCAGACTGGGGTCGTAGGTCAGTTTGACCACCTCGTTGTACCCGGTCTGCCCCGAGCACACCTGTTCGTAGGTGGGCGCTGGGTAGCGCAGCGCATTGCCATTGGCATAGCCCGATTCCACATCGAGCACGCCCTTGACACGGACGAACACAGCTTCCGTGCACCAGAAGCAACCACCACCCAGCACAATCGTCTGAACGGAGGCGTCGGACCCGTGTTCGTCCGACGGAGTGAGCTGAGTGGACATGCAGACCTTCCTTGAACAGGCTGAAGAATGGGACAGGCAGCGCAGTGGCACACGCAACCCACCGACCAGAGTGGGCATTGTGGCGGTGCTTCAAAGCCCTTGCATGCCGGGCGTGTTGGCGGGCGGCTTCAGGTGCACCCATGCCAGCCGGGCGCCCAGGCCCACTGCCCCCCCGACCGTCCAGAACACCCAGGCTGCGCCCACCGCCGCCCCCACCGTGCCAAACAGCACCGGCATGAGCACGCTAGACGCATTGATGGCCATGGCACGCAGGGCCAGTGCCTGCCCGTGCTGGTCGTGCGGCGTGATCTGGTGCAACGTGCTCATGATCATGGGTTGCACGGCACCCAGCACAAACCCCAGCATGACCGACAGTGCAGCCATGGCCCAGGGTGACTCCACCAGCGGGTACACGCCGAACAGCGCGGCTGTGCACACCATGGCACCGCCGACGACCACAGACTCCTTCAGACGCGAAGCCACAGCGGGAATGAGCAACCTCACGGCCGTGGCAGCGATGGCGAACACGCCGAGGATGGTGCCAATCGCCGTGGCGGAAAACGACAGTTCGTGGCCAATGACTGGCACCAGAAAGGTGTGCACGTCCCAGCAGGACGCCAACAGCCAGTTCACCAGCAACAGGCGCCTGAACTGCACCTGCCGCAGCAGCGACCAGGCCGAAGGCACCTCGTCTGCCGCAGGCCGTGGTGCCACGGCTGGCACCTGCACACGCTGGATGACCCACCAGCCCAGCAGCGGCAGGCAGGCCAACAGGCCATAGGCCGCGCGGAACCCGAACAGGTCAATCGCCACGCCGGCCGCAAACGGGCCGGCAAAGTTGGACACGCTGGGCCCCAGCGCCAGCCAGCTGAACACCTGGCGCAATTCGGTCGCGTCGCGTGCCAGCAGGCCCACCTGCCGTTGCAAAGCAATCAGGGCCAGGCCCGAGGCCGCACCGCACGTCAACGCCGTGCCACACAGCACCCAGTACTCCGGCCAGACCGTGGCTGCCGCGCCCCCCACCACTGCGATGAGCACGGCAACCGTGATGGGCCGTTGCAGGCCGTGCCTGTCCACATACCGCCCGGCAGGCAGCGACAGGAACACCTGTGTCAGCGCAAAGAGCGCAAGCAACACACCGGCTGCCGCCGCGCTCTCGCCTTCCCGCAGCGCCATGAGCGGGGCCGCCATGCGAAATCCGGTCATGCAGGCGTGGACGCACACCTGCGCGCAGACCAGCCGCCACACCAACCTGCGGGTACGGTCGCCCAATGCTCAGGCCTCGTGGCCCGGCCAGGCCGCCGGTGCATCGGCAGCGTCCACCGGCAACAGGGCAGCGGCCTGCTCAGCGGGCAGTGCCTCGACACTGCGCAGCGCGCGGTTCATGACGTTGCTGCGGGTCTGTGCCTTGTCCAGCGTGTTCAGCACGGTCTGGGTGTGGTCGCGCACCTTGGACAGCACCTCGCCGAATTTGGTGAACTCGGTCTTGACGGCGCCCAACACCTGCCAGACCTCGCTGCTGCGCTTCTCCAGTGCGAGTGTCCGAAAGCCCATCTGCAGCGAGTTCAGCATGGCCAGCAGCGTGGTCGGCCCGGCCAGGGTGACGCGGTGGTCCCGCTGCAAGGCCTCCATCAGGCCGGGGCGGCGCAGCACCTCTGCATACAGCCCCTCGGTGGGCAGGAACAGGATGGCGAAGTCGGTCGTGTGCGGGGGCTCCAGGTACTTCTCGGCCAGGCCTTTGGCTTCGAGGCGGATGCGCAGCTCCAGCTTCTTGCCGGCTTCATCGGCGGCAGGTGCATCGGCGCGCTGCTGCGCATCGAGCAAACGTTCGTAGTCTTCGTTCGGGAACTTGGCGTCAATGGGCAGCCAGCAGGGCTGGCCGTTGTCGCCCCGTCCGGGCAGGCGGATGGCAAAGTCCACCACGTTCTTGCTGCCCGGCCGGGTGGCCACCTGCGCAGCGTACTGTTCAGGCGCCATCACCTGTTCCAGCAGGGCGGCCAGTTGCGCCTCGCCGAACATGCCGCGGGTCTTGACGTTGGTCAGCAGGTGCTTGAGGTCGCCCACGCCTTGCGCCAGCGTCTGCATTTCGCCCAGGCCTTTGTGCACCTGCTCCAGCCGGTCGGCCACCTGTTTGAAGCTTTCACCCAGGCGCGCTTCCAGCGTGTTGTGAAGCTTTTCATCGACGGTGGCACGCATTTCATCCAGTTTTTTAGCGTTCTCCGCTTGAAGGGATTGGATTTGTTGCTCCAGTGTTTGACGCACTTGCTGCTGCAACTGCTCAATGGCCTGGCGTGACTGGGCCTGCTGCGCCTCCAGTGAATCGCGCACCGCCGTCAGGTTGGCCGCGTTGCCGGTGTTCAGGGCCTGCAGTTGCTGCACCAGGGTATCCCCCACCGAATGGCGCATCTGCTGCAGGTGCTGGGCAAAGGCGTCCAATTGCGCATTCTGGGTGCGGGTGGACTCGGCTGCCTGCTGCGTCTGGTTCTGCAACTGGCTGGTCAGCGCGTCGGTGACCGACTGGCGCAGCAGCTCGATCTGCGCATGCTGGGTGCGCTGCACTTCAGCCGCCTGTTGCCCGAGGCTGGTGGCTATGCCCTGGAACTGCTGGGCCAAGGTGTCGGCCAGGGTGCCGCGCAACTGCAGCAGTTGCTGCGCAAAGGCATCCAACTGGGCGTTCTGGCTGCGGGTGGCTTCAGCGGCGCTTTGGGTTTGCACCTGCAACTGAGCATTCAGGTTGTCCGACACCGCTGCGCGCAACTGTTCCGACTGCTGCTGTTGCGTACGCTGGCCTTCGGCTGACTGTCGTGTCAGCGTGTCGCCCATGGTGGTGAGGGTCTGCATCACTTCCTGCCGGCTGCCACGCGAGCCTTCCTGCACGTCGTGGCGAAGCTCGCGCTCCAGTCTGTCCAGCCGATCCTGCACCTGCGCCACCGACTGTGTCAGGTGCTGAGTCAGCAGGTTCGTGTGGGACTGCAGCTGGGCCTGGGCCTGTTGCTGTGCAGCTTCCCAGTCGGTCTGGCTGGGGCGAGCGGGCTTGCGCAGCACCAGCACCAGCACCAATGACAGCAGCACAGCCAGCGCGGACAGGGCCAGCACGGCCCACAACAGGGTGTCAACGGTCATGCGTTCAGCACTTCGGGGTTGATGGGGGTAACGGCCTTGCCCTCGGTCAGGTAGGCAATGAGGTTGTCGGCGGCCATATTGGCCATGGCACGGCGGGTCTTCAAGGTGGCGCTGGCAATGTGGGGCGTGAGCACCACGTTGGGAACAGTCAGTAAATCAGGATGCACCTGGGGTTCGCCCTCAAAGACATCCAGCCCTGCAGCGGCAATCTGGCCGGTACGCAGGGCCTGCGCCAACGCAGCATCGTCCACGATGCCGCCCCGAGCTATATTGACCAGCGTGGCGGTGGGCTTCATCTGCGCCAGCTCGGGCGCGCCGATGGCGTGGTGGTTGTCGGCCGTATAAGGCAGCACCAGCACCAGGTGGTCGGCCTGTGCCAGCAAGTCGGCCTTGCTGACGTAGGTGGCATGGCAATCGGCCTCGGTCGCGGCATCGAGCCGGGTGCGGTTGTGGTAGATCACCCGCATGCCAAACCCGTGCGCGCCCCGGCGGGCAATGCCCTGGCCGATGCGGCCCATGCCCAGGATGCCCAGGGTGCTGCCGTGGACCTCGGCCCCGGCAAACATGTCGATGCTCCACCGGTTCCAGTGCCCGGCACGCAAAAAATGCTCGCTCTCGGCCATGCGGCGTGCCGTGGCCATCATCAGGGCAAAGCCGAAGTCGGCGGTGGTGTCGGTCAGCACATCGGGCGTGTTGGTGGCCAGCACGCCGTGCGCCGTGCACGCGGGCACATCGAAATTGTTGAACCCCACCGCCATGTTTGCCACGATCCTCAGGCCCGGCGTGCCCGCCAGCAACTCGGGGGTGATGCGCTCGCTGCCAGTGGTCAACGCACCCGCCTTGCCTTGGAGCCGTCGCGCCAGCTCGGCTGCGGGCCAGACATCGTCGGTTTCGTTCGCCTCGACCTCGACATGCTGACGCAGCCGGTCCAGCACCTCGGGGAAGATGCGCCGCGCCACCAGCACGGCCGGCCTTGAACGTGGGGCGGCTGCTGGGTCAGCGTCGGGGCTTGCGGCAAGTTGCGCGGCGGGTTGCATGGCAGGAACCAAGACGTTCGTCAAACGCCGAGCAGGTCCACTTCGAACAGCAGCGTGGCATTCGGCGGGATCACCCCACCTGCGCCACGGGCACCATAGCCCAGGTTGGCGGGGATGACCAGGCGGCGCGTGCCGCCCACGGCCATGCCTTGCACGCCTTCGTCCCAACCTTTGATGACATGACCGGCACCCAGCGGGAAGTCAAACGGCTGGCCCCGGTCTTTGCTGGAATCGAACTTGGCACCTGGCTGACCATCGTTGTACAGCCAGCCGGTGTAATGCACCTGCACATGCTGACCGGCTGTGGCAACCGCGCCTGTGCCCACGGTGGTGTCTTCGTACTGGAGACCGGAGGGGGTGGTGATCATGATGGATTCCTTTTCTAACAAAAAATTGGCTCCAACGCTTTTCATTCAACCGAATAGCGCTACGGATTCTCTAAAAAACCACGTCAAACGAGTGGGACCTGACACACGACCGGGACATCCTGCCACCCGGCCGAATTTGGCGGGCACTCAGTCCAACCAGGTGGTGAACTCGGCCGCCGGGACACGGGGCGTGCGGAACGTGTTGACCTTGTCAGCCGGGTCGGCATAGCCCAGCGCCATGCCGCACACCATCATCTCATGGTCGCCCGCGCCCACATGCGGCAGCACGATGCTGGCATACCCGTTCCACGCGGCCTGCGGGCAGGTGTGCAGCCCACGCGCCCGTGCCGCCAGCATGATGTTCTGCAGGAACATGCCGTAGTCGAGCAACGAGCCACGGCCCATCACCTTGTCAACGGTGAACACCAGGCCCACCGGCGCATCAAAGAACATGTAGTTGCGCAGATGCTGGGCGTGCATCTTGTCGCGGTCGGCTTTCCCGATGCCCAGCAAACCGTACAAGCCCCAGCCGTTTTCCCGGCGGCGGTCAATGAAGGGGCTGACCCACTTCTCAGGGTAATAGTCGTAGGCCTCGCGGTACTGAGCCGCCAGCGCAGGGTCGGCGCGCACCGCATCAGCCGCTTGGCACACCTTGGCCACCAGACCATCGCGGCTGGTGCCTTGCAGCACGTACACCTTCCAGGGCTGCGTGTTGGTGCCGGATGGTGCTCGGCTGGCCACGCTCAGCAGGTCGGCCAGCAACTCGCGTGGCACAGGGTTGGGCAAAAACGCGCGAACGGACATGCGAGAGTCGATCGCAGTGTCTACATCCGGTGCAGCGGCTGTCAGTTGGTTATCGCTCAATTGGGAAGTCTCCTCATCTGATCAAACAAAGTGGTCGTGCGGTACAGCTCACCTGTACCCCCGTCAGCGTGACTGAGGCGCTTGATTCTGCCAGCGCTTGGCGTACGTCAGGGCGAGCCGGTAGGTATTCACCTGAATGGCCACGGTGTCGTCAATGTGGCGGCCATACCCGCCGGCCATGACAAATGCCAACGGCACCCGGCGTTGCCATGCCCACTCCATGACTTGCCGGTCGCGCGCCTCGATCCCATCCGCACTGAGCTTCAGCCTGCCCAGCCGGTCACCCTCGTGGACATCGGCTCCGGCCAAGTAGATGACCAGGCCCGGTTCAAACCGTTGGCCCAGGGTATCCAACGCAACGGTGAGTGACTCCAGGTAGGTGTCGTCGGTACACCCGTCGGGCAACTCGACATCCAGGTCACTGGCCTCTTTGTGGAACGGGAAATTGCGTGCACCGTGCAGGGACAGGGTGAAGACGGTGGTGTCATGCCTGAACACATGGGCCGTACCGTTGCCCTGGTGAACATCCAGGTCGACGATGGCCACTGGCATGGGCCGAATGGATTGGCGGGTGTTGGCAGCCGCCCGGGCGGCCTCTGCCTGCATCAGGCGCGCAGCCACTGCCACGTCGTTGAACACACAGAAGCCCCCGCCGGCATCGGCATACGCATGGTGGGTGCCGCCAGCCAGGTTGGCCGCGATGCCTGCCCCGGCCAGTGCCACACGGCAGGCGGCCACCGTCCCCCCCACCGAGCGGCAGGCGCGTTCGGCCATGGCCGGGCTCCAGGGAAAGCCGATGCTGTGCTGCTGTGCTGCATCCAGCGTCCCGCTCATCACCGCATCGACATAGGCTGGCGTGTGCACCAGTGCCAGTTCACCCGGCGTGGCGGCTGGCGCTTCACACAAACGCACATCGGGTGCGGCCTGCATCAGCGCCTCTCGCAACAGGCGGTACTTCTGCATCGGAAACCGGTGTCCCTCTGGCAGGGGCAGCACAAACTGGTCTGCGTAGTAGGCGTTCATGTGGAAGACGTCATCGTTGGGGCCACGCATCATGACAGGCCAACCGCTGCCGAGCTCGGATGACGAGGCTGTGACAACCGACTGATCGGCTTGTTCGGATGGGCTGTTTTAGAAAATTGTCTCTATTTTGCTGCGGTGCAACAAAAAATTCTTGCTTTGATCGGTAGATACCCTATACTTGAGGCCATGTTGCAGTGCAGCAAAAGCGGTAAACGCGAATGTCAGCCCTCAACTGTTCTTCGTCCTTCACCTGTTTTGTTTTTTGGAGTAACACCATGTCCTACCTGACTGCTGACCAAGTTGTCGCCGCACAAAAAGCCAACCTCGAAACCCTCTTCGGCCTGACACAGAAGGCTTTCGAAGGCGTTGAGAAACTGGTCGAACTGAACATCCAGGCCACCAAAGCCGCTCTGGCCGAGTCTGCCAACCACACCCAAGCCGTTCTGAGCGTGAAAGACGCCCAGGAACTGCTGGCCCTGCAAGCTGGCCTGGTTCAGCCTCTGGCCGAAAAGACCGCTGCTTACAGCCGTCACCTGTACGACATCGCCTCCGGGACCGCTGGCGAATTCACCAAGGCCGCAGAAGCACAAGCTGCTGACGCACAAGCCAAGTTCGTGTCTGTGGTTGACAGCGCTGCCAAGAACGCTCCCGCCGGTTCCGAAACAACCGTTGCCGTGGTCAAGAGCGCCGTTTCTGCCGCCAGCAACGCTTTCGAATCCGTCCAGAAAGCCGTCAAGCAAGCCACTGAACTGGCCGAAGCCAACTTCAACACCGTGACCAGCACTGCTGTGAACGCTGCCAAGACATCTACCGCCACTGCCAAGAAGCGCTGATCGGCGATAGTCAACCCGTTGTCTCCTCGGGTCCTTCTCGAAACACCGTTTCACGGACCCCTTAAAGGCCCTGTCGCAAGACAGGGCCTCTTTTTTTGCGTACAGGGCTCGAAAAAAGCGTAGCATGTTGGCGTTGTCTGATTTCGCCGTATGGGACACGCCATGCTCATGAATGAACTTGACCGGATCAAGAAACTGGTCGCCCAGATCCACACACTGGAAGACAAGTTGGTGAACACATCGTTCATGCCCATGTCTGAACAGAAGAAATTGCACGACGAGATCAAACGTCTGCGCGAAGAAATCAACCTGCTGGAAAAGCGAACCCGCCCGAAGGGCTGAGCAGCCACGCACCGCTTTCAGCGTGGGGTGGTCACGCTCCATGCGTCCATCTGAGCCTTCAATGTGGGCATGGCGGCCTGCATCGCGGCACGCCCTGCCGCCATGGAGCGTTGCCGCTCCGAAAACGCGGCACTGCCCACGCCGGCCAAATCTGGCCTGACCACCACCTGTGCACCCTTCAATTCATGGCGGTTGATGCTCTGCCCCATGATGGCAAAGGTTTGCAACATCACCTTCAACATGTCGTTGGCAGCATTGGCCTCGGGTGGGCTGGAGATGTCTACGGCGATCACCAGTTCCGCCCCCATTTGCCGGGCATACGCCACCGGCACAGGGGCCACCAGGCCGCCGTCCACGTAGTCCCGGCCGCCGATGTTGACCGGCTGGAACACCCCGGGCACCGAACTGGATGCCCGGACAGCCGTGCCAACGTCACCACGCTGGAACAAAATGCCTGAACCGGATGCCAGGTCGGTCGCCACGATGCCGAGTGGCATGGGCATCTGCTCGATCAATTTGCCCTGCGTTTGCGCTGCCACATAGCGGGCCACAGCTGCACCCCGGAGCATGCCCCGGTTGCCAAAGGGCAACGTCCAGTCGGTCAGGCTCGCTTCGTCCATGGCCAGCGCGGCCTTCTCCAGTTCAACGCCGGATTTGCCGCTGGCATACAGCGCCGCCACGAGGCTGCCGGCAGATGTCCCTGCAACAAAATCCGGCCTGATGCCATGCTGCTCCAGCACCTGGATCACACCCACATGCGCAAAACCCCTCGCTGCGCCCCCGCCCAAGGCCAGACCAATTTTGGGTGGACGCTTGACCGCAGGGCTGGTCACGGCTGGTGAAGCTGGCACAACAACCGGGTTGTTGCCGACCGGCATTTGCACCGTGGTGCAACCGGCAACCCAGCACGCACACAAACACATGACCCATTTCCGCATCCATCTGCCCATTCGCCAACCTTGATTTAGATCAATAAGAATGATTCCCAATTCTGCTATGATGCGAATCATTCTCAACAATATACACATCTTATGAAACACTTCCGCGCCGCTCCCAAACACCTGATGACCGCATTGGCAATGGGTGCAACCCTCGTCACGCTGCCTGCCCTGGCGCAGGAAAAAGTGCTCAACCTGTACTCGGCACGGCATTACCAGACAGACGAGGTGATGTACGACACCTTCACCAAAACGACAGGTATCAAGATCAACCGTGTCGACGCTGATGACGCAGGCATTGTCGCTCGCCTCAAGGCTGAGGGTGCCGCATCGCCCGCCGACGTGATCCTGCTCGTCGATGCGGCGCGCATGGCATCGGCAGATGCGCAGGGGCTGTTCCGGCCGATCAAATCGCCCTTGCTCGACAAGGCCATTCCCGCCAATTTGCGGGCCACAGCCACACCCGATGGCGTGGCCTGGACCGGCTTTTCAACCCGCGCCCGCGTGATCGTGTTCGATCCGTTGCGCGTCAAAGCCGCCGATGTGGCCACTTACGAACAATTGGCAGACCCGAAGTTGAAAGGCATGGTGTGCACACGTTCCGGCTCGCATCCCTACAACCTGTCCCTGTTTGCCACCGTGGTGGAACGTTTGGGTGACGAAAAAGGCGAAGCGTGGCTGAAAGGATTGGTCGCCAACATGGCTCGGGCACCCAAGGGCGGCGACACCGACCAGATCAAAGCAGTTGCGTCGGGCGAATGCGCGGTCGCTTTGACCAACACCTACTACGCTGCACGGCTGCTCAAGTCCAGCAAGTCAGAAGACAAAGCCATCATGGAAAAAGTCCGCGTGGTGTTCCCCAACCAAGGTACCAGCGGCACACACGTCAACATCGCCGGGGCGGCCATCGCCAAACACGCCAAACACCCTGAAAACGCCGTTCAATTCATGGAGTTTCTGGCCAGTCCGTTTGCCCAGGATTATTTTGCCAACGGCAACAACGAGTTCCCGGCTGCAGTCGGCGTCAAGGTGGACAACCCTGCTCTCAAAGCCATGGGCGGTGAAAACTTCAAAACCGAAAACATACCCCTGGGTGCGGTCGCCAAAAACCTGACCAAGGTTCAGCAGATGCTGGACCGGGTCGGCTACAAATGACGTGCGAGGGCCCTGCTCCCTGTTACCGGTCAGCCCTGCAAAAAACACCTGTTCAACAGGAAGGCCGCTGAGTCATAATTGACGTTTACGTTAACGTCAACCAACACCAGGAGACTCTCATGGACATTGCAGGCAAAGTTTTCATCGTCACGGGTGGTGCATCGGGGCTGGGCGAAGGCACCGCACGCATGCTCGTCGCCCAGGGCGGTCAGGTCGTGATCGCTGACATGCAGGCTGAAAAAGGTGCGGCCATCGCCAAGGAACTCGGCGGCGCATTTGTGGCCTGCGACGTCAGCAGCGAAGCTGACGGTCAGGCCGTGGTCAACCAGGCCACCCGCATGGGCAAGCTCATGGGTCTGGTCAACTGTGCAGGCATTGCACCGGCCGAAAAAACCGTCGGCAAAACGGGGCCGCACGCCTTGTCCACCTATACCAAGACCATCATGGTGAACCTGGTGGGCAGCTTCAACATGATTCGTCTGGCAGCAGATGCCATGTGCAAGAACGAACCCGAAAGCACTGGCGAACGCGGCGTGCTGATTTCCACGGCAAGCGTGGCTGCCTACGACGGGCAGATCGGGCAAGCGGCCTACGCTGCCTCCAAGGGTGGCATTGTTGGCATGACACTGCCCGTCGCGCGCGACCTGGCACGCAACGGCATCCGCAACATGACCATCGCACCCGGCATCTTCGGCACGCCGATGCTGTTCGGCATGCCCAAGGAGGTTCAGGATGCCTTGGCCGCAGGTGTCCCCTTCCCCAGCCGGTTGGGCACCCCGCAGGACTATGCGCGTCTGGTCAAACACATCATTGAGAACGACATGCTGAACGGCGAAGTCATCCGGCTCGACGGTGCCATCAGGCTGGCGCCGCGCTGAACGCACACCTGTTCACACAGCGCCAGGCGCAGCCCAAAAAAGGCTGACGCCTGCATGCCAAGGGCGGTGTTTGGGTTGAAAATAGCGCAGCTGTCGACTCACACCCCAACGCTGCCCACGCGGCAAGCACTGCCCCTCACATGACCGCCAAGAAGCCTGCCGAAATTGCAAAGGAAGCTTTCAAGCTCATTGCAGAACGCAAACTCCAACCCACACCGGATGTCTATGCCGCTGCTTACGCCGAAATCACCGGCGAAAAGCCGACGCCCGAGTTCCCGGAGGAAGCGCTTCGGCGCATTGCCCTGGCACTGCCCGCACACGAGATCACGCTGGCCAAAGCCGTGTCGTCGGTCGAACAGGCCATCACGCAGCACAACTGGGCAGCCCTCAAAAACAGCCTGCTCGACTACGTGACAAAAGTAGAGCAGCAAGTGGCTGACACGCCGCATGCACCCACCAAAGCCAGCCTGGAGGTGCGTGAACAGGTTGCACGCCTGATCGAACATGTCAAACCTGCACTGGGCGATGACGACGTCAAGTTCAACCATCAACTGCGCGAGTTGCTGCAGTTGCTGCGACACCCGACCACCGAAAGCGTTGCAGTCCGCACGGCGCTCTCCACATTCAACCTCCGACTGTCCTTTGTGGGCGAGGAGCAGGGGGCCATCCGGGCCACCCTGCTTCACCTGCTCACGCTGGTCTTTGAAAACATCGCAGCCCTGGGCGTAGAGGATCGTTGGCTCGTCGGCCAGGTCAGCGCCCTGATGGAAGCTGCCAAACCACCGCTCAACCTCAAGCGGCTGGACGATGTGAAGCGCAAACTGCAGGACGTGATCGTCAAGCAGACCGAGGCCAAAGCCCGTTCACTGGAAGCGCAGGCCCAGATCAAGATGATGTTGGCCACGTTCATCGAACGGCTGTCACAGATGACCGACACCACGGGCAACTTCCGCAACGAAATCGACAGCTTTGCCAAAGTGATCGAAGAAGCCCATGTACTGGAGGAAATTGGGCCGGCCCTCCAATCTGTGCTGACAGCCACCCGAACCATGGAAGAGAGCGCCCGTCAGGTGGGCACAGAGTTGCGCACGATACGCGAGCGCGCGGTCAAGGCCGAAGAAGAAATCATCAAGCTGCAGACCGAACTGGACAAAGCCAGTGTGCAGGCTCGACTCGACCCGCTCACCGGGGCATTGAACCGGCGCGGCCTGGACGAAGCGTTCGCGCGAGAGGTCAACTCGGCGCGGCGAAAAGGCACCACTTTGTGTCTCGCCATGCTCGACATCGACAATTTCAAGCAACTGAACGACCACCACGGCCACGATTCGGGCGATGCAGCCCTGTCACACCTCGTGTCGGTCGCACGCACCAGCATGCGCCCGCAAGACACCATGGCCCGTTATGGCGGTGAAGAGTTTGTCATCCTGCTGCCGGATACGGCACTGCAAAACGGCGTGGAGGCCATGCAACGGTTGCAACGCGAACTGACCAAGCGGCTTTTTCTGCAGAACAACGAGCGTCTGCTGATCACATTCAGTGCAGGCGTCGCGCAACTCGAAGCCGACGAAACGGCCGAAGATGCCGTCAAGCGCGCTGATGAAGCGATGTACCTGGCCAAACGTGCCGGCAAGAACCGCGTGTTTGCCGCATCCTGAGTCCCGTCGCGCCTGCCTTCCACCGCATCGCCAAACGGTCAACCGCCTTCGCCGAGCCATCTGTCTGCCGCCTGTGAGCATCCCTCAGTCTTTCCTCCAGGAACTGCTGACCCGCGTTGACGTGGTCGAGGTGGTGGGTCGCTATGTGCAGCTGAAAAAAGGCGGTGCCAACTTCATGGGGCTGTGCCCGTTCCACGGCGAAAAATCCCCATCGTTCAGCGTCAGCCCCGCCAAACAGTTTTATCACTGCTTCGGTTGCGGAGCCAACGGCAACGCCATTTCTTTCCTGATGGCACATGCCGGCATGTCATTCGTCGAGGCCGTCACCGATCTCGCCCAGCAAACAGGCCTTGCTGTGCCCGATGACCGGGCACAACCCGAGGACAAAGCCCGACAGCGGGTACTGAGAGATGAACAAACCTCGCTCACCACACTGCTGGACAGTCTGGCCAAGGGCTACCAGAGGCATCTGAAAATATCGCCCCGTGCTATCGCGTACCTGAAGGGCCGGGGCTTGTCGGGCGAGATCGCACATGCATTCGGTCTCGGCTATGCGCCGGAAGGCTGGCGGTCACTGGCCAGCCTGGTTCCGGATTACGCCGACCCCAGGTTGGTGACATCCGGCATGGTGATCGTGCGTGACGACGAAGCCGCACCACTGGCCACAGCGCCCGATGCCGCCCATGCCGACCCAGGCGCAGACCACCGACAGAGCAAACGCTACGACCGATTCAGGGACCGCATCATGTTCCCTATTCGCAATGTCAAAGGCGAAACCATCGGTTTTGGTGGCCGCATTCTGGACAAAGGCGAACCCAAATACCTGAACAGCCCCGAAACACCAGTTTTCAGCAAAGGGCGTGAGTTGTATGGCCTGTTCGAGGCCCGAACCGCCATACGCACACAAGGTTATGCGCTGGTCACCGAGGGCTACATGGACGTAGTGGCCCTGGCGCAACTGGGTTTTGCCAATGCAGTGGCCACGCTGGGCACAGCCTGCACGCCCGAACACATCCAGAAACTGTTGCGTTTCACCGATGCGGTGGTTTTCAGCTTCGACGGTGACGCGGCCGGCCGCAGGGCTGCCGCCAAAGCGATGCAGGCGGCCCTGCCGTTTGCCGTGGACACCCGCAACATCAAATTTCTCTTCCTTCCCGCCGAACACGACCCGGACAGCTTCATCCGAACACATGGCTCCGAGTCGTTTTCGCAAAGTGTCGCCGAGGCCATGCCCCTGAGCCAGTTCATGCTGGACACAGCACGGGCACAGTGCGACATGGGCACACCAGAGGGCCGCGCGCGGATGGCCAGCCAGGCCAAACCACTCTGGTTGGCACTCCCGGATGGGGCCCTGAAGCGACAGATGCTCGCAGAAATCGCAACGCTGGTTGGCTTGGGCATTCAGGATCTGACGGAACTCTGGAAATTGGCTGCCTCACCCCAGGCGACGCCTCCCCATCCGACAACAACCTACCGCGAAGCTCCAATGCAACACGCCAGTGAATGGACACACCCATCGGCAGTGGACCCGTGGACGACACACCGGCCCAACGCATCGAACCAGTTTCGACGCCGGGAGGGCAATGATGGCGCGGGACGAGGATTTCAAAGCAGGTTTCCCCGACGGGAACAGCGCGCGCCCCGACTGCCTCCACCCCAAGTCCAGACGCGCGCAGAGTTGGCCGCCCGGCTGTTGTTCAGCCACCCGTCGGCGTGGGAGGGGCTGACACCAGAAGACCACCGCCTTCTGTCGAATTTGCCAGAACCCATGGGTGCATTGATGAACTGGGCTGAAACGCAATGGCACGACCACGGTGCGCAGCCTTGGGCCGTTGTACAGCAAGCACTCGCCGGACAACCTTTTGAAGCGCTGGCCAACCAACTGATGGCGCAGGCGAACGTGATCCAGGGTGCTGCAATCGCAGCACCCGACCACGATGAGCAGGCCGATGCCCGGAAAGAGCTGCGCGAACTTCTGTGGCGCATGCAGGTTGACGACCTCATGGCACAGGAAACCCTTGCGCTGGCCGATGCACACACGCAACCCGAGGCCCTTCACCGCTACCGCGAACTTTACGACCGGCGTTGTGCGCTCCAAAAACAATTGCAACAGCAGTTGCAGCTCAAAAACGTATAATCAAAGGTTTTCAGGCAAGCGCGACAGCAGCACCTCCGGCCCCGGCCACCTTCCGCAACGGATCGTCGGACCCTGTTCCAGGCCACTCCCCGCAAGGGCTGCACACCAAATGTTCGCCCCACCCACTTGCCCGCGCGCACGGCTGTACTGGCCATGCGCGCATTTTTGCGTCTGCCCGCACAGAGGTCTGTCAGATTGACAGGTTGCACTGCGGCGGCCCGGCGCAAATCACCCATGTATCCGTCCCGCTCCAAGAGGTCCTCATGTCAGTAAAAAAGACAGCCGCGCCCGCTGCCCCCACGATCGTGGTCAAAAAATCTGCCCGGTCCAAACTGGTTACCGAAGCTGCCAGCGCCCCCGAAGCAACTGCGCCCGAGCCCGAACTGACCACGCCCGAGCCGGAAAAAACGGGCAAAGTGCGCCGCTTGGCAGCGAGCAAGTCCACTGAAACCAAAGCTGTCAAGCCTGCCGCGCGAAAGTCAAGTGCCGCTGGAGAGGAAGACAGCCCAAAGCCCGCCAAGAAGAAAGCCACCAAAGCGACCAGCAAGGCAAAAGCCAAAGACAAAGAAGAAGACCTGGACGACACCGACCTGTCCGACATTGACGACGAGTTGGAAGGCGAGCCGGAAGCATCCGATGCCACCGAGGCAGCCAGCGCAGCGCCGACCGAAAAGGTCAAGCCCCTGCGCATGAAGATCAGCAAGGCCAAGGAAAAGGCCCTGATGAAGGAATTCGGACTCGACGACACGGTCCTCTCCGAAGAAGAAGTCGCCCAACGCCGTCAGCGCCTGAAGACCCTGATCAAACTGGGCAAAACCCGTGGCTACCTGACGCACGGCGAAATCAACGACCATTTGCCTGACAAACTGGTCGAAGCCGAAACGCTCGAAGTCGTCATCTCCCTGCTGAACGACATGGGCGTGGCCGTATACGAGCAGACACCCGATGCCGAAACACTGCTGCTGAACAACACCGGCCCCACCGCTGCCACCGAAGAAGAAGCCGAAGAGGAAGCCGAAGCGGCCCTGTCCACGGTCGACAGCGAATTCGGTCGCACCACCGACCCGGTGCGCATGTACATGCGTGAAATGGGCACGGTCGAGCTGCTGACACGTGAAGGCGAAATCGAAATTGCCAAGCGCATCGAAGGTGGGTTGAATGCCATGATGGCGGCCATCTCCGAATCGCCTGCCACCATTGCCACCATCCTGGCCAATGCAGAAGAAATCCGCGCCGGCAAGGTGGTGATCTCCACTGTCGTGGACGGTTTTGCCGATGCCAACGAGAACGACGACTACGTGGCGGAAGAAGACTTCGACGAGTACGACGAAGCTGACGACGATGATGGCAAAGGCGGCTCCAAGGCACTGACTAAGAAGCTGGAGGAACTCAAGCGCGAGGCCATGTCGCGTTTTGACAGCATCCGTGCCCACCACGAGAAGCTGCAGAAAATCTACGAAAAAGAAGGCTACGGCACGCCGAACTATCAAAAAACGCAGACGGCCATCACCACCGAGTTGATGACCATTCGCTTCACTGCCAAGACCATCGAAAAACTGTGCGACCAATTGCGTGGCCAGGTGGACGATGTGCGCAAGCGGGAACGCGAGCTGCGCCGCATCATCGTTGACAAGTGCGGCATGCCCCAGGAACGCTTCATTGCAGAGTTCCCACCCAACCTGATCAACCTGAAATGGGTCGAGCAACAGGCTGCTGCCAACAAGCCCTGGAGCACGGTGATGCACCGGAACATTCCCCCGATCCAGGATTTGCAGCAGAAACTGATCGACCTGCAGCAATTGGTCGTGGTGCCGCTCGATCAACTGAAGGACATCAACAAGCGAATGAACGAAGGCGAGCGCAACAGCCGCGACGCCAAGAAAGAAATGATCGAGGCCAACCTGCGCCTGGTCATTTCCATCGCCAAGAAGTACACCAACCGTGGCCTCCAATTCCTGGATTTGATCCAGGAAGGCAACATCGGCCTGATGAAAGCGGTCGACAAGTTCGAGTACCGCCGTGGCTACAAATTCTCGACCTACGCCACCTGGTGGATCCGCCAGGCCATCACTCGCAGCATTGCGGACCAGGCCCGGACGATCCGCATACCGGTGCACATGATCGAGACCATCAACAAGATGAACCGCCTCTCGCGTCAGCACCTGCAGGAGCACGGCTACGAGCCCGATGCATCGGTGCTGGCGGAAAAGATGGACATCCCCGAAGACAAGATCCGCAAGATCATGAAGATCGCGAAGGAGCCGATCTCCATGGAAACCCCCATCGGTGACGACGACGATTCGCACCTGGGCGACTTCATCGAAGACCAGGCCAACACGGCGCCCATCGAGGCCGCCATGCAGGCCGGTCTGCGCGAAGTGGTCAAGGAGATTCTGGACAGCCTCACCCCTCGCGAGGCCAAGGTGCTACGCATGCGCTTCGGCATTGAGATGTCCACCGACCACACGCTGGAAGAAGTGGGCAAACAGTTCGACGTGACGCGTGAGCGCATCCGTCAGATCGAGAGCAAGGCCGTGCGCAAGCTCAAGCACCCCAGCAGGAGCGACAAGTTGCGCAGCTTCATCGACTCTCTCTGACGCGGGTGCGGTCGCTGGCAGCATTGGCAGCGCCACGCCCGTTTGCCACCACAAGCACAATCCCCTCTTGAGGGGATTTTTTACGTTTTTTTACGACGTATCGCTTACAAATACTGGATTTTCAGCTATCGAAAACTTCAGTGTCGACTTCCAGACTCTGCGCGGCGTTGTAGCGGGGGCCGCACACGTCATCAGGTTTGAACAACCGATCCAGCTTCTGCATCATGTCAGGACCGACAGGCGTCTGCAATGCAGCCATGTTTTCACGCAAATGGGCTTGGTTGGTGGTGCCAGGTATCGGAATGACATGGGGTGACCGGTTCAACAGCCAGGCCAGCGCCAGTTGTGCCGGTGTACAGCCGGCCTCTTGCGCCAGTGGCACATAGCGGTCCAGCAAACGCAGGTTGGCCGCGTAGTTGAGCACGTCGAAGCGGGGCATGTTGCGCCGCATGTCTGTGGCATGCAGGCGCGATGTGTCGACCAGTTTGGTGGTCAGGTAGGCACGCGCCAGCGGGCTGAATGCGACAAACGCCACGCCCAGTTCGGCACAGGCATCGAGAACGGCAATTTCCGGGTTGCGCGTCCACAGTGAATACTCCGACTGCACAGCCGCAATGGGGTGCACCGCATGCGCCCGCCGCAACGTCGATGCAGACACCTCACTCAAGCCCAACGCGCGGACCTTGCCTGCATGCACTAGGTCGGCCATGGCCCCAACGCTGTCTTCGATGGGGACCAACTTGTCCCAGCGGTGCAGGTAAAGCAGGTCGATCACATCAGTTTTGAGGCGGGACAGACTGGCCTCACAACTGGCCCTGATGGATGCCGGACGACCATCGATACGGCGTTCCATACCGGCATCGGGGTGAAACAACCCGCACTTGGTCGCCAACACAAAGCGCTGGCGGTGGGGCGACAGCACGCGACCGACCAGGGACTCGTTTGCACCATTGCCATACAAGGCCGCCGTGTCGAAGAAGTCAACGCCCTGCTCCAGTGCATCTAGCAAGACGGCCTCTGCCTGCGCGTCGGTCGCTGCGGGCCCGTACCCGTGGCTGAGTCCCATGCAACCGAAGCCAACCGCTTGAACACTGAACGGACCCACGCTGCGTTGATGCATTGCCATGCCTGATCGAATACGAGTTGATGAAGCAGGAACGATACCGCAACATCGCCAGACAGGCCATCCTGCCGACGCATGGGACACCCGCACAGATGCAGCAAATGGAAAAACAGTCTTCAGCTCAGCGCATGACTTCAGGCACAATGGCACCTCTGAGATGCAGACGGCAAACAACACAGATGGTGAACAGGCACTGTCTTTGAAGCTACCAAAGTCGAAGCAATATCAAATTTGATTTATAGTTACTGCACCGCTTCGGCAACTGCTGCCGGCCTGACAACCAGACACCCGTCGTCAGACGCATGGCAAGAATCAGATTCCAGCGAACGCACACCCCAGAGAGAGAGATGTTGGCGTCAGCCACTTGACCCAGACAGAGGAGATATCCACCCATGAGTTCCAAAGCCAAGTCCGCCGTGTCCCAGTTGTTCGACTTGTTGGAGTCGCGCTATGCGTTGCGCGTGTTGTGGGCGCTCAGGGACGGACATCCTCAAACTTTCCGACTGTTGCAAGACAGCGTTGGCGGTGTGACCCCCAACACCCTGAACACACGCCTGAAAGAACTTCGGGCTGCCGGCCTGATCGAGCACGGCGGCAACGGCTATGGCCTCACACGCACGGGGCTTGACCTGCTCAAGCGCCTGAACGACCTGCAGGCCTTTTCCAACAAATGGGTGGCCGCGCAAGCCAAAGCGGCTGAAGCTGCAGGCAGCTGAAGCACTGCGCGGCCTTTGCGGCGAGACCGCATGGGCCCATGCATCGGGACGACGCCCTGCTCGCAGCGTCCCTCACCCGCGTGTCTCAAGCGTGCGCATGCGGGTGACAGATCTCCCAACCATCCAGACACCCTGCCCCAGGCAACTGCAGACAGCAGAGACCGCTGGGCGGTTCGCCCAGTCTGTCGTCACGGGCGTGGTGTGGCAGCCAGGCACTTGCCCGCGCAAGACTGCTGCCCACGCAGGTGAAGCGCCCTCGGCTGTGTGACCACTGCATGCTGCACTGGCCGCACCGACGGGCACTTGAATTCCTCTGTGTCGGCCCCAAATGCTACGCAGATTTTGTTACACACATCCCGCTCGCACCATGACTGAAACGCCCGAAACCATCCCCACCGCCACGCCAAACCCGGAAGCTCCGATGTTTGCGAACGTGTCCCCCGAAGAAGCTGAAGCCGCCGCAGCAGCGAACCAGCATGATGCCTTGCAAGCTTTGAACGACGAGTTGGCAGCCCTGAAAGCGCAGAACAAGGATTTGGCCGACCAATACCTGCGTGCCAAGGCCGAAGCAGAGAACGCGCGCCGTCGCGCCGACGACGAAATTGCCAAAGCCCGCAAGTTCGCGGTGGAAAGCTTTGCCGAAAGCCTGCTGCCCGTTTCCGACAGCCTCGAAGCCGGCCTTGCCATTCAGGAGGCCACGGCCCAGCAAATCCGGGAAGGCGCTGAAGCGACGCTCAAACAACTCCACAGCGCGCTGGCGCGCCACAAGGTATTGCCCATCACGCCCGAAGCAGGCAGCAAATTCGACCCCCATTTCCACCAGGCCATCAGCATGGTGCCTGCCGAGCAGGAGCCCAACACGGTGGTCACCGTTTTGCAAAAGGGTTACCAGATAGCCGAGCGCGTGCTGCGCCCAGCACTGGTGACGGTGGCCGCACCACGCTGACCGGCCCCTCACCCCGCACCTTTGCTTTCGACACCTGCTTGACGAACAACCCCTCTTGAAATCAGGTTTTTCATCCGCAGATCGGTGTCATTGAAGTTTTCACACATTTCCAGGAGTTAGACATGGGCAAAATCATCGGTATTGACCTCGGCACCACCAACAGCTGCGTGGCCATCATGGAAGGCAACACCACCCGCGTGATCGAAAACAGCGAAGGTGCACGCACCACGCCCTCGATCATTGCGTACCAGGAAGACGGGGAAATCCTGGTGGGTGCATCGGCCAAACGTCAGACTGTGACCAACCCCAAGAACACGCTGTACGCCATCAAGCGCCTGATCGGCCGCAAGTTTGCCGAGAAGGAAGTGCAGAAAGACATCGACCTGATGCCTTACACCATTGCCAAGGCCGACAACGGCGACGCATGGGTGGAAGTGCGTGGCAACAAACTGGCCCCTCCCCAGGTCAGCGCAGAAGTCCTGCGCAAAATGAAGAAAACCGCCGAGGACTACCTGGGCGAAACCGTGACGGAAGCCGTCATCACCGTTCCCGCCTACTTCAACGACGCACAGCGCCAGGCCACCAAAGACGCTGGTCGCATCGCCGGACTGGAAGTCAAGCGCATCATCAACGAACCCACTGCGGCTGCGCTGGCATTTGGCCTCGACAAGCAGGACAAGGGTGACCGCAAGATTGCAGTGTACGACCTGGGCGGCGGTACGTTCGACGTGTCCATCATCGAAATTGCCGATGTCGATGGCGAAAAGCAGTTTGAAGTGCTGTCCACCAACGGCGACACCTTCCTGGGTGGTGAAGACTTCGACCAGCGCATCATCGACTTCATCATCAGCGAGTTCAAGAAAGACCAGGGCGTTGACCTGTCGAAAGACGTGCTGGCGCTGCAACGCCTGAAGGAAGCCGCTGAAAAGGCCAAAATCGAACTGTCCAACAGCAGCCAGACCGACATCAACCTGCCCTACATCACGGCAGACGCCTCAGGGCCCAAGCACCTCAACATCAAGATGACCCGCGCCAAGCTGGAAAGCCTGGTGGACGAGCTGATCGAGCGCACCATTGCCCCATGCCGCACCGCCATCAAGGATGCAGGCGTGAGCGTCTCCGACATCGACGACGTGATCCTGGTCGGCGGCATGAGCCGCATGCCCAAGGTCCAAGACAAGGTCAAAGAGTTCTTCGGCAAAGAGCCTCGCCGTGACGTGAACCCCGACGAAGCCGTGGCTGTGGGTGCTGCCATCCAGGGTCAGGTGCTGTCGGGTGACCGCAAGGATGTGCTGCTGCTCGACGTGACGCCGTTGTCCCTGGGCATCGAGACCATGGGTGGCGTGATGACCAAGATGATCGCCAAAAACACGACCATCCCCACCAAGTTTGCCCAAACGTTCTCGACGGCCGATGACAACCAGCCTGCGGTGACCATCAAGGTGTTCCAGGGCGAGCGTGAAATCGCCAGTGGCAACAAACTGCTGGGTGAATTCAACCTGGAAGGCATTCCGCCTGCGCCGCGTGGCATCCCGCAGATCGAAGTGAGCTTCGACATCGACGCCAACGGCATCCTGCACGTGGGTGCAAAAGACAAAGGTACCGGCAAGGAAAACAAAATCACCATCAAGGCCAACTCGGGTCTGACCGAAGCCGAGATCCAGCAGATGGTGAAGGACGCCGAGCTGAACGCCGCCGAAGACCACAAGAAGGTCGAACTGGTGCAGGCCCGCAACCAGGCGGAAGCGATGGCCAACAGCGTCAAAAAGAGCCTGACCGAGTACGGTGACAAGCTCGACGCGGGCGAGAAAGCCGCCATTGAAGACGCCATCAAGGCTGTGGAAGAAGCCTGCAAGGGTGACGACAAGTCCGCCATCGAAGAGAAAAACACGGCCCTGATGACGGTCAGCCAGAAGCTGGGCGAGAAAATGTATGCCGACCAGCAAGCAGCACAAGCCGCAGCGGGTGCTGCGGAAGGTGCGGCAGCCGGTGCAACCGGCAATGCCGGTTCTTCAGGCAACCGCCCTGGTGACGACGATGTGGTCGATGCCGAAGTGAAAGAAGTCAAGAAGGGTTGATGCCTGTGGCTGGCGGCCACCCCGTGCTGCCAGCTTCTGTTCAACCGCCGCCGCGTCAGGGTTGCCACCAGTGACCCCACGCGGCGTTTGCATTCCATTGGATACGGTGCACACACATGGCGAAACGAGACTTTTACGAAGTACTGGGCGTTGCGAAGAACGCCAGTGAAGACGAGATCAAAAAGGCGTATCGCAAATTGGCGATGAAGTATCACCCTGACCGCAATCAGGGTGATGCCGCCAAGGCTGCGGAAGAAAAATTCAAAGAAGCCAAAGAAGCGTATGAAATGCTGAGCGACCCGCAAAAGCGGGCCGCCTACGACCAGCATGGCCACGCGGGCGTGGACCCGAACATGCGCGGCGGCCCTGGTGCTGAAGGCTTCGCCGGGTTCGGTGAAGCCTTTGGCGACATCTTTGGCGACATCTTCGGCGGTCGGGCTGGTGGCGCGCGCGGTGGCCGACAGGTTTACCGTGGCAACGACCTGTCATACGCCATGGAGATCACGCTGGAAGAAGCCGCCGCAGGCAAGGAAGCCCAGATTCGCATCCCCTCCTGGGAAGATTGCGACACCTGCAAGGGCACCGGAGCCAAGCCCGGCACATCGGTCAAAACCTGCCCGACCTGCCACGGCTCGGGCACGGTGCAGATGCGCCAGGGTTTCTTCAGCGTCCAGCAGACCTGCCACCATTGCCACGGCACGGGCAAGATCATTCCTGAACCCTGCACCACCTGCAACGGCCAGGGCAAGCTGAAAAAGCACAAAACGCTGGAAGTCAAGATACCCGCCGGTATCGACGATGGCATGCGCATCCGCAGCGCCGGCAATGGCGAACCGGGGCACAACGGTGGTCCGTCAGGTGATCTGTTCATCGAAATCAGGCTGCGCAAGCACGATATTTTCGAGCGTGACGGCGACGACCTCCACTGCCAGGTACCCGTCAACATGTGCACCGCCACACTCGGCGGCGAGATTGATGTCCCCACACTGGGCGGCAAAGCCACCATCGACATCCCCGAGGGCACACAACACGGCAAGACCTTCCGGCTGCGCGGCAAAGGCATCAAGGGCGTACGCAGCAGCTACCCCGGTGATCTGTACTGCCACATCTCGGTGGAAACGCCGGTCAAGCTCACCGAGCATCAGCGCAAACTGATCAAGGAACTGGATGAATCCTTCAAGAAAGGCGGTGGCAAACACAGCCCGAACGAAGAAAGCTGGTTTGCCAAAGCCAAAGCATTCTTCAGCTGACTTTCTTCAACCATAGCAAAGACCCCATACGCATAAAGCGCTGGGGTCTTTTTTTGTTTTAAATTGGAACGCCACCTCAACCTGATTGCCACGGCTGATTGCCTTGGCACGCGCCGGTCTACACTTTGAGCATGAGCGTCAACATCACTTTCCTCGGCGGTGCAGGCACTGTCACCGGATCCAAGTACCTCGTGCAACACGAGGGCAAACGCTTGCTGGTGGACTGCGGCCTGTTCCAAGGCTACAAGCAACTGCGCTTGCGCAACTGGCAACCTCTGCCTGTCGAACCCGCGGAAATCGACGCAGCGGTTCTCACCCACGCCCACCTCGACCACAGTGGCTACGTGCCCTTGCTGGTGCGCGACGGGTTCAGAGGCAAGGTCTGGAGCACACCCGCCACACGAGACCTGGCGGCCATTCTCCTGCCGGACAGCGGGCACATCCAGGAAGACGACGCACGTTATGCCAACCGCAAAGGCTACTCAAAGCACGCCGAAGCGAAGCCCCTGTACACCGAAGACGATGCCCGCGACAGCCTGAAGCATTTCAGAACGGCACGCCTGCACGAGGTCTTTGAACCCATCCCTGGCTGGCGGGCCAGCTTCTCTGCTGCCGGCCACATCCTCGGTGCGGCCAGTTTGCTGCTGCAAGTGGGCAACCGGCGCATCCTGTTTTCGGGTGATCTGGGGAGGCCAGACGATACGCTGATGCTCCCCCCAGAGCCACCGCCTGTGGCGGATGTGGTGCTGATCGAATCCACCTACGGCGACCGCACCCACCCGGACGAAAACATGGCCCACGAATTGACCACTGCGCTCAACCGGGTCTGCGCACGTGGCGGATCGGCTGTGATCCCCGTGTTTGCCGTGGGGCGTGCACAGGCGCTGCTGCACACACTCGCCCAACTGAAGGCCAGCAACGCCATTGCCAGACAGCTTCCTGTGTACCTGGACAGCCCGATGGCCATCCACACTGCGGGCCTGTATGCACACCACCTGGGTGAGCATCGGCTGAATGCACGCGAGTGCCACGTCATGGAGCACACCGCCACCATGACCCGTACGCCCGATGAATCGAAAGCCATCGCCCACCATCACGGGCCCAAGGTCATACTGTCGGCCAGTGGCATGGCCACCGGCGGGCGCGTGCTGCACCACCTCGCCAACCACCTGCCGGATCACCGCAACATGATCATCCTGGCGGGTTACCAGGCCCCCGGCACGCGGGGGGCCCTCCTGGCCGGTGGCGCACCCATACTGCGCATGCATGGGCAGGACATTCCGGTCAGGGCTGAGATCGTGCAACTGCAGGCCGGATCGGCCCATGCAGACGGCAACCAACTCATGAACTGGCTTGGCGCCCTGCCCGCAGCGCCAACCAACGTGTTTGTGGTGCACGGGTCGGAGGGCGCATCCGACTGCCTGCGCCAGCGCATCAACCATGAGCTGAAATGGCCTGCCACGGTGCCGGAACATGGCGCAACCTGGATGGTGTGACCAGCAACATTCATAGCAACACTCCTTACATATAAAAGCGCTGATGGCTTTTTTTAACCTTGATTTCAAGCATCCCCGTGCTCGACTGACCCCTGCAAACCGCGTATCCAGTCCGTACAGCCGCACACTCACCTGCATCGGCTGGCTGCTTGGCACGTGCCTGCCAGCGGCCAGCCTGGCCAACCCGGCCCCAGACGTCAACCCCACCAGCTGGGCGCACTGCCTCGCACGGCTGCAACCGCAGGCGCTTCAGGCTGGCGTGACCCGCAACACCTGGCAAAGCATGCTGGAGGGCATCGAACCCGATGCCACCGTGCTGGAGAAACTGGACAACCAGCCGGAGTTTCGTACACCCATCTGGGACTACCTGGCCGGACTGGTGGATGACGAACGGATCGCCGAGGGGCAGCGGCTGCTGGCTGAACACGCCGCCACCCTGGAGCGCGTGCAGGCAGCCTACGGCGTGACACCCGCTACCGTGGTGGCGGTGTGGGGGGTGGAGAGCAACTTCGGCCAGAGCTTCGGGCGGTATCCACTTGTGCAGGCGCTGGGCACCTTGAGCTGCTACGGCAGGCGCCAGGCTTTTTTCCAGAAGGAGCTGTATGCCACGCTGCGAATCGCCCAAGGCGGGCATGTGGCACCGTCGGCGCTGGTGGGCTCGTGGGCGGGCGCGTTCGGTCAGACCCAGTTCATGCCCACGACCTACGAACGGCTGGCCATCGACTTCGACGGTGATGGCAAACGCGACCTAACGACCAGCATCCCCGACGCACTGGCCTCGACCGCCCACTTTCTGCAAAAAGCAGGCTGGCGAACCGGCATGCCGTGGGGCATGGAGGTGAAGCTGCCCACCGGCTTTTCTACCGACAACGAAGGGCGGCGCACCAAACGCCCTGCCAGCGTCTGGTCTGAACGCGGCGTGCGCACCCTTGACGGGCGAGACCCGGTGCAGGTCTGGGGAGCGGACACACCGCTGGGACTGATGGTGCCAGGCCAGCGTGCCGTGGGTGCCCAGCCCGAGCTGGGTACCGGTCCTGCGTTTCTGGTCAGCCGGAATTTCGACGCGCTGTTCAGCTACAACGCGGCTGAGAGCTACGGCCTGGCCATCGCCCACCTGTCGGACCGTTTGCTGGGCAAACCGCCCTTTGCCGCACCCTGGCCCACCGACGACGCCGGGTTGTCGCGTGCACAGCGACGAGAACTGCAAACCCTGCTGACCTTGCGAGGCCACGACATCGGCAGCATAGACGGCATGTTGGGCGAGAGAAGCCGCGCGGCGATCCGCGTCGAGCAAACCAGGCTCGGACATACTTCGACCGGGCGAGGCGGACAGAAGCTGCTGAAGGCCTTGCAGTCCCCATGATGTCGCGCCGATCATCGGGCGCACCACCGACCTGAATCGGGTCAGGCCCTGCACGCCCGGGGGGTCAGCCTTCGGGACGCGGTGCGTCCAGACGCAGCAGACTCACCACACGCGCACAGTCTGCAATGTGCTGGTTGCAGACATACCGCATGGCGGCATACGCCAGCGCCGCCGACACAGCCTGGCCTGCGATGGGCACGAAGCGCGTCAACTGCCGCCCGGCCACCCGCTGGCTGATGCCCGCCAGCACCTTCAGCACCAACTGGCGCGTGATGCTGCTGCCCACCAGCGTGGATCCGACCGCCGTGATGGCTTTGTAAACCAGCAGCTTCTTGTCGGGGGCCAAGGCTTCCACTTGCGCCTCACTGAGCCCAAACCGCTCGTTGATCTGCGAGACGAGCCGCATCAGCACCACCACATCGGCCGCAACATCCAGCCCCGGAATGGGCACCAGAGACACGCCCGCCGACACCAAAGCCTTGCGCGACACCATGCGCTGGCACTCGGCGACCAACGCCTGCACCATGCGCTCACTGGGCAATTGACCGGGTGTCAGCGCCCCCACTGCTTCGGTGTGCGCATGCAACGGGCGGGTTTCAATCACCACCCTGGCCACCCTTGCGCAGCAGACCCACCACCCACAAAACCAGCAGCGCGCCCACCACGCTGGCGATGAAACCCGCAGCCTGGCCGCTGGCGTACCAACCCAGCCACTGGCCCGCCGCGTTGGCCACGAATGACCCGGCAATGCCCAACAGAGCGGTCAGGATCAGCCCCATGCGCTGGTTACCGGGCATCAGTGCCCGCGCCACTAAACCCACCACAAAGCCCACCAACGCCATCCACACGTAGCTCATGATCACTCCTTCAGGTCAGCAACACAAAACTGTCCAGGGGGTAAACCGCCCCGTTGACCAGCAATTCCACCCGATGTTCGCCCGGATGGTGCGTACGTGTGGTCATTTGCTGCAAGGACAAGGTCTTGCTCAGCACCACCGTTGCACCGGCACCCAGCGCCACCTGCTTGAGTTTGAACACCTTCGGTCGGGTGGTGCCATTGGCCTTGCAGTAGTGGACGACCAGGTCGCACAACAGGCGCTGAGGAACCGACAAACCGTTGTTCACCCGGCAACTGATGGTCACTTTCCCGCCCACGACAGCGTGTGCAGGCGCATAAGTGACCTGGTCGATGCTCACCTGTGCTTGCGCGCCGTATCCCAGCACGGCGAGCGCTTCGGCATGACCGCCCTTGACCAGGGAACGCAAGGCATGACTGACCAGGTCGCGCAAGTTCTGCACCTGTTGTGGCGTTCGAGCCTCCGTTGGTTCTGACAACCAGCGCCGGGCCGTTAGGACCAACAGGTGCGGGTGATCCTTGCCAATGTCATTCAGGTTGTTGGCGACCGAGCGCCGGACATAGGCAGACGGGTCGTCCTTCAGCTTGTCCAGCAAAGCCAGTACCGGTGCAGGGTCGTGCTGAAAAGCGCGCAACCGCCGCCCCCACGGCAAACGCGGACGTGTGCCTTCCGACACCAGGCGGCGCACATGCTCGTTCGGGTCAGTGGCCCAGTCGTTCAACCGGGCCAAGGTGGCCTCTGGCGAGTGGGCCAGGAAGGTCCGGATGCTGAACTCTGCCGTGAACAGCTGTGTCAACCGGTGCTGCAAGCGCATCGCCGCATCAAACTGGTTCAACCCGTAGGTGGCCACCCAGCAGGTGTAGGGCAGGTACAGGAAACTGGCCAGACTGCCCTCTCCCAGGTCAACCGGCTGTTCAATGGCCAGCCCGACGCAGACGAACGCCTGCGCATCGTCAACCGGCAAGTGCCGACGCATCACCTCGGCCCAATGCTGCCCCCTCGCCATCAGGCTCAGTTCAGCGAAGCCCAGCAGTGCATCGGCGACGAAGGCATCTGCATCGAAGCCAGGCACCACTGCGGCCAGCATGCCTGCCAACTTGCGCGGAATCTCGGGGCCAAACTGGTTGACAAGGGGTTCAGCCATCTTCGTGACTGCCCGTCAGAGGAAACGGTCCATCAGCTTCTTGCTGTGCCGGTCCAGTGCAAAAAGATCAGGGATCAGAAACTGGACACCGTGGCTGTCTACCACCAGCAGCGCCCCGCCACTGAGCCGGCGAATGTCTTCCTCGCCCTTGAGCACAAAGTCGAACCGCCCACGGTTGGTGTCTACCCGCCAGGTGCTGGGGGTGGCAAAGCTGGTGACGCTTTCCAGCCGTTGGATGACTGGCATGAACTCACGCTCCTGCAAACCTTGCCGGATGACCTGCTGCATGCCCGGCGGAAGGTCGGTCAGCCGGTCAATCCAGGCCAGTTCGTGCCCATCCACATCCACGATGGACAAGCCTTGATCCGCCGCCGACACAGGAAACGCCCTGACCGGCACCACCCCCGCATGGGGAACCCCGTCTGCACCCGTGAACACCAGGCGGCCCGCCGCGTTCCACGCCAAATCAAAGTCCGGGGCGTTCATGCTGCATCCTCCTGCATCAGGTCCTGATGGGCCTTGGCCTGTCTGGCTTGCGCCTCATACAAGCGGTGGTAAGCGCCTTGCTTGTCCATCAATTCCTCATGGCTGCCCACCTCCACCATGTGACCTTTGTCCATCACCACCAAGCGGTTGGCCCGGCGCAACGTGGACAGGCGGTGTGCCACTGCAATGGTGGTGCGACCCCGCACCAGGTTGTCGAGTGCCTTCTGGATTTCCTTTTCAGTCTCCGTGTCGACCGACGAGGTGGCCTCATCCAGAATGAGAATTTTGGGGTCGATCAACAGTGCACGGGCAATCGAAATGCGCTGGCGTTCCCCGCCCGACAGGCCCTGCCCACGCTCACCCACCAGCGAGTCGTAGCCCAGCGGCAGGCGCAGGATGAACTCATGCGCGTGCGCCGCCCGCGCGGCGGCGACGATGTCGGCACGCGTGGCGTCTGGCCGCCCATAGGCAATGTTCTCGGCTATGGTGCCGAAGAACAGGAAGGGTTCCTGCAACACCAATCCGATGTTGCGGCGGAAGTCAGCCACCTTCACGGCACGAATGTCGGTGCCGTCGATCTTGATGGCACCGCCACTCACGTCATAGAACCGGCACATCAGGTTGACCAAGGTGCTTTTTCCCGACCCGCTGTGGCCCACCAGACCAATGAACTCACCAGGCTCGATGGTCAAGGTCAGGCCCTTGATGACCGCGCGGTTGCCGTACCGGAACTGCGCGTTTTCAATCTCGATGCGCCCTTTCACATCGTTCAAGGCCACGGGGTTGGCGGGCTCAGGCACGCTGGACACATGGTCCAGCACATCGAAAATGCGCTTGGCACCGGCGGCGGCTTTCTGCGTGACCGACACGATGCGGCTCATGCTGTCCAACCGCATGTAAAAACGCCCGATATAGGCGAGGAACGCTGTCAGCACACCGACCGTGATGGCGCTTTGCGACACCTGCCAGATGCCAAACGCCCACACCACCAGCAAACCGATTTCGGTCATCAGCGTGACGGTGGGCGTGAACAGGCTCCACGTGCGGTTGAGTTTGTCGTTGACCGCCAGGTTGTAGCGGTTGGCATCACGGAAGCGTGTGGCCTCGCGCTCTTCCTGGGCAAATGCCTTGACCACCCGAATGCCCGGAATGGTGTCGGCCAGCACGTTGGTGACCTCGGCCCACACGCGGTCAATTTTTTCAAACCCGGTGCGCAAGCGGTCACGCACCAGGTGGATCAGCCAGGCAATGAACGGCAAGGGCACCAGCGTCACCAACGCCAACCAGGGGTTGATGGAAAACAGGATGACCGCTGTCATCACGATCATCAGCACGTCAGTGGCAAAGTCGAGCAGGTGCAGGGACAGGAACACGTTGATGCGATCGGTCTCGCTGCCGATGCGGGCCATCAGGTCACCGGTGCGCTTGCCGCCAAAGTATTCCAGCGACAAGCCCATCAGGTGTTCATACGTCGTGGTGCGCAAATCGGCACCGATGCGCTCTGACACCAATGCCAGGATGTAGGTTTTGGCCCAGCCCAGCCCCCAGGCCACCAGCGCCGACGCCAGCAGTCCTCCCAAGTACATCAGCACCAGACCCTGCTCGATGGGCTTACCATTCTGGAACGGAATGAGGATGTCGTCCATCAAAGGCATGGTCAGGTACGGCGGCACGAGCGTGGCCGCTGTCGATGCCAGCATCAGCAGGAAGCCCGCGAGCAACTGCCACTGATAGGGCTTGGCAAACCGCCACAGCCGAAGCAATGTCCAGGTTGAAGGTGGCTGTTCCACCTCCGCCGCAAAGGAGTTGACCTCGTCCCGCTCGGCTTCATCCTCGGCCAATGGACTGTGGCCTGCTGCCAGCTTCTGCCCGGAAGACAACGCTTTTTCACGTTGCACCAGCCCGAACTGCACAACCAGCTTCTGAGCCCACAGGTTGGCACCCAGCGTGAACCGCCAGGCTGCCAGCCGCCTGTCAGCGGTCATCAACTCCAACGTCGCCACGCCAGCGTGGTCGTGCAACACCAGTGACTGGCTGTTATCCAGTTCAAAGGCCTCACACGTTTCGCCACTGCCGGCCGAGGGGGCTTCCGACCACCCCAGCAGTCGTTGGCTCGTGAGCGCGACCAAGCCGCGGGCAGCATGCAGCTGGGCATTCAAATCGGTCACCAGCAGGGCGTGAACCGTCTCGCCCGCCCGGAGCGTCCGCTCCAGCGAAGACAGGCCCTGAGCCGGTGCGGCTGTGACAGCCGGGAACACGGTCGGTTCCAAGGTAAGTGAAAGAGTGTTGGACATACTGCGGATTGTCGAGCCATCCAGCCCCGTTGCCGTCAACCGAGTGCGAAACAGTCGGGGCCACGTGTAAAAGAGTATTGCGCCGGGAATGAAGCCCGGCTACCTGCCGCACAATAGCGTGGCTGGCGGATTGTAGGATCGACCTGTCGACACCATCCTACCCCCGGCCGGCGAAACCGAACACACCAGGCAGGCCCGAAATGGCCTGGCACCACATGAGCCACAAGGACATCCGTTTTCTCCGCATCACGTATTTGCGCGGCCCCAACATCTGGACGTACCGCCCCACCCTGGAGGCCTGGATCGACATTGGCGACCTGGAAGACTGCCCGTCGAACACACTGCCGGGGTTTTACGAACGCCTGACGGCCTGGCTGCCCACCCTGGAAGAACACCACTGCAGCCCGGGTGTGCGCGGCGGCTTCCTGCAACGTTTGCGGGAAGGCACGTGGCCCGGCCACATCATGGAGCATGTGGCACTGGAGTTGCAGAACCTCGCAGGCATGCAAACCGGCTTCGGCAAGGCGCGCTCCACGCATGTCCGAGGCGTGTACAAGGTCGTCATCCGCACGCGGCAGGAAGAAGTCGGTCGTGACGCCCTGCACGCTGCGCGCGACCTCGTCATGGCCGCCATCAACGACACCCCGTTCGACGTGGCAGCCACTGTCAGCCGCTTGCGTGCGATGGTGGACTCCTTGTACCTGGGGCCCAGCACGGCTCACATTGTCGAAGCGGCCACGGCGCGCGGCATTCCCCACATCCGGCTGAATGACGGCAACCTGGTCCAGCTCGGCAGCGGTGCCGCGCAACGCCGCATCTGGACGGCTGAAACCGATTGCACCAGTGCCATCGCCGAAGGCATCTGCAGCGACAAGGACCTGACCAAAACCCTCCTGTCCACCTGTGGCATTCCGGTGCCTGAAGGCCAGTCGGTCGACAACGCAGACGAGGCATGGGAAGCCGCCCAGGACATCGGCCTGCCTGTTGCCGTCAAGCCAGTTGATGGCAACCATGGTCGCGGTGTCACGCTTGACCTCATGACCGAGGACGATGTGCGCGCGGCATTCGTGGCCGCCGAACAGGAAGGCAGCGGCGTCATCGTCGAACGCTGCATACCGGGGGAAGAACACCGCCTGCTGGTGGTCGGTGGGCGCATGGTCGCCGCCACCGCCGGCAAAACCACCGAGGTGACCGGTGACGGCATCCACACCACGCAGCAGTTGGTAGATCTGCAACTCAACACCGACCCGCGCCGGGGCGTGGAAGAAGAATTCCCGCTTGAAACCATCGTGCTCGAAAAAGAACAGCACATGCTGGTCGAACTTAAGCGCCAGGGCCTGACCCCCGACAGCGTGCCGGCGGCCGGGCAGGTTGTGCGCATCCAGCGGCACGGCAACCTCACGCACGACGTGACCGACCAGGTGCACCCGGACATTGCCGAGCTGGCCGCCATGGCCGCCCGTGTTGTCGGGCTGGACATTGCCGGCGTGGATCTGGTGGCAACCGACATCTCGCAGCCGCTGGCGCCCCAGAAAGGTGCCATCGTCGAAGTGAATGCCGGGCCGGGTCTGCTGATGCACATCAAGCCCGAAACAGGGCTGCCCCGCCCGGTGGGCAAGGCCATTGTGGACAACCTGTTCGGCACCACCGGCGACGCACGCATTCCCGTGGTGGGTGTCTGTGGCGACAGCCAGCTGTCCACACCGGTTGCGCGCCTGGTGGCACGTTTGCTGGATCTGTCCGGCAAGCACACCGGCCTGGCCTGCAACCAGGGTTTGTTCCTGGGCAAACGCAAGGTACAGGACCTCACTCACCGCCGGTGGGCGTGCAGCCAGCGCCTGCTGATCAACCGCCAGGTTCAGGCAGCGGTGTTCGAGAACAGCCCCCGGGAGATCCTGGCCGATGGCCTGGTGTATGACCGTTGCCAGGTTGGCGTGGTCACCGGCGTGCCCAAAGCAGAGGGCCTGGAGGAGTTCTACATCCAGGAAGACGAGCAAATGTTCAACATCGTCCGTACGCAGGTCGATGTCGTCCTGCGCACAGGCTGCGCGGTGATCAACGCGCACGACCCCGCGGCATCTGAACTGGCGGACCTGTGCGACGGCGACGTCATTTTCTACGCCACCGATGCGAAGTTACCCGTCATCGAAGCACACCTGGACAAAGGGGGCAAAGCGGTGCTGTGTCAGGACGGTCAACTGACCCTCGCCACCGGTGACAAAACGCGCCCTTTGTTCGAGCACCGTCAACCGCCTTGTGCAGCCAATGAGTTGCGCACCGGCGTTTTGCTGGCCGCTGCCGCGACAGCATGGGCACTGGGCATCCCGTTCACCGTGCTGCGTGCGGGCATCGAATCCGAACTGCCCCTGCTCGACCTGCCACCTGCCTGAACTGACACAACGGTACAGAAACACCCATGAAAGTCACCCGCATCCGGGCCCTGCGTGGCCCCAACCTCTGGAGCCGTACCACCTGCGTGGAGGCCATCGTGCAGTGCACGCCAGAGGAAAGCAACCTGAACATCCACCCCGAGGTGGAATCCCGTGCGCGCAACCTGTTCCCTGAGGTCGGTGCTTTCCGCCCTTACCCGCTGAACAAGCCGATGTCGCTGGCCCACGTGTTGTCGCAAACCACGTTGTCGCTCCAGATCAAGGCAGGCTGCCCGGTTTCTTTCTGCCGCACCGTGCCCACCGAAGAGCCCGGTGTGTACCAGGTGGTGGTGGAATATTCCGAAGAAGCTGTCGGCAAGAAAGCCCTCGCCCTTGCCGAGCAACTGTGCAAGGCCGCCTGGGACAACGCCGCCTTTGACGTCACGCCGCACATCGCCGACCTGGCCGAACTGGATGAGGACATTCGCCTGGGCCCATCCACCGGTTGCATCGTGGATGCCGCCAAGGCACACGGTATCCCGTTCCGCCGGTTGACCGAAGGCAGCCTCGTCCAGTTTGGCTGGGGAGCCAGGCAGCGGCGCATCCAGGCCGCTGAATTGGATACCACCGGTGCCATTGCCGAAAGCATTGCCCAGGACAAGGAACTCACCAAAGCCATGCTGGCAGCCGCAGGTGTGCCCGTCCCGGAAGGACGCCCGGTGACCAGCGCCGAAGACGCTTGGGCTGCCGCCCAGGAAATTGGGGCCCCCAAGGTCGCTGTGGTGGTGAAGCCGCAGGATGGCAACCAGGGCAAGGGCGTGACGGTCAACGTCTGCACACGCGAGGCCGTGATGGCCGGGTACGAAAATGCCCGCAAATTCCGAGACAACATCCTGGTCGAACGCTACCTGGTGGGCAGCGACTATCGCATCCTCATCGTGGGCGACAAACTGGTGGCCGCCGCCCGGCGCGAACCCCCGCTGGTGGTGGGCGATGGCACCAGCACCGTGACCGAACTGGTGGCCAAGGTCAATGCCGACCCACGCCGGGGCACGGGCCATGCCACGCCGCTCACCCGCATTCGGCTGGACGACATCGCCAAGGCACGCCTGGCTGAACAGGCGCTGACCGTTGATTCAGTGCCGCCCAAGGGCACCCGCGTCATCCTGCGCAACAACGCCAATCTGTC
>DDUQ01000019.1 GCA_002344885.1 Comamonadaceae bacterium UBA2334
GTCATGGCCACGAGGGGCACATTCATGCGCTTGAGCACCGGCAACAGCACAGTGAGTTCATCGCTTTCGCCGCTGTTGCTGATGGCCAGCACCACGTCGGCAGCGGTGATCATCCCCAAGTCACCATGGCTGGCCTCGGCCGGGTGCACGAACATGGCCGGTGTGCCGGTAGAGGCCAGCGTGGCGGCCACTTTGCGCCCGACATGGCCGCTTTTGCCCATGCCCATGACCACCACCCGTCCTTGGGCGGCAAATATCAGCTGCACGGCATCGGCCAGTTCGCCGCCCAGACGGGCGCTGGCAGCCAAGAGGGCATCGGCCTCGATCTGGAGGGTGTCGCGGGCCAGTGCCAGCGCCTGGCTGGCGTCGAAAGCAGAAAGAGCGCTCATGGCCGGATTATCGGCCAGCGCAGCCCGAGCCGTCGCCCCTGCGTTGGGTACGATAGGGGGCATGACCGCGCTTGACATCACCCTGCTGTACCTGCTGGCCGCTGTGGTCGGGGTGGTGGTGTGCCGCTCGCTCAAGCTGCCGCCCATGCTGGGCTATTTGTTTGTGGGCGTGGTGATTGGCCCAAATGCCCTGGCGCTGGCGCAGAACTCGGCCGGCATCCGCTACCTGGCAGAGTTCGGCGTGGTGTTCCTGATGTTCGTCATCGGGCTGGAGTTCAGCCTGCCCAAGCTGCGCGCCATGCAAAAGCTGGTATTCGGGCTGGGGTTGTCGCAAGTCGGGCTGACGATTGTGCTGGCCACCCTGGGCTCGCTGGCGCTGGACTGGGCGTTTCCTGCCTGGTGGAAGATGGAGTGGTACACCGCGCTGGCACTCGGCGGTGTGATGGCCATGAGCAGCACCGCCATCGTCATCAAGCTGGTGTCAGAGCGCCTCGAGCTGGAATCGGAACACGGCAAACGCGTGGTCGGCATCCTGCTGTTCCAGGACTTGGCCGTGGTGCCGCTGCTGGTGCTGATTCCCGCCTTGGGCTCACCCCCTGAAAAACTGGCCGCCGAACTGGGCCTGGCGCTGCTGAAAGCGGTGGTGCTCTTGGGCCTGCTGCTGACAGGCGGCCAAACCCTGCTGCGATGGTGGCTGAAAAAAGTGGCAGGCCACAAAAGCGAAGAGCTGTTCATGCTCAACCTGCTGCTCATCACGCTGGGACTGGCCTGGGTCACCGAACATGCCGGCCTGTCACTGGCGCTGGGCGCCTTCGTGGCCGGTATGCTCATTTCCGAAACCGAATACAAGCACCGCGTGGAGACCGATATCCGCGCCTTCCACGACGTGTTGCTGGGGCTGTTTTTCATCACCATCGGCATGATGCTGGACTGGCGGCTGGTGCTGGACAGGTGGCCCCTGGTCCTGGTGCTGATCACCTTGCCGGTGCTGTTCAAGATGGTGCTGATCACCGGGCTGGCCCGATTCATGGGCGCACCGCTCGGCACCGCGATGCGAACCGGCCTGTACCTCGCGCAGGCCGGCGAATTCGGCTTTGTATTGCTGACGCTGGCCGGGCAGAACAACCTGATTCCCCCCGAATTGTTCAACCCCATCCTGGCTTCCATGGTCCTGTCCATGCTGGCCACGCCGTTCATCATCATGCGAACCGACTGGGTGGTGATGAAACTGGCTGGCAACGACTGGCTGATGCAGTCGGTGGCCATGACCACCATTGCGAAGAAAAGCATGGGCAAGCGGGACCACGTGGTCATCTGCGGCTACGGGCGTTGCGGCCAGAACCTGGCGCGCCTGCTCGACAAAGCCAACAAGCCCTACATGGCGCTTGATCTGGACCCCGACCGGGTGCAGAAAGCCACTGCAGCGGGCGACTCGGTGGTGTACGGCGATGCCGCGCGCGCCCAGGCGCTGGTGGCTGCAGGCGTGACACGAGCCAAGGCCGTGGCCATCACCTACATCGACGTGGCCAGCGCCATGAAAGTGCTGGCGCAGATCAAACACCTGGCACCGGATGTGCCGGTGGTGGTGCGCACGATCGACGATGCCAACCTGTTCAGCCTGCAAGCTGCCGGGGCGACCGAAGTGGTGCCAGAGGCGATTGAAGCCAGCCTGATGCTGGCCAGCCATGCGCTGGCGCTGGTGGGTGTGCCCATGCGCAAAGTGCTGCGCATGGTGCAGGACCAACGCGATGCGCGCTACAACCTGCTCAAAGGCTATTTCCACGGCGACGACGACGGCACCACCGAAGAGGACGACAACGAGCACCTCTCCACCTTCACCGTGCACGACCACGCCCGGTGCATTGGCCAGACCGTGGCCAGCCTGGGGCTGACCGACATCGGTGTGCGGGTGGTCAGCCTGCGCCGTGCCGGTGCCCAGCGCGAAGACTGCACGCCCGACACCGTGCTGCACGTCGGCGACACTCTCGTGCTGTCAGGTACATCCGTCTCGCTTGCGGTGGCCGAAGACATGTTGACCCGCAAAGAATCCCGGAAAAAGCCCTCCACCTGAACCCGCGACCATGGACACCTCCGCCTTCCTCAAGAGCCACATCCGCACCGTGCCTGACTGGCCTGCACCGGGCGTGCAGTTCCGTGACATCACGCCGCTGCTGCAAGACCCGCAGGTGTTCCGGGTGCTCATCGACGCTTTCGTGCACCGCTACATGGCCGCAGGGCAACGTCCATCGGTCGTGGCAGGGCTGGATGCACGGGGGTTCATCATCGGCTCGGTGGTGGCTTACAACCTGGGCGTGGGGTTCGTGCCCATCCGCAAGAAAGGCAAGCTGCC
>DDUQ01000021.1 GCA_002344885.1 Comamonadaceae bacterium UBA2334
TGGCAGACCGAGAGCTACCGCGAGTGCCAGGCCGACCTCGAGAAGATGGCGAAGAAGTATGGTGTGGCGATGGACATCCCGGTGCGCGACCTGCCACCGGAGCATCGCCAGTGGTTGTTCGAAGGCGACCCGAAGTGGAAGAACTGGGACAGCTCGTGGCCGCGCTACTGGTATGGCGTGCGCCACTTCTTCGACTGGCTGGAGACCAAGGCCTACAAGATGCACATCCGTGTGCTGCTGTCGCGTTACCGCAGCTATACGGAGTGCCCGGCCTGCCACGGCGCGCGCTTGAAACCCGACGCCCTGCTCTGGCGCCTGCCGACCAGCGCCCCTACAGGGGGCGCGGCGACCGGGCTGGCGATCCACGAACTGATGGCGATGCCGGTCGATCGCATCCGCGAGGCGGTGGCGGCGCTGCGCATCCCGGGCGTCCCTGACGAGGCCACCGAACTGGTGCTCGGCGAGATCCGCAGCCGGCTGAATTACCTCACCGACGTCGGCCTCGGCTACCTGACCCTGGACCGCCAGTCGCGCACCTTATCGGGCGGCGAGGTGCAGCGCATCAACCTCACCACCGCTTTGGGCACCAGCCTGGTCAACACCCTGTTTGTGCTGGACGAGCCCAGCATCGGCCTGCACCCACGCGACATGGACCGCATCAACCAGGCCATGCGCCGCCTGGTGACCGCCGGCAACACCCTGGTGGTGGTGGAGCACGACCCGGCCGTGATGCTGGCGGCCGACCGCCTGATCGACATGGGCCCCGGCCCAGGTGAGCGCGGCGGGCAAATTGTGTTTGACGGCACGCCCGAATCCATCCGCCATGCCGACACCCTGACCGGTGCCTACCTGGGCGGGCGCAAACAGGTGGGTTTTGGCTTCAAGCGCATGGTGGCCGAGTCCACCCCCCGCCTGATTCTGGAAGGCGCACGCGAGCACAACCTGCAAAACGTGTCGGTGGACTTTCCGCTGGGGCGCATGGTGTGCGTCACGGGCGTGAGCGGATCGGGCAAGTCCACGCTCATTCAAGACATCCTGGCCCCGGCCTTGCTGCGTCACTTCGGCAAAACCACCGATGCGCCCGGCGCGCACGACCGTTTGCTGGGTGCCGACATGTTGGCCGACGTGGTGTTTGTGGATCAGTCGCCCATCGGCAAAACCGCCCGCTCCAACCCCGTGAGCTATGTGGGCGCGTGGGACGCCATCCGCACCCTGTTCGCCACCGCACCGCTGGCGCAGCAGCGCGGCTACACCGGCAGCAAGTTCAGCTTCAACAGCGGCGACGGGCGCTGCCCCACCTGTGGCGGCTCGGGCTTCGAGCATGTGGAGATGCAGTTTTTGAGCGACGTGTACCTGCGATGCCCAGACTGCGACGGCCAGCGTTACCGCCCGGAGGTGCTGGAGGTGCGCATCGAACGCGCTCGGCTGGTGACGGCCGCAGACGGTTCAGCGGCGCACGAGATGGTGTCGATGAACGTGGCCGACGTGCTGGACCTCACGGTCAGCGAAGCCGCCCAACTGTTCAGCAGTGACCGCGAGGTCATCCGCGCCCTGCAACCCATCGTGGATGTGGGGCTGGAGTATGTGAAGCTGGGCCAGCCCGTGCCCACGCTGAGTGGCGGCGAAGCGCAGCGGCTGAAGCTGGCGGGGTTCCTGGCCGAAGCCGCGAAAACAGGCAGCAAAGCGACAACAAGCCGCCAAGCCGTGGCCAAAAAAGGCACGCTGTTCCTGTTTGACGAACCCACCACCGGCCTGCACTTTGACGACATTGCCAAGCTCATGCGCGCCCTGCGGCGGCTGCTGGATGCGGGGCACTCGCTGGTCATCATCGAGCACAACCTGGATGTCATTCGTGCATCCGACTGGCTGATTGATCTGGGGCCGGAAGGTGGTGAGGGCGGTGGCCAGGTGGTGGCACAGGGCACGCCCGAAGAGGTGCGTTTGCACCCCACCAGCCACACGGCCAAGGCGCTGCGCGACTATGCGCTGGCGTTTGACGGGGTGCACGAGGTGCAGTTGGTGCGGGAGGGGGCTGCCGCGTATTTGGGACGGACCCCTTCGTTCGCTGCATCAGGTTCAGTGGCGGTGAATGCGCTCGCTGCGCCGACAAGGGGCAAGCCGCCCTCCGCATACTGCGAGCAGAAATTGTCGGGCGGCTCACCCCTTGCCGACGCGGACCCTGGCATGCCCACAGGGAAGTCCGAATCCGCTTTCAAATCCGGTGCTGGCGCGCCCACCCGAAGCGCAGTGGTTGGGGCTGCGGCAGGCGAGCGGGGTGGGCTGGGTTTGGGCCGATTTGGCGAGCACAGCGAGTATGAGGCCCAGGCCTTGCCCGCCTCGCCGACTGCAGCAGCCCCAACCGCCTCCAAGCCAGGCAGCCCATGCGAAGCAACCACCAAAACGAACAACGCCATCCGCATCGTCAACGCCCGCGAACACAACCTGAAGGGCCTGTCTGTGGACATCCCGCGCGGGCAGTTCAACGTCATTTCCGGTGTCAGCGGCTCGGGCAAATCCACACTGGCCTTCGACATCCTGTTCAATGAAGGCCAGCGCCGGTATCTGGAAAGCCTCAACGCCTACGCCCGCAGCATCGTGCAACCCGCGGGGCGGCCAGAAGTGGATGCGGTGTACGGCATTCCGCCCACCGTCGCCATCGAGCAGCGCCTCAGCCGGGGCGGGCGCAAAAGCACCGTGGGCACCACCACCGAGGTGTGGCACTACCTCCGCTTGCTGTACGTCAAGCTGGGCACGCAACACTGTGTGCATGACGGCGCGGCGGTCAAGCCGCAGTCGCCCGACAGCATGGTGGCGCAGATCATGCGCACGCGCCGGGGCCAGCACATCGGGCTGCTGAGCCCGCTGGTGGTGGGCCGCAAGGGCGTGTACACCGAGCTGGCCGACTGGGCCCGCCCGCGTGGCCACACCCACCTGCGGGTGGACGGCGAGTTTTTGCCGACTGCGGGTTTTCCGCGCATCGACCGCTTCAAGGAACACACCATCGAGTTGCCCGTGGCCGACCTGGTGGTGGGGCCGGATACCGAGGCCTTCTTGCGCCAGCAACTGGCACTGGCGCTGCAGCACGGCAAAGGCGTGGTGCATGTACTGGGCCCGCTGGATGGGCTGGCCGAGGCCTTTGCGGTCCACGCGGCTGGCTCGCCGCCTGCGGCGGCGGGCGGCGGTCTGGGGCTTGGCGGTGGCATCGGGCAGATCGAGGTGTTGTCCACACACCGGGCGTGCCCGGTGTGTAGCACCAGCTACCCCGAGCTGGACCCGCGCCTGTTTTCGTACAACAGCAAGCACGGCTGGTGCCCCGACTGCGTGGGCACGGGCGTGAACCTGAGCCGCGAGCAGCGCAAGGCGCTGGACGATTCGGTGCGTGACGATGACAACAAGGGCCGCGAACAAAGTTTTGCCGAGCCGGAGGTGGAGGACCTGAGCCACGAGGCATGCCCCACCTGCCACGGCACGCGGTTGAACCCGCAGGCGCGGGCGGTGAAGTTTGCGGGGCTTGGCATTGCCGAGGTGGCGGCCATGAGCGTGAAGGATGTGCAGGCTTGGGTGGAGTCGTTGGGTTCCACAGATGCTTCTGCTCTCGCTGCGTCGACAGGGGGCATGCCGCCCTCCGCATACTGCGAGCAGAAATTGTCGGGCGGCACGCCCCCTACCGACGCGGAACTGGGTGCGCCATTTTCGTTTGCTTTGTCAGCACGCGAAACCGACATTGCCCGTGACCTCATTCCTGAAATCCTGGGTCGCCTGCGCTTTTTGCAGCAAGTGGGCCTGGGTTACCTGACGCTGGACCGGGGCGCGCCCACGCTGTCCGGCGGCGAGGCGCAGCGCATCCGGCTGGCGGCGCAATTGGGCAGCAACCTGCAGGGGGTGTGCTACGTGCTGGACGAGCCCACCATTGGCCTGCACGCACGCGACAACCAGATTCTGCTGGGCGCGCTGGACCAGTTGCGCCAGCATGGCAACACGCTGGTGGTGGTGGAGCACGACGAAGACACCATCCGCCGCGCCGACCACATCATCGACATCGGCCCCAGCGCGGGCAAGCGTGGTGGGCGGGTGGTGGCGCAGGGTGCGGTGGCCGATGTGGCCGCGTGCGCAGACTCACAGACCGGTCGATACTTGCTTCATGCCATGAAGCATCCTTTGCAGACCAGGCGAGCGGTAGAGGCTGATTTTTCATCGAACTCTGCGTTGCGGGTGGGCCAGGCCAGTCTGCACAACCTGCACAACGTCGATGTGGCGGTGCCACTCCAGCGTCTGGTGGTGGTCACCGGCGTGAGCGGATCGGGCAAGTCCACCCTGGCGCGCGACGTGTTGTTGACCAACGTGGCCGCAGCCGTTACCCAGCGCAGCACCAAGGCTGGTCGCGACAGCATGGACGCGGGCCACTACCCCACCTGGGTAGGCTGCCAGACCGTCAGCGGGTTCGAGACAGTGGACCGTGTGCTGGAGGTGGACCAGACCCCCATCGGCAAAACGCCGCGCAGCTGCCCGGCCACCTACATCGGCTTCTGGGACACCATCCGCAAGCTGTTTGCCGACACGCTTGAAGCCAAGGCCCGCGGCTATGCCCCTGGGCGCTTCAGCTTCAACACCGGCGAAGGCCGCTGCCCGGCCTGCGAAGGCCAGGGCGTGCGCACCATCGAAATGAGCTTTCTGCCCGACGTGAAGGTGCCCTGCGAAAGTTGTCACGGTGCCCGCTTCAACCCCGAAACCCTGGCTGTCACCTGGAAGGGCAAAAGCATTGGCGACGTGCTGCAAATGGAAGTGGATGAGGCGGTGGACTTCTTCGCAACCATGCCCAGCATTGCCCACCCGCTGCAACTGCTGAAAGACGTGGGGCTGGGCTACCTCACCCTGGGCCAGCCCAGCCCCACGCTCAGCGGGGGCGAGGCGCAGCGCATCAAGCTGGTGACCGAACTCAGCAAAGTGCGCGATGAATACTTGCCCCCCCTCGCCGTTGGCGAAGGCCCCCCCGAGGGGGGCGCGGCCTTGCTTGGGAGCGGCCCTGCGCTGCGGCCCACCCGCCGGGGCCAGAAAGCCCCACACACCCTGTACGTGCTGGACGAACCCACCGTGGGCCTGCACATGGCCGATGTGGAAAAACTCATCCGCGTGCTGCACCGCCTGGTGGACGGCGGGCACAGCGTGGTGGTGATCGAGCACGACCTGGACGTGATGGCCGAGGCCGACTGGATCATTGACCTGGGGCCTGAGGGTGGTGCAGAGGGCGGGCGCATTGTGGCGGCCGCGCCGCCCGAAGAAGTGGTGCGGCTGGGCACGCATACCGGCCAGGCGCTGGGCCCGGTGCTGGCGCGTGGCTGACGGGAACGTGGAGCGCTGTTACTGATCACGGTTGCGGTCAGTGCGCTGACTTGGCTGTTCTCTGAGTTGACATACGCGATCACCCTGCTGTAGCGTTGCAATTGCAACTTGTCCCTTAGTTTTCCTGAGGTAGGTATGAAGCAAGCTGTTTCAGGCATGGATATTGGGCAGTCTTCGGTTGGAGTTGTTTCCAGAAGGAAGCTGGTTTTGAGTGGTACGGCTGCAGCCGTGCTAAGTGCGTGTGGGGGCGGCTCAGATCCATCCGTACCAGGGGGAGCGCCCTCCGCACCTACTCCTTCGCCCGCTCCTACACCAACCCCTTCCCCTGCACCGGCACCAACGCCATTGCCAGCCGGGACAGGATATGCAGGGTCACTGAACGCCGGGGAGGCATTGCTGTTTTCAATCAATGTCCAGCACTTCACCCGACCAGATCTGAGTGCCGCAACGGTCACGAGGATTGTGGATGTTCACGAGAGGCTTGGTGTACCGGTGGACATTTACATGACGGACGTAATGTTGGACGCTTATCAGAAGCAGTCCCCCAGTTTGTTAGCGAGGTTGAATGCCTCCGCCATGGTCAGGCTCAATTACCACTGTCGTCCCCCTAAGCCTTATTACTCTGATTATGACTGGGCGGGTTTCGCCAGTTTGTCTGCGACTGCACGTACTGCTCGCGTGCTGGATTACGAGCGATTCGTAACAGACGGCGTGACAGGCCTGCCAAGTGGCACACCCGGTGGGTATGCGGTTATGAAGTCTCAAGTCAACGCGAGCCCGGGAGTAGCAGCGTTTCAATCGGATTCGGGTGTCTTGGATTCGGTTGCGGCGGCTTTCGTGCAACTTGGGGCCACTTGGACAGTTTCGCACTCTGCACCAGTGAACCTGGGCGAGAACGCACGCGGTTTGCGATTCCGCCCTGAGCATTTTGATTTGAAACTTTTCGAGCAATCAGGTGCAAATGTAGCCAGCCTGATGGAGGCCGCACTCACTTCAGCTCGGGGCATTGCGGGAGGCAGGATGCCTTACGTCGTGGGCGTGAAGATGCACGACAACGATTTTTTTGCCGAACGTTCAGCGTGGCTCACTGTCTACGTGGATCAAAGCAAGCGCCCTCCTTGGGATACTTCACGTCAGGCTGCATTGAAGTCCTCGGAGGCACAAGCCGAGCAATGGCGGCTGTATGAGGAGGCGGTGGCCTGGGCTGCATCGAACAAGCAAAAAGTCTTGACCTTGAATTCAGGCTTTTTTGAACGGTTCAGCGCCAGGGGCGAGCCCATGACCCTGATATCAGGAACGATGCACATTGAGTCCACGTCGGCGAATTGGCCCAACCCGGACAATTTGCTTGCTTTTTTTCGCCGGGCAACTCAGGCGGGAGTCGTTGCCAATCAGTCAGGAGGGATGCGCTGGTCGATTGGTGCCGACATCGGCTGGCTCACGGGCGAACCTCGTGTGAGTGAATTGGTCAGGAGTTTGTCCGCTATGGGGGTGCAATGGGATGTTCATGCACACAATCACGCTGACAGGATCCGTTGTGCGGAGCGTTTGGTTGCACTGGGTGTTGCGCCGACAGGTGTTGTTTCGGGCTTACTGGTTTCTGAGATTGATTTGTTGCGCAATGCTTTGGCCTCAAATACCGGGTACCGGTACACGCCGACGGGCTTGTGGGGTATGGTCACTTCGTCCGGGCACACGTTGGGCGCTGACGACCGTTCGGCAGGCGTGTGGCGGCCAAAATCTGCCAAGGATTGGATGGCTGACGACCCCACGGGTAATTTGATTGCAATTGGTGGCGGTTCCCGGTCACTGGCAGGTGCCGAGTCGATCGTGCAGCAGGTGAATGGCGGACAGTGGCTCAGGCAGATCTACAGTGTGAGCATCAATGTGTCGCCATCCAGTCTGACAGTCGTCAGCACCACGGATGGTATCGACCAAATTGAGAGTTGGGCTCGACGGGTCGGAGCGTTGAGCAACACCAAGTGGGCAACACTGGCAGAAACAGTTTCCTTGTGGCAAGCGGCAGGTGGGTGGGCCAGCAGGGTGGCTGGATGAGAGGACACGACTGTTGGTGCTTCTGTTCTTGAGTTGCAGGATGGTGGTTCTACGCATGGCTGAGGCCACCCGAATGGACGCATGAACGAATCGTCCTGGGCGCACCTGTTGCTACAGGCGCTGGCCACCTGGCTGGCGCAGTGGATGGGTTGGGGCGAGCCACCGGCTGACGCCCCGCCGAAGCATTTGCAGGGCTGGGTGACCGAGGTGGCCGATGGCGACACGCTCACCGTGCAGGCGGGTTTGCAGTCTCACCGCATCCGCCTGGGTGGCGTGGATGCGCCCGAAAGCGAGCAGGCCCATGGCAGCCGAAGCCGCGCGGCGCTGGCCCTGATGTGCCTGGGTCGACCGGTGGAGGTGGACGTGGAGGACCGTGACCGCTACCAGCGCCTGGTGGGCCAGGTGCACTGCCAGGGTGAGTGGGCCAACGCCGAGCTGGTGCGGCAAGGCCATGCCTGGGTGTACCGCCAGCACAACCGCCACCCCGAGTTCGAGGCGTTTGAAGCGCAGGCCAGGGCGCAGCGGCGCGGGCTGTGGGCGCAGGAGCAACCCACGCCGCCGTGGGTGTGGCGGCATGAAAACAAGCGTTGAAATGCGACCTGGCGCTTGTCAGAGTTGAATGGTTTGCTATGAAATAAATAATATAGCAAACAAATGATGCTGATAAAGCGCCAGGAGCCAAAAAAGTACCGCTTTTGGCGGCCATGCTTGCCAGAGGGTGGCTGCTTGTTGCAGCATCGGGGGCAAGGCCTTGTGCGAGGCCACACAGGAGTCTGTCAGCGTGACAGTTCATCAGCCCCACAACGGCGCAGTTGCCGCGCCAGATCATGCCAAGCGGTCGCAGCTGGGTTTGTACCGCGCACGTGCGGCGAGCTACGACCGTGAGTTGCTGCCGTTCGAGCCGCTCAGGCTCGCGGCCATCGACCGGCTTGCCTTGCAGCCCGGGCAGACTGTGCTCGATGTCGGCTGCGGCACAGGGTTGAGCCTGCCACTTTTGCTCCGGCAACTCGGCGCGGCCGGGCGCGTGGTGGGCATCGAGCAGTGCGCCGAAATGTTGGGCCACGCCCAGGCGAGGCTGACACCCGACGAGCACCGTTGCATGACTTGGGTGCATGACAGTGCCGAGTCGGCCGCCTGGCAGGGGCGGGCAGATGCTGCGCTGTTTCACCTGACGCACGACATCGTGCGCAATCCGGCGGCGCTGGACAATGTGTTTGCGTTGCTTCAGCCCGGCGCGCGCGTGGTGGCCACCGGGTTGCAATGGGCACCTCCCTGGGCGTGGGGCGTCAACTGCTTTGTGTGGGGCGCAGCGCTGTACTCGGTCAGTTCACTCGAGGGGCTGGCGGAACCGTGGCTTGACCTGGCATCGCGCCTGGACGACTTTGTGGTGACACCGGTCTGGATGGGCAGCTTTTACCTGGCAGCTGGCGTGGTCAAGTCGGTGCCAGGTGCCGAGCCTCCTCGCCAGGCGACCCAGTGAGCCCACAGTGCCCGCCCGTAGAGGATGAGGGCCAGTGCCGAAAAAATCAGCGGCAGGGCAATCCAGACCCAACCCGTGAGCACTTCGCCACCCCACACGGTGCCGACCAACAGCGCCACCGCCGGGTTGACGAAGCTGTAACTGCCCGCCAGCGCGGGTGCCGTGTGCTGCAGCAGCCAGAGGTAGGCATTGAGCGCCGCCAGTGTGCCCATGACCAACAGATAGCCCCATGCCAGCCAAGCCAGGGTGCCTGCCTGGGCCATGGGGGCGGGTGATTCCCAGGCCGATGCGGCAACGGTGCACAGCAGGCCGCCCGACAGCCATTGCACCCCAGCTGCCATGCACGCGCTGGGTTGCGGCAGCTTGCGGCTGACGTAAGAGCCCACACTCCAGGCCAGGGGCGCGCCAAAAGCCATGGCTGCGCCGAGCAGCGTGGTGGAAAAGTCACCTTCCATTGCCAGCACCGCAGCGCCCGCGAAACCCAGCACCAGGCCCACCCAGCTGCTGGCGGGGACGTGTTCGCCGCCCAACCGTGTCCACAGGGCCAGCCACATGGGCATGGTGGTGACGACCGTGGCCATCAGCCCTGACCCAATGCCCGCGCGTTGGGCCAGTACCACCAGGTTCATGGCCAGAAACACCATGAGGGTGCCCGCCAGCACCGCGTGCAGACATTCACGGCCGGTTGGCCAGCGTTCGCCGCGCCACAGTGCCCATGCGATCATCATGAGCCCTGCTGCCACGAAGCGGCTGGCGTTCAGCCACAGGGGCGGCATCTCGCGCAGCGCCACCCCGATGGCGAAATACGTGGTGCCCCAGACGATGTAGACCAGCAACAACGCTGCCATCACCTGGATGCGAGGGTCTATGGGCACCGAGCGCTTGAAAACAGTGGACATGGGTGGGCTGAATCTGGAAAATTTACGGCATTTTCTTATTTGCGTTTGATTTTATACGAAGAGCGTCGACATGCAAGCAAATATTCAGATTGACGAGATGGATTCGAGAATTCTTTCGGCCATGAGTGCTGACAGCCGACGTTCGTACGCCGACGTGGGGTCCGCGGTGGGCCTGTCAACGGCCGCCGTCCATGAGCGGGTGCGCAAGCTGGTCGAGCGGGGAGTGATCCGCCGTTTTTCCCTCAGTGTCGACCCGGATGCCCTGGGCCTGTCGTTCACGGCTTTTGTGGCCATCCGCAACGACGGCGGCATCCACTGCCGCGATGTGGCCCCGCGCCTGAGGGCCATGCCCGAGGTTCAGGAGCTGCACAGCGTGGCGGGTGAATACGACTTTCTGGCCAAAATCCGCACCACGCACGCACGTGCGCTGGAGGATGTGCTGTACGCCATCAAGGCCATTCCCGGCGTGGCGCGCACCACCAGCACGGTGGTCCTCAACACCGAGTTCGAGGACCGGCCACTGGCGCTTCGCTGAGGGTTCTGCAGGCAGATTAGAGGGCCGATCCCGCTCAATGGGTGACGGATGGCATCGGCACGGGCATGTGCATGGGCTGTTTGATGCCCGGCGTTTCAGACGAGCAACCGATACGCATCGATCTTCAGCGCCCTGACGGCTGACACCAGTGCGCCAATGGCTTTGGGCCGTGCAAACGTGGCGCGCCAGACCAGTGCCACACGACGTGAAGGGGCGGGTTCGGCAAACGGTATGGTGTGGATGGGCTCGTTCGAATAGGGTTTGCCCAGTGCACCTTCAGGCAACACCGACACGCCCAGGCCAGAAGCCACCATGCAGCGGATGGTGCCGATGGAGAAGCCCATGCGGAGTTCGCTGTCGGGCACGCTGATCTGTGGGCACGCCCCCAGCACCTGGTCGCGAAAGCAGTTGCCAGCCTTGAGCAACAGCACCTTGTCGCCAGCCAGCTCTTCAGGCGTCACGGCTTCCCGCCCTGTCCATGGGTGACCGTTGGGCACCACCACCTGAAATTTTTCTTCGTACAGTGGGCGGCACACGATGCCCGGCATGTCGAACGGCAGGGCGATGATGGCCGCATCAACCTGGCCGTCCCCCAACAGCACGGTCAGGTTGGCAGTGGTGTTTTCTTCGATGAACAGGGGCATGGCAGGCGCCAATCGCGTGAGTTCTGGTACCAGTTGCGGTAGCAGGTAGGGTCCTACCGTGTGGATGACGCCCAGACGGAATTCACCCTCCAGCTGGTCGGTGCCACGACGGGCAATCGTCTTGACTTGTTCGACCTCTGCCAGCGCTTTGCGTGCCTGCGCCACCACCTGTTCGCCAACCGGTGTCGGTGTGACCCGGTTTTTGGTCCGCTCGAACAGCGGCACGCCGAATTCCTGCTCCAGGTTGGCAATGGCCACGCTGAGCGATGGCTGGCTGACCTGGCAGGCACGCGCAGCCTGGCTGAAAGAGCCTTCCTGGGCCAGCGCGACGATGTAGCGCAACTCGGTCAACTTCATGGCTTGAAAACTCCTGAAAAGCACAACGGAAAACACATCAAGCATGCATGAAAAGCCCATAGGCCGAGGCTATATGCAGAGTAGGCGCACCCTATAAGACAGTTTGATCTGCATCAAATTCACGGGTCTTCAATAACCCTAAAGTTTGTGCGTCAATTCTGACCCACGGAGAAATATCATGATCAAACTGTCCCCCCTGGCATGGGCCGCCACCCTCGCATTGGGCGCTGCTGCGCTGACCGTGCAGGCCCAGAGCAACGAGCCCATTCAACCCATCAAACCTGCTGCTCAGGTCAACTTGGGTATGGTCGAACTGGGTAAAAAACTGTACTTCGACCCACGCCTGTCGAAGTCGGGCTTCATCTCGTGCAACTCTTGCCACAACTTGTCGATGGGCGGCACGGACAACATTCCCACTTCCATCGGCGACAAGTGGCAGCAGGGTCCCATCAACGCGCCCACCGTGCTCAACTCCAGCCTGAACGTGGCGCAGTTCTGGGACGGTCGTGCGGCTGACTTGCAGGCGCAGGCCGGTGGCCCGATTGCCAACCCTGGCGAAATGGCCTTCACCCACACACTGGCCCTGGGCGTTCTGGAGTCCATTCCGGCATACGTCCGTGAGTTCAAGATGATCTTCGGAAAAGACAAGATCGACATCAACCAGGTGACCGCCGCAATTGCCGAGTTCGAGAAGACATTGGTCACCCCCAATTCACGGTTTGACCAGTGGTTGCTGGGCAAGAAAGACGCATTGACGGCCGACGAGCAGGCCGGTTACAAGCTGTTCAAGGACAGCGGTTGCGTGGCCTGCCACAACGGCGAGGCTGTTGGCGGCAACTCTTTCCAGAAAATGGGTATCGTCCAGGCCTATAAAGCCACCAGCCCAGCTGAAGGCCGCAGTGCGGTGACCGGCAAAGAGATCGACCGGTTCAGCTTCAAGGTGCCGACGTTGCGCAACGTCGAAATGACCTATCCCTATTTCCATGATGGCGCGGTCAATACCCTGACCGAAGCTGTGGATGTGATGGGCCGCCTGCAACTGGGCAAGACCTTCACCAAAGATGAAAATGCCAAGGTCGTGGCGTTCCTGAAGACCCTGACGGGTGACCAGCCCAGCTTCATGCTGCCCATCCTGCCACCTTCTAGCGACAAAACGCCCCGTCCGAATCCGTTCGGCAAGTGAAGCGTTGAAGCCCCTTTTTTCAGCCGCCCGATGGGCGGCTTTTTTTATTCACAACTCCGTTTACATGTCACCCGGATGTTGAACGCAATACCAATTTGGGGGAGGCCTTCAGGTCAGTCGTAAAACCACGCGGTGGCTTCTTCGGTGGCCCATTGCAGTGCCAGGTTTGTGTCGTCGAACAGCATGCTGCACAGTTGCCGGGTCATGCCGGGTTCTCGGCTCCAGCCTTTCAGCGCAATGCCGATGCGCCTGCGCTCGCCGTTGCCGCGTGCCGTCAGGTCGCCATACTCGTTGACCACCCTGCACAGCAAGGCCAGTAAGACACTGATGACCACGCGGACCGGCCTGCCTTCAGCCTGCGCCTGATTTTGGAGGGCGCGTACAAACCGCAGCAGGTAGTCGAGCTTGCAGACATGCGAAAACGTGTTTGCAAACTGCCTCACGTTGGAGCCCTGGATGGCCATCAGCTCGCGCTCGATCACGATGTCCAGCCCCGGGTCCTGGTAGGCCTCGAGCCCGGGTTCGGCCAACAGGCGCTGGATGCGCGCCACGGCGCGGCCCACACCGGTGTCAGCGTCGATCAGCGCTTCCCGAAAGGCCAGACCCGGCGTTGGCGTGGTGCCTTTGCCACCGGCCGGCATCGCCGCGGCGGCGCGGCGCAGGTCGGTCATCATGTGTTGCACCTTGCTTTCGCGGACCTGAATGGTGCCGGCAATGTCGGCCAGGTTGATGCGCAGAAACAGGTGCAGGATGCCCAACCGCTCGGCCTCGGACATTTCTCGCATCGGTATCAGGTCCACCAGTGCCGCCAGCGACCCTTCGCCGGTGCTCACCACGCCGAACACGTCGTGGAAGCGGATGATGTGCAAAAACAGCCAGTGGTCCAGCTCGGTCCGGAACATGCTGCGCAGGGCTGCGTGGTCAGGGCTGTGCAGCAGGTGGTAGTAACCGATGGTGGGGTGACGCTCGCGCTGGATGATCTTGCCGATGTCGTGGTACAGCGCCGCCACGGCCAGGTAGCCTTTGGCGGCCTGCGCAGACCACCCCCTGTGCTGCATCTCGGCTGATTCGAAAATGGCCAGGTAGTCTATTTCGAGCTCGGCCATCTGGTACAGCAGGGCCTGGTTCTGCGTCTGCACCACCGCGCTCAGCCCGCCTGCATTGATGCGCAACGTCCGGCCCACCACTGCGCGTACATGGCTGGGTGTGTCGCGGTTGTCGGCCGGATCGCGAGCGGGGTCAACCAGCCCCGCCAGATCCTGTCCGAACGGCAGCGCAGCCAGCAGCTCTGCGTCAGGCCAAGGCTCGCGTGCCAAGGCTGCAACCAGGCGCGCAAATGGCGAGCCGGGCTGAAAGTGTGGGCCGGTGGATGCTGCGGCCAGCGTGCTGGCAGGGTCTGCGGAGGTCATGGCGCAAGCTTACGCGAAGGTGGATGCCAAAAGTTCAAAAATGGTCTGTGTGATGGCCGTGGCGTGGTGTGGCGGTGCTGGAGCAGGCGACGCCTGGCAGCCCGGCCGGTGGGGTATGCCCCGAATGACAGCGTGCCCCGGTGCACCTATGCTGGGGTTTCTTCAGACGCCAAAGTACAAGCCGCCATGCTCCCAGTTCAATCCTCCCCTTCCGATGGCAACCTGCATGCCGAGCCGCACCGCAGCAAACTGGTCACGCCAGACGAAGCGGTGCAGCTCATCCACGACGGTGACACCGTGGCCACCGGCGGGTTTGTGGGCATCGGCTTTGCCGAGGCCATTGCCGTGGCCTTGGCGCGCCGGTTCGAGCAGTCGGCCGCGCCCCGCGACCTGACGCTGGTGTACGCCGCTGGCCAGGGCGACGGGCAGACGCGAGGCCTGAACCACCTGGGTCAGCCGGGCATGCTCAAACGGGTCGTTGGCGGGCATTGGGGCTTGGTGCCCAGAATCCAGGAGCTGGCCGTGGCAGGTGACATCGAGGCCTACAACCTGCCGCAGGGGGTCATCACCCACCTGTTTCGCGACATTGCGGCGGGCAAGCCGGGTACGCTGACCCGCGTGGGGCTGGACACCTTTGTGGACCCTCGGCATGGTGGCGGCAAGATCAACGCGCGCACCACCGAAGACCTGGTGCGGCTCATGCCCATCGATGGGCAGGACTACCTGTTCTACAAGGCCTTTCCGATCCAGGTGGGCATCATCCGCGCCACCACCGCCGACCCCGACGGCAACCTGACCATGGAGCGCGAAGCCCTGACGCTCGAGGCACTGGCCATTGCCATGGCTGCACGCAACAGCGGCGGCATCGTCATTGCGCAGGTGGAGCGGGTGGCCGAGCGCGGATCGCTCAACCCGCGTCAGGTGAAGGTGCCCGGTGTGCTGGTCGATGCCGTGGTGGTGGCCCGCGACCCCGATCACCACCGGCAGACATTCGCCGAGGCTTACAACCCGGCCTTTGCCGCCGAGATCCGCGTGCCCCTGAGCAGCGTGCCGCCCATGAACCTGTCGGAGCGCAAGGTCATGGCCCGCCGTGCCGCGCTGGAGTTGAGGCCGCATCAGGTGGTCAACCTGGGCATCGGCATGCCGGAAGGCGTTGCCGCCGTGGCGGCCGAGGAGCGCATCATCGACCTGCTGACCCTCAGCACCGAGCCGGGTGTGATCGGTGGCATACCGGCTGGTGGGTTGAACTTCGGTGCGGCGGTCAACCCGCAGGCCATCATCGACCAGCCTTACCAGTTTGACTTTTATGACGGCGGCGGACTGGACATTGCGGTGCTGGGGCTGGCGCAGGCCGATGCCGAAGGCAACCTGAACGTCAGCAAGTTCGGCCCACGCCTGGCGGGGGCGGGCGGCTTCATCAACATCAGCCAGAACGCCAAGACGGTGGTGTTCGTCGGCACCTTCCGCGCGGGCAAGCAGCAGGTGGGGGCGGGTGAAGGGCGCTTGCACATCCGACAGGAGGGGCATCGCCCAAGTTTGTCCGGCAGGTGGAACACCGCACCTTCAGCGGTCGCGAAGCGCTGCGCCGGGGCCAACGTGTGCTGTACGTGACCGAGCGGGCCGTGTTCCGGTTGGTGTCAGAAGGGCTGGAACTGATCGAAATGGCACCCGGTGTGGACTTGCAGCGCGACATCCTGGCGCAAATGGACTTTGCGCCCGCCATCAGCCCAGACCTGCACACCATGGATGCCCGCCTGTTCACCGACGAGCCCATGGGCCTGCGCGAGCAATTGCTGGGCACGCCACTGTCGCAGCGGTTGGAGTTGGACCTTGCGCGCGCCCTGCTGTACATCGATTTCTCGGGCTTGCGGGTGCAGAACGCGCAGACCATTGCCCAGATCGAGGTAGCCGTGCGCCAGTGTCTGGCACCCGTGCAAGGCCGGGTGGCCGTGGTCGTCAATTACGACCATTTCAGCATCGAGGCTGAGTTGATCGACGCTTACACCGCCATGGTGCAGCGGCTGAGCGCGGACTGTTATGGCAAAGTCACGCGGTACGGGACGGGCGGGTTCCTCAAGGCCAAGCTGGAGGCCACGCCCCGCCGCTGAACCTTGCCCACATGCAAACGCACCAGATCATCTACCTGCAGCCCGAAGCCCCGCGCAAGCCGCCAGAGGGTGCGCCTTGCAACGGGTGCGGGCTGTGTTGTCTGGCCGAGCCGTGCCCCCTGGGCGTGGTGCTGTCGGGCAAACGGCTGGGTGCATGTTCGGCCTTGCGTTGGGACGCCCTTAAAAAGCAGTACCGCTGCGGTGCACTCACTGACCCGACAAGCGTTTTGCCAAAGCCTTTGCGGTGGTTGTCAGGTGTGCTGCGGCGGCTCGCGCGGCGGTGGATTGCAGCAGGCATCGGCTGCGATGCAGCCCTGGAGGCTCACCTGCCGCCGCCGCAGTGAGGCTTACCCAGCCGTCAGGCCGGCGCGTCCCCTTCAACCCGCTGGCCGGTTGACGTTGACGCCGACAAGCGGCGTCAGAACGTTTCCCAGTCGTCGTCGGCGTGTGCCGTGGCGGGGACTTTGGCTGCGGGACGCACAGCGGGCATGTTCTGGCCAGCGGAGGAGGCACTGCGTTGCGCAGGGGCGGAGGCAGCTGCCGGTGCCGCCGTCGCGGGTGGTCGCGTCTGTGTGCTCGGGCGTGTCGGGTTCGACGGGGCTGCGTGTGCTGCGGGTGGCGTGCCTGCCACTTTGCCCCCTTCCACCATGTCGCGCAGGGTGCGGATGCTTTGCGTGACGCTGTGTCCGGCTTCCACGAATGGCGTGCCGCTTTCCATCATCTGCTCGGCGCGTTGCGGGTTGCCCTGGTTGATGGCATCGGCCACTTTGCCGGCCTCGGCATGGAAGGCCTTGTGGTGCTTGACCAGGTCTTTGAACACCGGCACCGTGCCCCAGCGTTTGCCGCCCGGGCCGTAGACCCACTTGCCCAGTGCGCAGCAATCGTCCCGGCGGATGGTGTCGGCTTCCAGCTTTTTGTTCTTCAGCGCAGCATTGCGCAGCGTGACACGCCACTGCTGGTGTGCGGCAATGACCTTGTCGAAATCGACTTCATCGGGCTTGAGTTGATGTTCTTCTTTGAACCGTTTGCGGGCCTCGACGGCATCGTCCTCGGCCAGTGTTTTGTCGCCGGGGAACAGGCGGAACACGCGGATGGAGTTGTGAACCACGTCCACCTGGTCGTCCAGCGAGCGCGAGGCAGCAGCCAACTCCTCCACCATGGCGGCGTTCTGTTGCGTGATGTCGTCCATGTGCGCCAGCGTCTGGGCAATTTGCGAAGTGCCTTGCAACTGCTCGGACGCCGCCAGGCGGATGCCGTCCAGCATGGTGGCCACACGGTTGACGGCTTCCATGGACTCGTCCACGCGGGCCAGTGCTTCGGCCGCGCGCTTGCTGCCGTCGTTGACGCGCTGGGTCGACTCTTCGATCAGCTGACGGATTTCCTTGGCGGCGTTCGTCGTGCGTTGGGCCAGGGCGCGAACCTCGGCCGCCACCACGGCAAAACCCCGGCCCGCCTCGCCGGCCCGGGCCGCTTCGACGGCGGCATTGAGCGCCAGGATGTTGGTCTGGAAGGCCACCCCCTCGATCACCTTGATGATGTCGGCAATGCGGCGGGACGAGTCTGAAATGCCGTTCATCGTGCTGGTCACAGCCTGAACGGAGTCGTGGCTGCGCCGTGCCATGGACAGCATCTCGGTGGCCAGGGCAGCGCCTTCTGCGGTCACGTCGGATGTCTGCTTGACCGTGCCGTTGATTTCCTCCATGGACGCTGCGGTCTGCTCCAGCTTGCTGCCTTGCGCCTCGACCCGTTGCGACATGTCCTCGTTGCCCAGGGCAATCTCCTTGGTGCCGCCGCGCAGGTTGCCCACTTCGTGCCGGATGTCGCGCACCACAGTGCGCACGTTCAGGCTCATCTGGGCCAGTGCACGTTCGAGCTGGCCCATCACACCGCTGTGTTTGACCGCCATCATTTCGGACAGGTCGCCAGCGGCAATGCGGTTGGCCTTGGCCAGGATGTAGTACAGCGGTTTGCCCAGCAGCCACCAGATCCACGTGAACGAGCCCAGGATCGTCACGGCACCGCCGAGCGCACACACCCACCACGGGAGCCCCAGGGCCATGAGGATGAGCGGAATGGCTGCCGGCCAAAATGCCAGCCAGGCCACCTGCTGATGAACCGAGGGCGTGAACGTGCGCACCAGCCACGGGACGAGGCCGGGCAACTGCACCTTGCTGCGGTGCACGCGGTGGCGCAGCTTGCCTGCGGCTGCCTCGGCCCGCATGGTGGCGTAGAGTGCTTCGCAGGCATCGATTTCTTCCTGGCTGGGGCCCACCCTAACCGACAGGTAGCCGACGATGCGGTCTCCGTCGCGCACAGGCGTGGCGTTGGCGCGCACCCAGTAAAAGCCGCCGTCTTTGCGGCGGTTTTTGACCACGCCGGACCAGGGAATGCCCGCCTCGATCGTTTCCCACATGTCGCGAAAAGCTTCGGCAGGCATGTCGGGGTGGCGAACGATGTTGTGGGGTTGCCCCAGCAATTCTTCTTCCGTGTAGCCGCTCATGCCGATGAAGGCTTTGTTGGCGTAGGTGATCCGGCCTTTCAGGTCGGTCACGGAAATCAGGGTCTGGCCTTCAGGGACTTTGGTTTCCTGCTGGGTGACGGGTTGGTTGTTGCGCATGGCTGGATGGGGTGCATCGTTTTTGGCAAGGCTGACATTCTGGAACAGAAGCAACGGCTTGTCATGCCTGACAGTGGCCAGGCCGTGGGTATTTGTGCCGGGCACAACGGCTTTGTGGCCGGGTGTTGATGCAGATCAAATGGTGGGCCCGTGGCTGGCTGCGGCTGTGTTGCAGCGCTTCGCTTTGGCGTTTCGGCCACTTGGCTGGTGCCAACTGCTACAGGTGACGTTCAGGGCTGCGTCAGGCGGCCGTCTACCAGCACCACCTGCCGGTCACAGCGCGCGGCCAGGCGGGGGTCGTGCGTGACGATGAGGCAGGCGCTGCCGTGGTCATGGTTGAACTCGCGCAGCAGCGCAAACACCTCGTCGGCGGTCACGGTGTCGAGGTTGCCGGTGGGCTCGTCAGCCAGAATCAGCCGGGGCCGCAGCGACAGCGCGCGTGCAATGGCCACGCGCTGCTGCATGCCGCCTGACAGCTCGGCCGGTTGTTTGTGCTCGGCCCCTTTCAGGCCCACGCGGTCCAGCAACTCCAGCCCGAAGGTCTCGGCCTCGGGCGTGGCCTGGCCGTGCTCGATGATGGAGGGCAGCATCACGTTTTCCAGCGCGGTGAAGGCGGGCAGCAGGTGGTGGAACTGGAACACGAACCCGATGGTGCGGCCCCGCAAGCGCGTCAGGGCGGTGTCTTCCAGTTGGTCTGCGCGCTGGCCGGCAATAGTCAGCGCGCCGGTGGTGGGGCGCTCCAGCAGGCCGATGATGTTGAGCAGCGTGCTTTTGCCCGAACCCGAGGGCCCGGTCAGCGAGACGAATTCGGCCTCGGCCAGCGCCATGTCGATGCCATGCAGCACCTCGGTTTCCACTGGCGTACCGAGGTTGTACCGCTTGCGGATGTCTTGCAGCTGAAGAATGTGATTCAAATACGCCTCCCGCGCCTATTTATGTTCACCACCGTGCTATGCAAAGTTTCAACTGCGTATCGCCTGCACGGGGTCCATGCGGGCTGCCCGTCGGGCGGGCAAGGCGGCGGCGGCCAGGCCTACGGCGCAGGCCACCAGGCTGGCCATGAGCACCAGTTGGGGGTCCAGTTCGGCGGCAAACAGCGGTGCGCCGTCGGGGCTTTTGTAAATGTGCGAGAACACCGTGAGCAGGGTGAACGCCAGCCCACTGCCCAGCGCAGAGCCCACGAGTCCTACCAGGCCGCCTTGCAGCAGGAACACCGCCATGATGCGGCCCCGGCCTGCGCCCATGGCCCGCAGGATGCCGATTTCGCGCTGCTTCTGCACCACGCTGACCACCAGCACGCTGGAAATGCCCAGCGCCACGATGATGACCACGAAGCTGCGGATGAGGTTGTTGGACACGGTCTGGTTGCTCAAGGCCGTCAGCAGCCCGGCGTTGGTCTGCATCCAGCTTTCCACGGTCAGCCCGGTGCGGGCCTGCAGGCCGTTGGCCACGGTTTCTGCGTTGAACAGGTCGGTCACGGTCACGTCGATTTGTGACACCCCACCCGGCATGTCGAGCAGCGTTTGCGCGAGCTTGAGCGGCACGAACACCCAGCGGCGGTTCAGGTCGCGGTTGCCGGTGTCGAACAGGCCGTTGATGTGCAGGGTCTCGGCGCGCCCTGTGGCGGTGGTGACGCGCAGCTTGTCGCCCACGCCGATGCCCAGATCCTTTGCCAGTTCGATGCCGATGAGCGTTTCGGTGCCCTGCACAGCAAAGCGGCCCCGGGTCATGTAGCCGTCCATTTTGACGATGCGGCTGTAGGCCGCAGGAACCACGCCCATCAGCACCACGCTTTTGTTGCTGCTGCCGCGCTGGGCAAACACCGGGCCTGTGGCCAGGGGGGACACCGCCAGCACACCCTGCGTGGCAGCCGCGAGGGCGGCTACCTGCTCCCACTGGTCCACCGGTCGCAGACGCTGCGAGCGGGGTTGGACGATGCGCGTGGTTGAATTTTGAGGGTCGAAATGGTCGCCATCGCTTTTTACATAAGCATCGGGTGCTGTGTTTTTAGTGGCATCTGGGTCGGCGGGGGGGACACGTGTCACCTCTTCCGTGGGCCGGGTGACGATGTGGGCCTGANG
>DDUQ01000121.1 GCA_002344885.1 Comamonadaceae bacterium UBA2334
GTCTTGCGCGGCGGCGCTGGCGTTGGCCTGGGCGCTTTGCAGCGCGGCGCTGGCCGAGGCCAGCTCTTGCTGGCGACCTTCCAGCGCACCAGGGCTGATGAACGCCTGGCGGGCCAGGTCTTCGTTGCGGCGCAGGTTGCCTGCGCTCAGTTGCTGGCGGGCGGTGGCGTCAACCACCTGGGCCTGCGCGGCAGCCTGTGCGCTGCGGGTGCGGGCCAACGAGGCATCGAGCGCGGCCAGGCGCTGGTCCAGGTCCACCGGGTCCATTTCGGCCAGCAGTTGGCCGGGGGCCACGGTGTCGCCCACGTCCACCGCCACGCGCAGCACCCTGGCTGCGGCGGTGGGGCCCACCAACCAGCTGCGGCGGGCCTCCACCGTGCCGATGCCAAACACCGCTGGCTGGACTGAACCCTGCCGCACTTCGGCCACCGTGACCTTGACCGGTGCCAGCGGGCCGCTGCGCACCATCACAAACGCAATGCCAGCCAACAGAGCCAGTGCCGCCGCACCGAGCGTCAAGCGTCGCAATACCGGGGATGTCCGAGACATGGAGAACCTCAAAATTCAATATAAAACTGTGTCTAGCGCATGTCAGATATGAATAGTCAGCTACTGTTCATGAGCAATTGTTGTGCTTCTTCCACATGTCTTCGTGGCCAATGGCTTTGGCGAAAGCGGGCACCTTGCAGCGTTCGGTGTCGGCGTGGTGGGCGGGTGCGGCCCCAGTCACTGCGCCGCCAGAGCCCGCGCCCCTGGCACCCATGTCTGCCCGGGCGGCCGTGTTGTCAAGGCTGCTCAGTTCCGCCGGGGCGGTGCTGCGCACCCACTGCCCGGCAGCCACCGAGTAGCCCACAAAAGCCACCAGCACCACGCCCTTGCCCCAGGCCATGGGGTTTTTGGGTGCGGCGGCGGGCACTTCACACACCCCGCCGGGGCAGAGCTGGGCGCGGTCTTTGTTGAACAGGTTGTAGAGCTTGCAGCCCAGACAAATGCCGAACGATGTTTCAAAAAACATCAGCACCAGGCAGGTTCCGCACACCAGCATGTTGATCGGGCCGATGACCTGATGGATGACCATGGTCCAAGCCATCACCAGGCCGAGTGCCAGGCCCAGGCCCCAGGCAAAGCGCTTTTGCGGCGCGCCCACCCAGTCGGGTGTCTGGTGGCGTACCACCCAGCCGCCCACGATCATGCTGGGCGCAAACAGCGGGTTGACGAACACCCGGATCGCCATGTCCAGGATGAACATCAGCACAAACAACCGTGTGGGCTGGAAATTGCCCACCAGCATGGCGTTGGCAAACGAAATGAACGCCCCCACCAGCAGCAACCCTGCGGCTGCACGCACCGCGCGTTCGTTCAGTACCCGCACGGGGTAGCCATCGATGTGCTCACCAAACTGAAAGATGCCTGTGCGCATGCTTGCCTGCTTTCAAACAAATGGATTCAAGGAATGGTTCCAGAGGGTCGAGCGGCCGGCCGTCTGCTTTTGGGTGCGTTGCTCTGGTGCGCACGAAAACGCCCAGCCTTTGAGGCCCTGGGGCGGGCGGGTCAGACGTTTGGCCTTGGGTGGAGCCACCCGGTACAAGGCAATCATCTCACTTTTTACCCCCTGGGGTAACGTTCAGCGAGCCCCGGCGTGTTTCGCGGCCTGAGGGCGACCTGCAGCGGCAGGGGGCATGCTTTCAGCTGAACAGGCGGCGGAACAGGCTGTGAACGGGTCGCGATTGGGTTGTGATTTGGCCGGTTTCTACAATCCACCCCCATGAACACCGTTGCCCACACCGCTGCCTACACCCGTGCCCAGGCGTTGCCTGCCACCCTGAGCCAACGCATCGTCATCCTCGACGGGGCCATGGGCACCATGATCCAGCGTTTCAAGCTGACCGAGGCGCAGTATCGGGGTGAGCGCTTTGCTGACTTCCACAAGGACGTGAAAGGCAACAACGAGTTGCTGAGCCTCACACGCCCCGACGTGATTGCCGACATCCACGAACGTTACCTGGCCGCCGGGGCCGACCTGATCGAGACCAACACCTTCGGCGCGACCACTGTGGCGCAGGAAGACTACGACATGGCCCACCTGGCGCGCGAGATGAATGTGGCCTCGGCCCGCATTGCCCGCGCCGCGTGCGACAAGTTCTCCACGCCGGACCACCCGCGCTACGTGGCCGGCGCGTTGGGCCCCACGCCCAAAACCGCCAGCATCAGCCCCGATGTGAACGACCCCGGTGCCCGCAACGTGACTTTCGAGCAACTCCGCGCCGCCTACTACGAGCAAATCGACGGCCTGGTGGAAGGCGGTGCCGATGTACTGCTGGTGGAAACCATTTTTGACACGCTCAACGCCAAGGCCGCGCTGTTTGCCATTGAAGAATTCTTCGACGCCACAGGCCACCGCCTGCCGGTCATCATCAGTGGCACGGTCACCGACGCGTCGGGCCGTATCCTCAGCGGGCAGACCGTCACGGCCTTCTGGGCCAGCGTGCGCCATATCAAGCCACTGGCCGTGGGCCTGAATTGCGCCCTGGGTGCCACGCTGATGCGCCCCTACATCCAGGAACTGGCCAAGGCCGCGCCCGACACCTTCATCAGCTGCTATCCCAATGCCGGCCTGCCCAACCCCATGAGCGATACCGGCTTTGACGAAACCCCCGATGTGACCAGCCGCCTGGTGCACGAGTTTGCCGCCGAGGGGCTGGTGAACATCGTGGGCGGCTGCTGCGGCACGACCCCGGACCACATTGCGGCCATCGCCAACGCAGTGAAGCCGGAAGCACCACGGTCAGCGGCCCGGTTGTTCTACGCCGCCGAAGCATGATGGCCGTGCCCGACATGCCGACCCTTGCAGACATGCCGGCTGACGTGGTTTCGCAAAACGCTGCCAACGGCGAGCAGGGCATGACCGATGTCGAGCATGCTGCCCGGCACGAAGCCACCAAGCTGGAAAAACGCCTGCTGCGCCAGACCAGCCAGGCGATTGCCGACTTCGGCCTCATTGCAGCCGGTGACAAGGTCATGGTGTGTGTGTCCGGTGGCAAAGACAGTTACGGCATGCTCGACATGCTGCTGCGCTACCAGCGCCTGCATGGGGCACCTCGCTTCGAACTGGTGGCCGTCAACCTTGACCAGAAACAGCCCGGGTTTCCGGCCCATGTGTTGCCCGAGTACCTGACGCGCCTGGGCGTGCCGTTTCACATCGAAACCAAAGACACCTACAGCGTGGTCAAACAGCAGGTGGCCGAAGGGCAGACCATGTGCAGCCTCTGCAGCCGTTTGCGCCGGGGCATTCTGCACCGCGTGGCCGATGAGCTGGGTTGCAACAAGATTGCCCTGGGCCACCACCGGGACGACATGCTGCACACCTTTTTGCTCAACTTCTTCTTTGCGGGCAAGCTGCAGGCCATGCCGCCCAAGGGTGTCAGCCAGAACGCTGCCGGCGAGCATGGCAACCACACCGTCATCCGCCCGCTGGCCTATGTGGCCGAGGCAGAGCTGGCCCGCTGGGCCGAGCTGCAGGCGTTCCCCATCATCCCGTGCACCCTGTGTGGCAGCCAGGACAACCTGCAGCGCCAGCAGATGCGTCAGCTCGTAACCGAGTGGCAGACCCAGCACCCAGGGCGCATTTCGTCGATGGTGACGGCGCTCAAGCACGTCATGCCGTCGCACCTGATGGACCCGCGTGCGTTCGACTTCAAAGGCCTGTCAGGCGCAGACTTGCCCACGGTGGCGCTGGACTGAAGGGCAAAGGGGCTCCCCATGCGCACCCCCGAATTGCTGTTGCCTGCCGGTGGGCTCGACAAGATGCGAGCCGCCTACGACTTCGGTGCCGACGCCGTCTACGCCGGGCAGCCCCGCTATTCGCTGCGCGCGCGCAACAACGAATTCAAGCTTCAACAACTGGAGCAAGGTATTCAGGAAGCAAAATCGCGGGGCAAGAAATTATTTGTGACCAGCAACCTGCTGGCCCACAACGACAAGGTGCGCACCTATCTGCGTGACATCGAGCCTGTGCTGGCGCTGAAACCCGATGCGCTCATCATGGCCGACCCCGGCCTCATCATGCAGGTCAAGGAACGCTGGCCCGACGTGGCTGTGCACCTGTCGGTTCAGGCCAACACCACCAACGCGGCGGCGGTGAAATTCTGGCAGCGTGCCGGGGTGACGCGCATCATCCTGTCGCGCGAGCTGAGCCTCGATGAAATCGAAGCGATCCGCCACGAATGCCCCGACATGGAGCTGGAAGTGTTCGTGCACGGTGCACTGTGCATTGCCTACTCGGGGCGCTGCTACCTGTCGGGCTACTTCAACCGCCGCGACCCCAACCAGGGCACCTGCACCAACGCCTGCCGTTGGGGTTATGTGACCCACGGTGCCGATGCCGATCCCAACACGGGCGATGCCGTTGCACGTGCCGCCATTCCGATCCAGGTCGATGCTGAACATGACAGCGACCACGCCAGCACCTACATCATGAACAGCAAGGACTTGCGTGCCGTGCAGCACGTGGCCCGGCTGGCGCGCATGGGCATCGACTCGCTCAAGGTCGAGGGGCGCACCAAGAGCCGCTACTACGTGGCCCGCACAGCGCAGGTGTATCGCCGCGCCATCGACGATGCCGTGGCCGGGCGACCGTTCAACCCCGATTTGCTTGGTGAACTGGACGGCCTGGCCAACCGGGGCTACACCCCTGGCCTGTTGGAGCCGCAGCGGATGGACGGTTACCAGAACTATGCCACCGGCTACTCCGTCAGCCAGCGCAGCCAGTTTGTGGCCGAGGTGTTGGGCACCGATGGCCAGGCAGAAGCGGGCCTCAGTGGTGACTGGCTGCAGGTGGAAACCAAAAACCACTTTGCCGTGGGCGACACGCTGGAGGTGGTGCACCCCGGCGGCAACCTGACGATGCGGCTGGACGCCATGCGCAACACCCAGGGCCAGCCGGTGGACGTGGCCCAGGGCAGCCCGGTGCGCGTGTGGCTGCCTTTGCCCGCCCGGTATACAGGTGCCCTGCTGGCAAAAGTACTGACCGCGGCAGGTTGAGCGGCTGTGTGAATAGCTGGCAGCGCAACTGACCGGGCGACTGTTTCAGCTGCCGAGTGGGGCACGGCTGGTCGGTGTGGCGCTGTGCCGTGTGCGACCGCTGATGACTGGCTCGCGCCCAATTGCCGCCCGAAAACCGCCCGACAGCCACCCGGAAGCCCCTCGATACTCAGTTTTTTCCGGAGTGTTCTTCTGATTGCTCCGCCATTGAATCGCCCGGACAATCCGCCATCCCATCAAGGGGAGTAGCAGGCCAGTTCACCGTTCTTCTCGGTTGCACTGGCGGCAGATTCCGTCAGTACGCGGCCCATCCAGGCGATGGGCGCCGGAACTGCCCCACCCGGTTCGACAGCAACCGGATGTTGCAAGACCTTGCGGGTGTTCCCTCAACACCTCTTTTGCAAGGATCTCATCATGGAAACCATCGCGCCGCTGTGGCTGTGGCTGGTGTTTATTGCCTTTGTGCTGGCAGCACTGTTTGTCGATTTTGTGGTGCTCAAAAAGCAAGGTGCGCACGAAGTGGGCGTGAAAGAAGCCCTCAACTGGTCGCTCATCTGGGTCGGCCTGAGCTTTGTGTTCAACGCCCTGTTCTGGGTCGCCATCAAAAACGAAACCGGCTCGTCGGCCATTGCCAACGAAAAGTCGCTGGAGTTCCTGACGGGCTACCTGATCGAAAAGAGCCTGGCGGTAGACAACATCTTTGTGTTCCTGCTGATTTTCACGTTCTTTGCGGTGCCACCGGCGTACCAGAAGCGGGTGCTGATGATCGGCATCATCGGTGCCATTGTGTTGCGCACCATCATGATTCTGGTGGGTGCCTGGCTGATCGAACAGTTCCACTGGATTTTGTATGTGTTCGGCGCATTCCTCATCGTCACCGGCATCAAGATGTGGTGGGCGGCTGGCAAGGAATCGAGCCTGGAAGACAACCCTGCGCTGAAGTTGCTTCGCAGGGTGATGCCGGTCAGCAAGTCGTTTGACGGTGAAAAGTTCTGGACCATCGAAAACGGCAAAAAAATTGCCACGCCGTTGCTGATGGTGGTGGCGCTGGTGGGCCTGACCGATGTGATTTTTGCGGTGGATTCCATTCCGGCCATCTTCGCCATCACCAAAGACCCGTTCATCGTGCTGACCAGCAACGTGTTTGCCATTTTGGGCTTGCGAGCCATGTTCTTCCTGCTGCAGGCAGCGGCCAGCCGCTTCCACCTGCTGAATTACGGTTTGGCCGTGATCCTCGTGTTCATTGGCACCAAGATGATGTTGATCGACATCTTCAAGATCCCTGTGGCCGTATCGCTGGGTGTGGTGCTGGGCATCCTGACCATCACCATGATCTGGAGCGCTAAAACTGCTCCTAATACCTGATGACCCACGCTTCATTCCCTTTTGACGGAGTTCGACCATGAACATACTGCTGGCTGTCGATGGTAGCCCTTACACCAAGAAAATGCTGGCCTATCTGGTGACGCACCCTGAGCTGTTCGGGCCTCACAACCGCTTCACCGTGTTCACCGCCACCGCTGCACTGCCTCCCCGGGCCCGTTCAGCGGTAGGGGCCGACGTGGCCCATGGCTACTACGAGGAAGAAGCCACTAAGGTAGACGCACCGGTGCTCGAGTTCCTGGGCCGCCATGGCATCACCCCTCAGGTGGTGCATGCGGTGGGGCATGCCGGTGAGCAGATTGCCCGCGCTGCAACCGAAGGCAACTTCGACCTGGTGCTGATGGGCTCGCACGGCCATGGCGCACTGGCCAACCTGGTGATGGGTTCGGTGGCCACGCAGGTGCTGGCGCATTGCAAGGTGCCGGTGCTGCTGGTGCGCTGACGGTACCCACGCCCCGGCAGCTCATGCCTGCTTCGGCGGGTGTGCCCTGTTCAGGGTGCGCAGAGCGGGCAGCCGTCGCCGGCTGCCATCAGACGGTTCAGTGTGTTGACCATGGCCTGGCCTGCGGTGTTCAGTTCTGCCAATCTGCGGTGTACCGCCTCAGCCTGGCCCTGGTGGGCCAGTAGCAACAGTTCGTCGGCCAGCGTGTGAAGCGCTTCGTGGTGCGTACCCAGTTCACGGAATGCGGCATCGGCACCGTATTGCGCACGGCCGCTGCTTTGGTACCACTGGCCAAACCGGCAAGGCGGGAATTCGGTGGTGGTGGCATCCCCGGCCAGCGCGGCATTCAGCGTGAGGCGCACCGAGTCCAGCCAGCGCAGGTGGCTGCGCGTGGCGGCGCGCAAGGCCAGCTTGTCGGTGTGGCTGCACACCGCTGGCAGGTTCAGCCAAGGTGCATCGGCCTGCCAGCGGGTCAGCCAGCCGAGCAGTTCGCTGGCGGGCATGGGGCGGGCGACGCCATAGCCCTGGGCCAGTTGGCAGCCCATCAGCATCAGCGCGGCACCGTGCTCCAGGGTTTCCACGCCCTCGGCGATGACTGGCCGGTTGAACGCCCCGGCCAGGCGCACCACGCTGTCCACAATGCCCAGGTCGTTCGGGTCTTCCAGCATGTCGCGCACGAAACTCTGGTCAATCTTGATCAGGTCGACCGGCAGGTTACGGAAATAGGCCAGCGATGAATACCCGGTGCCAAAGTCGTCCAGCGCAAATCTGACTCCCAGAGCGCGGCAGGCGGCCAGCACTTGCGATGCGCTGGTCATGTCGCCGATGGCGGCGGTTTCCAGAATTTCGAGCTCCAACCGGTGCGGTGCCACCTCCGGGTGGCGTGCCAGTGCAGCTGCCAGTGCGTCCGAAAAACCGCTTGACAGCAGGTGATCGGCACTGATGTTGACGCTGATGTCCAGCGCAATGCCCTGTTGCAGCCAGGTTGCCATCTGGCTCAGCGCGGCGTCGATCACCCACTCGCCCAGCGCCATGTCCAGAGGTTGGCCGATGACCACATGCAGAAACTGCCCGGGCGGGCGCAGGCCCAGCTCGGGGTGTTGCCAGCGCATCAGTGCCTCGGCACCGATTACGGCCCCCGTTTGCAGGTTGACCTTGGGTTGGTAGTGCAGCACCAGTTCGTTGTCTTGCAATGCCTGTTGCAGCCTTTGCAACTGCCCGATGTGTGACTTGACCTGTTTGTCAAACTCGGCATCGAACAGGTGGTAGCGGTTCTTGCCTTCCTGCTTGGCGGTGTACATGGCCTGGTCGGCGTGGCGAAGCAGGGTGTCGGCATCGGCTTCGTCCTGCGGGTACAGCGTAACGCCGATGCTGGCCGATACCTGTACATCCGCACCACGGATGGCGATGGGCTGCGCGATGCCACGCAGCATGCGGTCCAGCACGCTGTGGCTTTCTTCAGGGTGCTTCAGGTTGGACAGCAGCAGCACAAACTCGTCGCCGCCCAGCCGTGCCAGGGTGTCGTCTTCGCGCAGCACACTTTGCAGCCGGTTGGCAATTTCGATCAGCAACTGGTCGCCCACCTCGTGCCCGTGCAGGTCGTTCACCTCCTTGAAGCCGTCCAGGTCGAGCACACACACAGCCAGCGACAGGTGGTCACGGCGGGTACGGGCCAGTGCCACTTTCATGCGGTCGGCCAGCAGGCGGCGGTTGGGCACGCCGGTGAGCATGTCGTACTGCGCAATGTGGGCCAGCTCGGCCTCATGGGCTTTCAGCCGCGTGATGTCGCTGAACACGGCCAGGTAATGCGACAGGTTTCCGTCTTCGCCTTTGACGGCCGAGATGGACAGAACCTCGGCATACAGCTCGCCGGTTTTGCGCCGGTTCCAGACTTCGCCGCTCCAGTGGCCTTCGGCTTGCAGCGACTGCCACATGCTTGTGTAGAAGGCTGCACCCTGGCGACCCGAGCCCAGGATGCGGGGTGACTGGCCGATCACATCGGCGGCTTCGTAACCGGTGATGCGGGTGAACGCGGGGTTGACCTCGGTGATGAGGTTGTCGGCATCGGTGATCATGATGCCGTCGTAGCTGTTGGCAAATGCACTGGCAGCCAGGCGCAGGCGGTCCTGGGTGGCGCGCTCTTCCGTCACGTCGTACACATAGCCGTGCCACAGGGTGCTGCCGTCGGGTTCACGCTGGGGAGATGACTGACCTTTCAGCCATTTTATGCTGCCATCGGCAAGTACAGCGCGGTATTCTTGCTTCCATTCCGATAGTGTTCTGGCTGATTCCGCAATGGAAGCGCGAAAGCCTTGCAAATCGTCCGGGTGAATCGTCCGCGTGGCCAGAAAGCTGCCGTCAGGCGCGTCGGCCGGGTGCACACCGTACATGGCGGCCATGCCGCCGCTCGCGTACGGGAAGCTGGCGGTGCCATCGGTGTGCAGGTGGTACTGGTAAATGAAGCCAGGCACATGCGCGGCGAGTTTTTGCAGCCGATCCAGCAGCTCCTTGCGGTCGTGTTCGGCCTGGGTTCGTTGTGTGATGTCGCGCGCCACGCCAAGCACGCCGATCAGCCTGCCCTGCCCGTCATGAATCGGCGTCTTGACCGTCTCCAGCAACTCCTCGTGTCCGTCACTGGCAAAACGCAGCCGCTCCTCATTGATGGTCGGTTTGCCTGCATGCATGGCATTCAGGTCGTGCTGACGGAAGAAGGCGGCCAGTTCGGCAGAAACGAAGTCACGGTCGGTTTTACCGACGATGTCTGCTTCGCTGTGCCCATACAGCGACTCGAACCTGGGGTTGCAGGCCAGGTAAACGCCGTCAGGGTCCTTGATCCAGATCAGGTCAGGGGAGGCATCGATCAGTGCTTTGTGGAGGCTGTGCTCCCGCGCCAGCTCCGCTTCCATCTGCTTGCGGTCGGTGATATCGCGGGCGTAGCCCACCGTGCCGATCACCGTGCCCTGCATGGTCACGGGTGACTTGTAGGTTTCAATCCAGGTGTTTTGTCCTTCAATTTGCAATGGCTCCTCGACGTGCTTGCTTCGTCCACTCGCCAGCACAGCTTGGTCGTCAGCCATGTAGCCTCGTGCGAGATCAGAAGGCCACAGATCCAAGTCGGTTTTGCCCCGCAGCGCATCCGTATCTGGCTGATTGCAGTTCCTGGCATAGGCGAGGTTGGCTTCAAGAATCTTGCCTTCCCTGTCCTTGAGCCAAACCATGAATGGAAAGTTGTCCAGCACGGCCCGCTGGAACTGGTTGCGCGCCGTCAGCTCGGCTTCGAGTGCATGCAAGGCCGAAATGTCCCGCGAAATGCCGAGCAGGGCGGGCTGGCCGTTCCAGGTGCCGGCCACCACGCGGGTGTCGACCATCACTTCAGTGCCATCTGCTTTCAGCAACGGCAGGGGGCACGAATCGCGCTCCTTGCGCAGCATGGCGCTCAGCACGGCCTGCGCATGTGCATGCACACGGGGTGGATGCACCGCCAGCACATGCTGCCCGATCAACTCGGGGCCATGGCCCAGCACGGCATGCACAGCCGGGTTGGTGTAAATGATGTGACCGGTGGTGTCCAGCACGAAGACAAAGTCCTGCAGTGTGCTGAAGAAGCCTTCCAGGTTCTGCCGTTGCAAGGTCGCTTCTTCGCGCGCAGCCAGTCGCTCCAGCGCCAGGCCAAACTGTATGGCCAGCGACGCCAGCAATTCCACCGTGTCTGCCGGCAATCGACGCACGTGCTTGCTGGCCAGGTTGAGGCAGGCCCGGCTGCGACCGTTGACACGGATGGGCAGCACCACCAGCGCGGTAATGCCCTCAGCCAGCATGGCGGGTGTGCGCAGCAATATGCCGCTGTCGCTCGGGTCGGCAGGCTCCAGACAGGTGGTGACGGACTGACCGTTTTCGACCATCTGCGCTCTGGGCGAGCCAGCAGGTATCTGCCGCACATCGTCCAGAAAGGCTTCGCTCAGCCCTGCAGCGGTGTGCAGGATGTAGCTGCCATCAGCTGACTGCAGGTACAGGCCTCCACCGTCCAGGTCATGCAGGCCCAACACCGTGTCCAGGATGGCCTGTGCCAACGCGTCGCGGTCCGGGTTGGCGGCCAGGACGTTGGAAAAAGTCAGTTGCAGTTTGTGGTGCGCATCGGCGCGGACCCGGTCTGACACATCGGCCACCACCCCGGCGCTCAGCCGGGGTTTGCCTTGTGCATCGCGCGCCTGCACGCCACCTTTGGCCTCCAGCCAGCGCCAGGTGCCGTGTGGCCCGGGCACTCTGAAGCGCACCGCTGCGTGCCCGTGCCCGGCAGGTGTGGCCAGCAGCGCCAGCACCTGGGGCCAGTCTGCTTCGTGTACCTGGCTTTGCCAGACGTGTGTGGTGAGGGTGTCGTCGTCGTGTGGTTGGCCGCGCATCAGCGCCAGCACCGGTGGCGAGGCCAGCAACCGCTGCTCGACATGGTCGAACTGCCAGGCCCCCAGCCCCGACAGGGACAGGATGTGCCCCAGTTGATCGGGGGCGTGGTGGGCCGTTGGGGTGTGCATGACGGACGCTTGGGCTCAGGACGGGGCGTGACTGGGCAGGATGCAGTGCGCGTCAGTATCCCAGATGCGACAACCCTGCGGCAAGCTGAGGCGCTCGGGCGTGCTGTTTTGTTGCCGGCGGTTTGATGTGGATCAAGACCGACGAGCGCGCCGGCTGTGCCAGTGGGCCGCAGAAACAGGTTGATCAGCCAGAGCGGGCCGACACGGCCATGGCGTGGACGGGTGGTGGCTGGCACACCCATTGCTTGCCCGTCGGGCATGGCCCCTTCCGTCCACATCCTTGACCACACTTCGGCCGGAGGCCCCACGTCGGCGCCTGCCTCGGCGGTCTGGCGCGACCCCCTGGGGCTGTTGCTGGCTTCCACAGGCGAGGGTGTGTTCGGTGTGGACCTGGATGGGTTGTGTGTGTTCATCAACCCCGCCGGGGCGCGGATGATCGGCTACCAACCCGCCGAGCTGCTGGGCTGCAACATGCATGAGTTGACCCACCACTCGCATGCCGATGGCGGGCACTACCCGGTGGAGGCCTGCCCCATCTTCAATGCGTTTCGCATGGGCCAACCCTGCCGCATCGACAGCGAGGTGTTCTGGCGGCGCGACGGCTCGGCCTTTGCGGTGGAGTACTCCAGCTACCCCATCGTGGACGGCGGCAGTGTGCGCGGTGCGGTGGTCACGTTTGTGGACATCACCGAGCGCAAGCGCGCCGCGGACGCGCTGCAACAGGCCAAAGACGAGCTGGAGCTGCGTGTGCGTGAGCGAACATTGGCGCTGGAAACCGCACTGACCCAGGTGCGTGAGCTGGCCGCCTGGAGCGAAAGCGTGCGCGAAGACGAGCGCACCCGCATTGCCCGCGAGGTGCACGACGAGCTGGGCAGTCTGCTGGTGGCGCTGAAGATGGACGTCAACTGGCTGGACAAACGCCTGTCCGAACAGCAGCAACGCAGCATCGAAGCGGCCGAAGACATGCGCACCCGCATGCGCTGCAAGTGCCAGAACATGAGCCGCCTGATCGAGAACGCGGTGGACAACGTGGGCCGCATCATCACCGACCTGCGCCCCAGCATCCTTGACCACCAGGGCCTGTGGGCCGCGCTGGAGTGGCAGGCGCAGGAGTTTGTGCAAAGCGCCGAGCTGGGGCTGGACTGGCACCTGGACATGGGGGGAGAAGCCAGCGCCACCGGGGAAGCAGGTGTGGCGGGCAGGCCCGAGCCCACTGGACCGGGGGCACACAGCGCGGCGTCGGCCTGTGCATTGCCCGAATTGCCCGAACGCCAGGCCATGGCAGTGTTCCGCATCTTTCAGGAAATGTTGAGCAACGTGGGGCGCCACGCACGCGCCAGCCACCTGGTGGTGCGCATCGCGTGCACCCAGGGCACGCTGCAGCTGTCGGTGCAAGACGATGGTGTGGGCGCACCGCCGCAGGCCTTCGAGGCCACCGATGCCTACGGCATCATGGGCATGCGCGAGCGTGCCCGCCACCTGGGTGGCCTGCTGGAGGTTCGCAGTGTCCCCGGGTCAGGCACCAGCATTACATTAAAAGTGAAGCTTTAAATCAATATCCTACAAGCGTTAGAGCACATTTTTGCTGATAATTTTATGCCTGACGTTGTGCCATCTCCCTGTGAAGCTGCCCCGGCGCCAACTGCCACCATCCGCGTGTTGCTGGGCGACGACCACCGCATCGTCCGCGAGGGCCTCAAGCAGGTGCTGGCCGATGCGCCCGAGGTGCAGGTGGTGGCGGAAGCCGCCACTGGCCCCGAGGTGCTCGACCGTGTGGCCGATTTGGTGGGCAGCGGGCAAGCCGGTGCGCTGAACGTGGTGTTGCTCGACATTGCCCTGCCTGGCATGGACGGACTGGACGTGCTGCAGCAACTGCGTCGCAGCCACCCCCAGTTGCCGGTGCTCATGCTCAGCACCTACCCGGAAAAGCAGTACGCCGTGCGCTGCATCAAGCTGGGTGCCAGCGGCTACCTGAACAAAAGTGCCGATCCCGACGACATGCTGGCCGCCGTGCGCAAGGTGGCCGCAGGCGGTGTGTTCGTCACACCCGCCACCGCCGAGGCGCTGGCCATGGCGGTGGGCCAACGTGGTGCACAGGCCGGCCCCGAAGCGCTGTCGCACCGTGAGCACCAGGTGTTCCGTCTGCTGACGCAGGGCCTGAGCGTGACCCAGATTGGTGCGCAACTCGGCCTGGCCCCCAATACCGTCAGCACCTACCGGGTGCGCATCCTCGAAAAAACCGGCACGCACAACGATGTGGAGCTGGCGCTGTACGCCGAACGACACGGCCAGCGCTGAGTGTCGAGGTTGCAACAGGCCAGCGGTGAGCCGAAATTGGCCTGCCAGCCCGCCCCGGCTGTTGAATTCAGGTGGTTGATGTAGGGCTGCCCCTACACGCCATCGGCGCATCGTGTGCGATGTGTCGACAACAGGCCATCTTGGTCTGCCACCCCTCCGATGTGGCCCGTTGTTTGCATTGTGCAGTGCACCAACAACTCACGAGGTGTGCCATGTCTGACTTTTTTGACCCGTACAACGCCGACCGCCCCCTGATGATGAAGTGCAGCTGTGGCCGCGACCACACGCTGGCCGACCACCATGCCGAGGTGAACGCCGACGAAGCAGCGGCCAAGTTGCGCGCCCGCAGCGAAACGGCCGACTTCGAGGCCTACAGCAACGAGTTCATCGAAGCCACGCTCGTCAAAGCCCTGTTTCCGCAAGACGCGGTGCGCCGCCGCTTCCTGCGCGCCGTCGGCAAGGGCACGGCCATGGCGGCCATTGCCAGCGTGTTGCCCGTGACCAGCTTGCAGGCCATGGCGCAAGACAAGAATGCACTGGAAAAGAAAGACCTGAAGATTGGCTTCATCCCGATCACCTGCGCCACGCCACTCATCATGGCCCACCCCTTGGGCTTCTACAGCAAGCAGGGCCTGAACGTCGAAGTCACCAAAACGGCAGGCTGGGCGCTGGTGCGCGACAAGATGATCAACAAGGAGTACGACGCATCGCACTTCCTGTCGCCCATGCCGCTGGCCATCAGCCTGGGGTTGGGCAGCAACGCCACACCCATGAACGTGGCCACCATCCAGAACATCAACGGACAGGCCATCACCATGAGCCTGAAGCACAAAGACAACCGCGACCCGAAGAACTGGAAAGGTTTCAAGTTCGGCATCCCGTTCGAGTTCTCGATGCACAACTTCCTGCTTCGCTACTACCTGGCCGAGCACGGCATCAACCCCGACACCGACGTGCAGCTGCGCGTCATTCCCCCGGCTGAAATGGTGGCCAACCTGCGCGCCGGCAACATCGATGGCTTTCTGGGCCCCGACCCGTTCAACCAGCGCGCGGTGTTTGACGAGGTGGGCTTCATCCACGTGCTGACCAAAGACCTGTGGAACGGCCACCCATGCTGCGCCTTCGGTACCAGCACCGAGTTCATCCAGAAGAACCCCAACACGTTTGCGGCCCTGTACCGCGCCGTGCTGACTGCCGCTGCCATGGCGCGCAAGCCCGAGAACCGGGAGCTGATTGCCAAAGTCATTTCCCCTGCCCAATACCTGAATCAGCCCGAAGCTGTGCTGACCCAGGTGCTGACCGGCAAGTTTGCCGATGGCCTGGGCAAGATCCAGAACGTACCCGACCGTGCCGACTTCGACCCCATGCCCTGGCAGAGCATGGCGGTGTGGATGCTCACGCAGATGAAGCGCTGGGGCCACATCAAGGGCGATGTGAACTACAACCAGATCGCCGAAAAGGTGTTCCTCATCACCGATGCGCGCAAGCACATGAAAGAGCTGGGTCAGCCCTTCACCGCAGGGCCCGCTTACACCAAGCACAAGATCATGGGCAAAGAGTTTGACCCGGCCAAGGCAGCGGCTTACGCCGACAGCTTTGCGATCAAAAAGGTGTGACATGAACGCCCCCACGCTCATTTCATTCGCTGCCCCCCAGGGGGGCTTCAACCTCCTTGAGATGGCTCTGCGGAGGTTGACATGAAAACCGCCAGCCTGAACCTGCGCGCGGCCCTGGTGTCGCTGCTGATCTTCATCTGCTTCGTCGGGGCCTGGCAATTGGCCACCAAGGGGCCGAGCATTGGTGGTGCGTCCAGCGGCATGACGGCAGAAGAGATCGAATACGCCAAGATGATGGGCAAAGACCCCGGTGCCGCCAAAAGCACCGGTTTCCCGCCCCCGATCGAGGTCGCCAAAGCCACTTGGGCCCACCTGTCGGACCCGTTTTACGACAAGGGCCCGAACGACAAAGGCATTGGCATCCAATTGGCGCACTCGCTGGCGCGGGTGGGCCTCGGTTTTCTGCTGGCGGTGATCGTGGCCATACCGGTGGGGTTTCTCATTGGCATGTCGCCGCTGATGCGCAAGGCGTTTGACCCGTTCGTTCAGGTGTTGAAGCCCATCAGCCCCCTGGCGTGGATGCCGCTGGCGCTGTACACGCTGAAAGATTCGGACGTGAGCGGTATTTTTGTCATCTTCATCTGCTCGGTCTGGCCCATGCTCATCAACACCGCGTTCGGCGTGGCGTCGGTCAAGCGCGAATGGCTCAACGTGGCCAGCACGCTGGAAGTGACGCCGCTGCGCAAGGCCTTCCGGGTGATCCTGCCTGCCGCTGCGCCCACGATCCTCACCGGCATGCGCATCAGCATGGGCATTGCGTGGCTGGTGATCGTGGCCGCCGAAATGCTGGTGGGTGGGACGGGTGTGGGCTACTTCGTGTGGAACGAGTGGAACAACCTGTCGCTGACCAACGTGATTTTTGCGGTGCTGCTGATCGGTGTGGTGGGCATGGTACTGGATTTGTTGTTCGCCCAGGCCCAGAAGGCGGTGACCTATGTGGAATGACACCCAGGTGCGCGAAAGCACCGCCCGGCTGGTGCCGGCTGCCACCACGCCCGTCACGCCCCAACAGAAAGAACCTGCCATGTCCGGTTACCTGAAGATCGAAAGGCTCTCCAAAGCCTACAACCCCGCCAAACCGGTGTTTGCCGACGTGAGTTTCGAGATCGGCAAGGGCGAGTTTGTGTGCATCATCGGCCACTCGGGCTGTGGCAAAACGACCATCCTGAATGTGCTGGCGGGGTTGGACACCGCCACCAGCGGCAACGTGTTCATGGACGGGCGCGAGGTGGTCGGCCCTAGCCTGGAGCGGGGCGTGGTGTTCCAAAGCCATGCACTCATGCCCTGGTTGACGGTGCGGCAGAACATTGCCTTTGCCGTCAAGTCGCGCTGGCCCGACTGGAACAAGGCGCAAGTGACGGCGCACGTTGAAAAGAGTGTGGCGCTGGTGGGCCTGAGCCACGCCATCGACAAAAAGCCCAGCCAGTTGTCGGGCGGCATGAAGCAGCGGGTGGGCATTGCGCGGGCGTTTGCCATCGAGCCGAAGATGCTGCTGCTGGACGAGCCGTTTGGCGCACTGGATGCCCTGACGCGCGGCACCATCCAGGACGAGTTGATGGCCATCGTGCGCGACACGCAGCAAACGGTGTTCATGATCACGCACGACGTGGACGAAGCCATTCTGTTGTCCGACCGCATTCTGCTGATGACCAACGGGCAAGACACCGACGCTGGCTACAAGCCCGGGGGCATGGCCGAGGTGGTGGTCAACCCCTTGCCGCGCAGCCGCACCCGCGCCGACCTGCACCACTTGCCCGGTTACTACGACCTGCGCAACCACATTGTTGATTTCCTGGTCAGCCGCGCCAAGGCGCACTGACTGCTTTCCCAGTCCATCTACTCACATCAGGAGCATTGTCATGAACCGTCTGGACGTTACCGAGAAAATCATTTCCACCAAAGTGGCACAGGGCATCAAGTGGTCTGACGTGGCCACGAAAGTGGGCCAGTCCAAGGAGTGGACCACCGCGCTGTGCCTGGGCCAGATGACCGCATCGGCCGCTGAAGCCAAGGTGCTGGGCGACATCTTCGGCCTGACCGACGAGGAGCAGAAATGGCTGCAGGTGGTGCCCTACAAAGGCTCGCTGCCGACGGCGGTGCCAACCGACCCGCTGATTTACCGTTGGTACGAAATTGTCAACGTGTATGGCACCACCATCAAAGAGCTGATTCACGAAGAATTTGGCGACGGCATCATGAGCGCCATCGACTTCTCCATGGACATCGTCCGCCAGCCCGACCCCAAGGGCGACCGGGTGAACGTGGTGCTGTCGGGCAAGTTCCTGCCGTACAAGCAGTACTGAGCCGCGTGCACCCTGGTCGAGTGGGCGGTGTGGCGGCCACTCGTTTACCGGGACGGTCGGGCATGTGCCACTTGGGGCCATGGCCAACCCACCAGGGCTCTGCAAGCCAAACAGGGTGGAATCAACGGAGCGTCAGTGCAAAGTCAGCGGGCATGACGTGGTCTTGACCCGCACCACTGCCGGTTTGACGACGTAGGGCAGCGGGCATTCGGTGTCCGGTGCGCCGGCGCGGCGTGCGGCCAGTTTGGCGGCAATCGTGGCGGCCTGGCGGCCGATGGGCTCGATGTAGCGGCTGGCCAGCCCATTGATGGTGATGCAATCGCCCAGGGCATGGATGTGGGCGTGGCTGGTCGCCAGTGTGGTGGCATCGACGGCAATGCCGTTGTGCCACGCGAGGCCCGCGCTGAGCGCCAGCCGGTTGGGGGTGCTCAGGCCGGTGGCAACCAGGACGTGGTCTGCCTCGATGCGTTGGCCGCAGGCTGTGGTCACCATCCGTACGGAATTGCCCTCGCCCGTCACGTTGTCAATGGATGCGATGGACACCTGGCCCACAAACGCAATCGGCAGGTGTTTCCAGGCGGTCAGGACGGGCTCACCCGCGTCGGCAGGTGACCAGCGGGCCAGCGGTGTGGGTGCCTGGTCCAGCAGCGTGACCCGATGTCCGGCCAGTGCCAGGTCGTTGGCAAGTTCGCTGCCGATCAACCCTGCGCCGATGATGGCAATGTGTTGTGGTGCACCGGCAATGGCCGCGCGGAACTTGAGGTAGGCATCCAGGTGGTTGACGCGCCAGCACAGTTCAGCCGGTAGGTTGGGGGGCAACGCCACCTGGGCACCGTGGGCCAGCACGAGTTCGTCAAACGGCTGGTTGCCACGGGTGGTGGTCAGGGTGTTTGTGCGGGTGCAGATGCGGGTGGCCTGTGTGTGTGCCAGTAAGCGCACACCCAGTCGGCTGGCCGCTTGGGCACCGGTTTCGCGCACCAATTGCGGCAGGGGCAGACGTTTGGTCAGCGCCACCGACAGCAGGGGTTTGTCATACACGTCGCCACTGCAGGCAGTGACCAGTGTGATGGGCAACCCGGCATCTGTGGCGCGGATGGCCTGGGCCACCTGCCAACCGGCATGGCCCGCGCCGACAATGACCACGCCGGCGCTTTCTTTTTTACCAGTCGGGCGCTTGCTGGCAGCGGGGGTGGTGCGCGGCTTGCTCAGGTCGGGCGGGGTGTAAGGCGAGAAGTCTTTTTTCGTCACCGCGCACAGCGGGCATTCCCAGTCGTCGGGGATGTCGGCAAAGCGCGTACCGGGGGGCAGCCCGCTGTCCGGATCACCTTTGGCCTCGTCGTAGATCAGGCCGCAGGCGTTGCAGATGTACTGCTGAAAGGGCGCGGCATCAGCGGGCTGGGTGTTCATGCGGGCATGTCCTCGCTGCACAGCGCAGCCACTTCTTTGCGAAGGTGCTTGATGGCTGGGGTCACGATGGCCACGAACTGGGCTTCGCGAACGCGCCTTTGCACGGGAGACTGCATCAGGTAGCCACGGGCACCCTGGTGCATCAGCGCCGAGTTGGCGGCCCGCAGGCACAGTTCGCCCCCATCGATGCGGGCATTGAGCACGTCGATGAAGAACTCGTTGGAGTTATCGTAGGGCGTTTTGGCCAGTTCAGCCACGCGGGCCAGCAAGTCGTCCAGTTCGGCCTGAAGCTGGTCAGGCCGGTCGTCCAGGAACTGGTTGACATGGCCGAGTTGGTCTTCCACCGCCCACATGCTGTCGATGGCACCCTGGATGATGCCGGCAGCGATGCCGCATTGCAGCATGACGAAGGCCGCACGGATGTTGCGGATGAACGGGCGGGCGGGGTCAGCCACGATGTCTTCGGCCCCGATGAACAGGTCCTTGCATTGCACGGCGTAGGTGCCCGTGCCTTCCATGCCCGAAAACTTGGGGCAGCCCTTGAGCGTGACGCCGGGTGCGTCGCACTTCAGGATGAACATCACTTCTTTGCTTGCCTCGCCCACCACGCTGGCAATGGCCCCGAAGTAGTGGTCCCCGGCCAGGTTGCTCACCCATGGCAGGGTACCGTTGACCAGGTAGCCGCCGTCTGTTGGCGTGGCCTTGAGCAAAAAGGTCTCGATCTGCGCAAAGCTTTTCATCGGGTTGGACAACCCTGTGCCACCGAGACCTTTCCCCGCCAGATGGGCCGTCAGGCGCTCGCCCTTTAGGGCAGGGTTGTCCGATGCATCCATGTACAACGCACACACCGACTGGCACCACATCATGAACGCAGTGGCCCCGCACACTTTGCCCACCTCGGCCATCGCCGCGATGGTCGCCATGTAGTCGCCGGGCTGGCCGGGGCGGTCGATGTGTGCCCCCATGGCTCCCAGCGAAGCCAGTTGCTTCAGCAGGTCTTCCGGGTAGGCACCTTCATCAATCGCTTGCGCCCGCTGCGCCAACGGGCCTTGCGCGATGCTGTGCACGGCCAGCAGCAGGTCTTCTGTGGTGGTGGCTTGGACAATGGTTGCGGGCATGTCGATGGGGTTCATGACGGACTCCGGTTTCAGGGTGAGGGAGGAAGGTGTGTCACGTGTTGGCCCGTGTCGCGGGCCGAGGGGTGAGGTGCCGTGTGTTCAGGCCAGGCTGATCTCGAACGGAATGGGGTTGCGCATGGTGTTGGCCACAGGCGAGTAATAATTGGCATGCTTGACGATTTCGTCCAACTCCTCACGGGTGGCATCGCCTTCGACCAGCACCTTCACGCGGATGGCCTGGAAGCCCATCTGCGGAGGCGTCATCTCCAGGGCGCCCCCCGCACCCCAGGCGGCGGGGTTGCCAATGTCGCCTTCGAGGAACACTTCCAGTCGGGTGAGCTTGACACCCTTCCATGTGGCGACAGCCGTCACGCCCACTGCAATGCAGCCCCCCAGGCCTGACAGGACGATTTCACCCGGCGCGGGCGCGGTGTCTTCGCCGAAGAGGTGCAGCGGCTCGTCCACCACCACCGGGGTGTGGTTGCCCACGTACGACAGGCTGCGGTACTGGCCTTCCATCACGGTGTGGACTTTGTTGGTGCCGCGACGGGCGGGGTTGGCTTTGCCGCCTGCGGCAAAGGTGGCCAGGCCGGCTGCGTCAATCGGGCGCAGGTAAGCCTTGACGGTGGTGGGTGCGGTGGTGTCGGCGATGGACATGGCAGGTTCCTATGAAGAGGGGTAACGTTGGGTCATGGGTGCCGGGGGCGACATGTGCCCCTCGACAACCTCCAACGCAACTGCCATGCCAGATGTCAGGTTGTGCCAGAAAATGTCAAATAAAAATAGCTTTTGCGCTTATTTAGATTGATGCTCAAGCTATCAATAAAATTGCATAACTTCGGGCATCATGACGCCCATGTCTGCCTGGTATGTCGACCAATTGTTAACAAATTGTCCACAATGTCGACTCAACGCAACCCCGCTTTCTTCAGGCGGTAGGCGAACTGGCGCAGCGTCAGCCCCAGGCTTTGTGCCGCCCGCGACTGGTTACCTTGGTGCTGGGCCAGCACCATCGCCAACTGGTCGGGTGAGTGGGACTGGGCGCTTTGGTACTCGCGCACCAGCGGGGAGGCGGGCCACGGTGGGGCGGGCACCTGGGCCGCCGGTGTGGCCGCCGTGGCGGGGGGCGTGTCGGTGTGCCCCAGGTGGCGGGCCAGTTCGGTTGCCCCCACGGCCGTGTGCTCGGCCAGCAGCACCACGCGCTCCACCACATTGCCCAACTCGCGGATGTTGCCGGGCCAGGGGTGGGCATCGAGCAGGGCCAGGGCCTCGGGCGTGAGGTGCACGTTGCGCTGGTGGGCCTGGTTGGCGCGGCTCAGAAAGTGCAACGCCAGCGGGTGGATGTCGTCACGCCTTTCGCGTAAGGACGGCAGGCGAATGGGCACCACGTTCAGGCGGTAGTACAGGTCTTGCCGGAAGCGCCCGGCAGCCACCTCTGCTGAAAGGTCTCGGTTGGTGGCCGCCACCAGCCGCACGTCAATGCGCACTTCGCGCGTGCCCCCCAGCCTCACCAGCGTGCCTTCCTGCAGGGTGCGCAGCAGCTTGGCTTGCAGCGCGAGGGGCAGTTCGCCCACTTCATCCAGAAAAATGGTGCCGCCTTGGGCCTGTTCGAACCAGCCCGTCCGAGCCTGGGTGGCACCAGTGAACGCACCACGTTCATGACCGAAGAGTTCCGATTCGAACAGCGTCTCGGGAATGGCCGAGCAGTTCACTTTGATGAAAGGATGTTCTTTGCGCCCACTTGCCAGGTGCACGGCCCGGGCAAACAGCTCTTTGCCGGTGCCCGATTCCCCCAGCAGCAGCACCGTGGCCTGCGAGTGCGACACCCGCTCCAGCTCGCCCAGCGCTTTCAGGAGCGGTGGCGACTGGCCCACCAGACCGTATCGGGCGGTGTGGGTGTCGAGCGCGCGTGCCAGTTGCGCGTTCCGCACCGCCAGTTGGCGCGTCTGCTCGGCCACCAGTTGCTCCAGTTGCAGCACCTGTCCTGCCAGCGTGGACAGCACGCGCAGCAGCGCCAGGTCATCGTTCAGGTGGCGCTGGCGGCTGCGGATGCGGTGGCAACCCAGCACACCGACCGTGGCACCGTTCAGCTCCACGGGCAAGGCCAGGTAGGCAACGGTTTCGGGCGGCAGCTGTTCCCGCGCCACCGCCCGGAACAGGAACAGCGGCTCGGCATCGATATCCTGAACAATGGCGGGCAGCCCGCTGGCCAGCACCCTGCCGGTGATGCCTTCTCCCGGCATGTAGACCCCGCGTTGGCATTCGGCCTGGGTCAACCCATAGGCATGACAGATGCGCGCGGTCCGTGGCGCGTTCGGGTCCAAGGCGGCGCTGTCGTCAGCCAGCACCAGTCGCCCCCGGTTCAGGCCGAGCAGCTCGCTCATCAGGTGCAGCATTTCCCGCAGTACGAGTTCGGGAGCCAGACTTTTGCCGAGCAGCCGCATCACCTCCCGCATGAGCAGCAGCTCCTGCTGGTGCCAGTCTGTGGGGTGAGCGGGTGTGTGGGAGGCGGCCATTGCCTTGGTGACGGTGTGCGTGTGGGTGTTTTCAGCAGACAGCAAGCAGGCTTCATGCCCGAGTCAGGGCGCACACGGTGTCAACATGTTGAGGGTAGGCCGCGCACAGTGTGGCCCGTTGGCCCAGCTCGAAGTCGGCAAAGTCAAACCCCGGCGCCACCGTGCACCCAACCAGTGCGAACGCACCGCCTGCCGACAGCCGGGACGCAAACCAGCGCCCGGCAGGCACCACGTGTTGGGGGGTGTCACCGTGCGTGATGTCGGGCCCCAGGCGGGTGGACTGCAGTTGACCCGCCTCGTCAATTTCCAGGATGTCGATGGCCTGCCCTGCATAGAAGTGCCACATTTCATCAGAGGCGATGCGGTGAAATGCAGAGAAGTTTCCTGCCTCCAGCAGAAAGTAAATGCCTGTGCAGACGTTGCGGCTGATCGAACGGTCGGGCAAAACGATTGACTGCGCGCTGCGGTAGGTTTCGCGGTAGTGGCCCCCTTCAGGGTGGGGCAGAAGACCGAGCTGGCGAATGAGGGCTTGGGCGGTTTGCATGGTGGGGGGCAAGGTCAGGGGGTGGCTCAATGATTGGGTGGCCTGAGTGAGGCACATCATCTTGTCATCAGGGAAAGCCCGATGCAATGCGGTTGCCACCGCGTCACAATCTTTCGTGTGTCCGTTTGGACGGACGCGTAACCAGGGGATCACACATGCGACAAGGTATTTTCCGGCGTTCACTTGCCTTGGCTTTGATGACGGCGTTGGCTGTTCCTTTCAACCCGATGGCAGTGGCGGCCAACCACCCACTCACGGCGGTGGCGGATGTGAATACCATCGACTACGTGGTCAACGTGGACTGGGATTTCGACAGTCCCCCACCTCAGGTGTCCAACCCCTCGCAGATACTGGATCGAGCGTATATCACCAGTGTGCTGCGCGTGATGGCGCAAAGCAAGTTCACCATGACTGAAGGGCGTCACAAGGTGGGCACAGTCTACGTTTACAAAAATGCCCTGTTTGGCAACAACGTTGACATACGCATGCTGAACACCGACGGCCGTTCAGCCGCCAACGCACCGGGTTGGAACATGCGCAACGGCACCAGTTTCAATCACCTGGCCATGAGCAACCGCCCCGAGTCTATCGATGAGTTGGGTAAGGTGATCACACACGAACTCGGGCATTACACCTATGGCTTGTTTGACGAGTACCGTGAAGATGGCAAAGCGCTGGATCCCAATGACCCCAGCAGTCCTTCGGGGGTTGACACCCCGAAGAACACCATCATGAACAACCACCTGTCGTTCGTGTCCCTTTCAACGCCGGCAGACTACGCAAATGCAGCAGAGCGCCAGACCGCTCAGGCGCGTGCGATGGGTTTTGGGGACCGGGGGCTGAGCGCGTGGGAGATGCTGACGCGTACACCAGACCAAGACCCGCCAGCGATGCGTTCGTCTGGCCGTACTTTTTTTGAGGCCTTCAGAGGCGTCGATGCCAACACCCTCCAATTGACCAAACCGGTCGCCGGTTTTGACAGCAAACTCAATGTGGTGTTTGTGTCCAACCCGGTGTTCCGTGATGTCATCCTGGTCGACCGGACTTTGCCCAAAGAGCGCTTTGACGCACTCGTTCAGGCGGCCAAGGCCATGGTGAATGAAGCCAAGGACAACGTGCGGTATGCCATTGTCGCGTTCCCATCGGCCACAGACGGACTGGTGGTGCCCTCTACAGCGGCCAGTATCGAGGGCAAACAGGTCCTCTCGCAGGCGCTCGATGCGTTGACGCCGGATGCCAATGGCGTGTTTGACACCGCTTCTGCATTTGCCCGGGCCCGGCAACTTGTCGCAGCTGATCGTGCAGTGGGGGATCCCGCGACGGTTCACTTTCTGACCGGCACCGAGGCGACGGTACCTGCACAGGTATCGCAAGACATTCGTAGCGACCGGGTGGCCGTGAATGCGTTGGGGCTGACAGGGTCGACACCCGAAGGCAAGCAGGCACGTCGCGCCCTGGAACGCAAGCGCGCAGGTGGTCCCACGGTAGGTCTGGCGCAATTGGCTTCCACAACAGGTGGCAGTTACAACACCGCAAAGAATGGTGCCGATGCAGCAAAGGATGCGACCAAGGCAGTGAAAGAAGCTCACTCCGACCCCTATGCGGGCATTGCCTTTGGTCTGAGCGAGCCACTCAAAGCGGGAGGCTCGTTTGAAACTTCGTTCCGCGTGGCCTCTGCCAGCAGCGATGGCGAAGTTTCTGCATTGTTGTATTTCGATCCAGCTGACGCACAGCGGCTGACCTTTGCGCTGGTGGGGCCTGATGGCAAGGTTCATCCCAGCAATTCGTTGCCGAGCGGTGTGTCTTTCGATCTTGCGGGTCCGGACGGTTTGGCTGAGTTCACACTCGGAGCCGATGTGGCCAACCGCAATGGGTTTTGGAAGGTGCGCGTGGATGCCACGGCCAACACAGCTGATTGGGTGGCGGTGGACGTGGCCGGCCTGACGCGAGTGGCCCTGGCTGTGCAGGTCACAGGCGGGACGCTGGCGTCCGGATTGTCACCGGTTCTATCTGCCATGCTGGGCGGAGATAAGCGCATCAAGGGCGCGTCGGTAACGGCGACAGTTTTCGATGAAAACGGTGATGTGGCGTTGGACAACCTGGTGTTGAAAGACGATGGCGTGGCTCCCGACCAGCGCGCGGGCGATGGTCAGTATGCGGTGAGTCTCGCCGGTGTGCTGAAGGCTGGTGAGTACTTTGCGGTGGTCACAGCCGAGACCAATGCAGGCTCTCGCACCGCCAGCCTGGGTGCATTGGTGAAGGGCGCGCGGGCGGAAGAAATGCCGGTCGAACTGATGGAGCGCATCACCGAGGCTGACTTCGAACTTGAAGCGGGCGCTCCGGGTGTGGGGCTGGTCACACCGCCCGTCAACCCGCCCGTGAATCCTCCGGTCTCGCCGCCTTCCGATTCATCCGGTGGGGGCTGCACGGTCAATCCGCAAGGCAACGATGCGGGCCTGCTGGTGCTGTTGCTGGCAGGTTTGCTTGGATTTGCATTCCGTCGCCGTCCTGCGCATCTGAAGCAGTCATGACCCGTCGGTCACTGGTGGCCTGGCTGGTCGTGTGCCTGGTCAGTCCGCTGGTGGCTTGGGTTTGGGTGGGGTTGGGCCGCCCGTTGGTTGTACAAGGTGGTTGGCCCCTGGCATGGGCGTTGGTCGGGTCACCTGCGCTGGAGGAGTGGGTGTATCGCGCTGGCGTACAGACCACGATCGCCGTCCGTCTCACCGGTCGGTTGGCTCCGCACGCCCCGCACTGGGCCAACCTGTTCACAGCCCTGCTGTTTGTGGCGGTGCACGCCCCGGCACATGGCGTGTGGGCGTGGGCCTGGATCGTGCCGGGATTGTTGCTAGGCGAATTGTTTCGACAGACGCAGCTTGTGTGGCCCTGTATGGGCCTACACGCATGGTTCAACCTGTCTTTGTTTGCTGCAAGCGGGATGAAGTTTTGATCCGACGTGTCCGTTCTGCGGACCCCAGAAAAAGAAAAGGGTGCATGACGCACCCTTTCAGCTCCATCAGCCCCTTGACGAGGCGTGCCGCGTCAGCGCGGACGGCGTGGTGTGGACGGTGGGCCGGACTGGGGGCCACCGCGGTTTTCGATGAAGCGGAAGTTGATGCGGCCCTTGGTCAGGTCGTAAGGCGAAAGTTCCAGTGACACGCGGTCACCCGCCAGGATGCGGATGTGGTTCTTTTTCATTTTGCCAGCCGAATAGGCCACCAATTGGTGACCGTTGTCCAGCGTCACGCGAAAGCGTGTGTCAGGCAAAACTTCGTCGACCTTGCCGGTCATTTCAATCAATTCTTCTTTGGCCATAGCCTGTTCCTGTGAGTCGCGATAGCTGTTGTACCCAAAACAGCTGGAGTACCGGGGCGCAGTGTGAGCACCGGTCAAGGTGCGCGGCGAGGGTGGTGAGCAGGCCGCAGTAGCGATCGGGAGTCGCCTGGAGGCGGTGCCGAAGCTGTAGTGTCAGCTTGGTTGTGCCGTCTCGATAACCCGGTATTTTAGCTATCGGCTCACGTTTTGCCTAGCTGAAGCCCCTTGTATGCCCTGCTCAGGCACACATTTTGCTGAACCTTGGTGCATCGCAGCAACACGCCGGGCCATTCGGTGTGCCGAGTTGACGGCGATTTGATCCAGGTCAACATGCTGCATTGCAGCAAAACGAAACTTGCCCGTGTCTGTCACTGTTCGCAGGAGAATGCCATGACGAAATCAACTGTGCCCCCTGGGGTGTTCGAGTTCCTGGATGCCACCCACATCCGAGTCGGCGAGCATTTGCAAGTGCTGCGCCAACTGGTTGACCGGATCGCTACCGATGGCTTGGACCACGTCTCACAGGAGCGAGCCAAAGAGGTGTTGGATTTTTTCGCCAACGATGCCCGCCAGCACCATCTGGACGAAGAAAAGCATGTGTTTCCGGCGCTGCTCGCCAGCCCCGACCCCGAGGTGGTGCACGCAGCCAAGCGCCTGACGCAGGATCATGGCTGGCTGGAAGAAAACTGGTTGGCCATTGAACCCAGTCTTTCCGCTGCGGCTGATGGCAATACCTGGTTTGACGTGACCGAGCTGAACCACGCATTGGACGTGTTCGAAGCCCTTTACCAGGAGCACATCGAACTGGAAGAAACCTTGGCCTACCCGGCAGCACGCAAACGCCTGGCAGATGTGAACACAGATGGCATGGGCCGGGAAATGGCGGCCAGGCGTGTCGCCCAAAAAGCCAAGGCGCATTCAAAAAGGGATTGATGCGCAGGTGCCCCCGCACGTGCGGGGGCGCGGGCGGGGTCAGCGCATCAGGGCGTCGATCTCGCGCTGCATGGTGCGCACCAGATGGCTGTAAAGACGCACTTTCTCGTCACACTGGCGCATGCGCTCAGCCAGGCGCTGGCCGATGGCCGTCATCAGGTGCGCGGCAACGGCAGGTTCATTTCGCGTCAGCGCTTCGATGGCTTCACGCGACAGCGCCGCGCAACGCACAAGTGACGCTGCCGTGCAGGTTGCCGAGCGGGCAGCACCGTCGAACAGAGCCATTTCCCCGATCAGGCTGCCAGGGCCCAGAACGGTCAGGGTGTCCGGCGTCTGGCGGCTCACGATGAGGGTTTCAACCGTGACTTCTCCGCCGATGACCAGCAGCATGTAGCCGGTATCGTCTGCGTCGCCTTCCTGAAAAATCACTGTGCCCTCAGGGATGATGAGCGGCTGCATGTACTTCACAACCGTGCGGGCCTGGTCAAGCGACAGTGCCATCAGTGCCGTGGGTGCACGCAACATGTCGGCGGCCGCTTCCTCGCTGGTTTGGGGCTCCTTGAAGTCAAGTTTCCAAGCCGCTTGATGGTCGTGGCCCATGCCTGTGGCGTGGCGGATGCGGTCGATCAGATTCTTAAGCATGGTTGTCTTTCACTGGCTGTCTCGGTGTGCATGCATTGTCAGCCACAAAACGCTTGCGGCCTTCTGCTGCTTGCCTGCCGGTTCGGCAAACGGGATGCAAGGTGGGGTTTGCGCGACACCGCCGTTAAAATGTCGACCCTCCAAGAAGCGCTGCAGCAGCCCCCTAAGCCCTATCGGCCCGGTCTGTCAGGCTTGGACCAGGCCCGTGAGGCCATCAACTGCGCTTGCCTGCCGGGTAGCCATGCCCGTTTCGTGCCCATCAGGTGAGCCCCATGACCTTTTCTGCTGCATCCTCTGCCACTGTGAACCACCGTGCCTCCGCCGGTTCGCCCCCGCCCATGTTGTTGTCTGGCCTGGAGCCCTTGTTGGTGGGGGAGGGCAGCCTGTTTGTGAACGTGGGTGAGCGCACCAACGTCACCGGCTCCAAGGCATTTGCCCGCATGATCCTGGAAGGGCGCTACGAAGACGCCCTGGCCGTGGCCCGCCAGCAGGTGGAAAACGGCGCACAGATCGTGGACGTGAACATGGACGAGGCCATGCTGGACAGCCAGGCCGCCATGGTGCGATTCCTCAACCTGATGGCCAGTGAGCCCGACATTGCCCGCGTGCCGGTGATGATCGACAGCAGCAAGTGGAGCGTAATTGAAGCCGGGCTGCGCTGCGTGCAGGGCAAGCCGGTGGTCAACTCCATCAGCCTGAAGGAGGGCGAGGCCGAGTTCAAGCGCCAGGCCCGCCTCATCAAGCGCTACGGTGCGGCCACCGTGGTCATGGCTTTTGACGAGCAGGGCCAGGCCGACACCTACCAGCGCAAGATCACCATTTGCGAACGCGCCTACCGCATCCTGGCTGAGGAAGTGGGTTTTCCGCCCGAAGACATCATTTTCGACCCCAACATCTTCGCCATCGCCACCGGCATTCCCGAGCACGACAACTACGCGGTCGATTTCATCAACGCCACCCGCTGGATCAAGCAACACCTGCCCGGGGCCAAGGTGTCGGGCGGCGTGAGCAACGTGTCGTTCAGCTTCCGCGGCAACGACCCCGTGCGCGAGGCCATCCACACCGTGTTCCTGTACCACGCCATCCAGGCGGGGATGGACATGGGCATCGTCAACGCCGGCATGGTGGGTGTGTACGACGAGCTGGAGCCCACCCTGCGCGAGCGGGTGGAAGACGTGGTGCTCAACCGCCGCCCCGACGCGGGGGAACGCCTGGTGGAAATCGCCGAAACCGCCAAAGGTGCGGCCAAGGACGACAGCCAGCAAAACGCCTGGCGTGCCCTGCCCGTGCGCGAGCGCCTGACCCATGCCCTGGTGCGGGGGCTCAACACCCACATCGACGCCGACACCGAGGAGATGTGGCGCCAGATCGAAGCCGATGGTGGCCGCCCGCTGCACGTCATCGAAGGCCCGCTGATGGACGGCATGAACGTGGTGGGCGACCTGTTCGGCCAGGGCAAGATGTTCCTGCCCCAGGTGGTGAAAAGCGCCCGGGTGATGAAGCAGGCCGTGGCCCACTTGCTGCCCTACATCGAAGCCGAAAAAGCCGCCATGCAGGCCGCCGGTGGCGACGTGAAAAGCAAGGGCAAGATCGTCATTGCCACCGTCAAGGGCGATGTGCACGACATCGGCAAAAACATCGTGACCGTGGTCTTGCAGTGCAACAACTTCGAGGTGGTCAACATGGGCGTGATGGTGCCCTGCCACGAGGTGCTGGCCAAGGCCAAAGAAGTGGGGGCTGATGTGGTGGGCCTGTCCGGCCTCATCACGCCCAGTCTGGAAGAGATGCAGTATGTGGCGGGCGAAATGGAAAAAGACCCGCATTTCCGTGACCAGGGCATCCCGCTGCTGATCGGTGGCGCCACCTGCAGCCGTGTGCACACCGCCGTGAAGATTGCACCCAACTACAGCGGCCCCGTGGTGTATGTGCCCGATGCCAGCCGCAGCGTGAGCGTGGCCCAAAGCCTGATCGGAGACGGTCGGGTGCAGTTCGTGGCCGAGCTGAACGCCGATTACGAGCGCGTGCGCCAACAACACGCCAACAAGAAGCAGGTGCCGCTGTGGAGCCTGGAGCGTGCCCGTGCCAATGCTGCACCCATTGACTTCAGCACCTACACCCCGCCCCGCCCGAAGTTCATCGGCCGACGCGTGTTCAAGAACCATGACCTGGCCGAGATAGCGCGCTACATTGACTGGGGCCCGTTCTTCCAGACCTGGGACCTGGCCGGGCCTTACCCCGCCATCCTGACAGACGAGGTGGTGGGTGAAGAGGCCAGCCGCGTATTTGCCGATGCACAGGCCATGTTGCAAAAGCTCATCGCGGGCCGTTGGCTCACGGCCAATGCCGTGGTGGGCATCTGGCCCGCCAACCGCGTGAACCACGACGACATCGCCCTGTACACCGACGAGTCCCGCAGTCAGGTGGCGCTGACCTGGCACGGCCTGCGCCAGCAGACCGAAAAGCAGGATTTTGTAGATGCCGACGGCCAGACCCGCCTGCGCCCCAGCCGCTGTCTGGCCGACTTTGTGGTCCCCCGCAGTGGCGATGCTGGTATAGCAGACAATTCAATATCGAAAAGCGCTGAAGCCCAAAAAAGCTTCAATTTCAAAGACTATGTCGGCGCATTTGCCGTGACCACCGGCATCGGTGCCGAGCACAAGGATGCGCAGTTTCTGGCGGCACACGACGACTACAACAGCATCCTGTTCAAAGCCCTGGCAGACCGCCTGGCCGAGGCCTTTGCCGAGTTGATGCACCACAAGGTCCGCACCGATTTCTGGGGCTATGCGGCCGACGAAGCGTTGTCGGTTGACGACCTGATTGCGGAAAAGTACCGCGGTATCCGCCCCGCGCCGGGTTACCCGGCTTGTCCTGACCACACCGTCAAGCGCAAACTGTTTGAGTTGCTGGGCTGTGCCGACATCGGAATGGGCCTGACCGACAGCCTGGCCATGACCCCGGCAGCCAGCGTCAGCGGCTTCTACCTCAGCCACCCCGAGGCCACTTACTTCAACGTGGGCAAGATTGGCGAAGACCAACTGGCCGACATGGCGCAGCGGCGCAACCTGCCGGTTGAAGAACTGAGGCGCTGGTTGTTGCCCAACCTCTGACCGTTTGGGCCTGCACAGGGGGGTGGCTGAAAACCGCCACGGGCAGCCCATGCAGGGGGACTGCACACACAACAGTTGGAGACATTCGCTATGAACACCCCGCCCACCCGCCATGCATCGGCCGAGGTGCCCAGAACCGGTCTGAATGCCGACTGGCACCAGGTGCTCACTCATGTGCCCACGCCCATTCTGGCAACCGTGGGTGCGGTTGTGGCGCAGTACCGCGAGCCCTTGGCCACCGAGTTCTACAGCGCGATGATGGCCGACCCCGAAGCGACGGTGTTTCTTTCGCACACCGCAGTGCACACGCGCTTGCACGCGTCCATCCAGCGCTGGATGGACACCCTGTTCGGCGGCCAGCATGACGACCCCGATGGCATGGCCGCGCTGCAGCGCCAGGTGGGCGAGGTCCATGCGCGTGCGGAAATTCCGGTGCAACTGGTCTCGCGCGGCATGCGCCTGCTCAAGACGCGGTTGGTGGAGTTGCTGGTGCGCTCGGACCTCAGCCGCAACGACCTGGTGCTGGCCGTTGAATATGTCGGCGGCCTGATGGACCTGGCCTTTGCCGAGATGAGTGCTGCCTACGTGCGTTCGCACGAGCAGGGCGCACGCACCGACGAAACCTTCCGCATGGTGACCGCCGGCCAGAATGCAGCACTGGAGCGCCACAAGCAACTGGGTGCGCTCACGGAGTGGGAGAACACCGTGCTGCGTGGTCTGGCCACCGGGTTGCAGATGGGCACGCTCGCCTCGTTGCGGTCATCGGCCTTTGGCCTGTGGGTGCAGCACAAGGCACCGCTGCTGTTTGACGATTCGCCGGAACTGGAGCGCATTGCCCAGCGCGTCGAACACCTCGACGGCACCCTGTTGCCCCTGGTCGTCAGCCGTCACCATCAGCCCGCCCAGCCCGGTCGCTCCCCGGACGGCAGCTCGGTGCTGCGCGACTTTCTGGCCGACCTGGAAGAAACCCGCTTCCTCGTCAACTCGATGTTCGACCGGCTGAGCGACATGGAGGTGGGGCGCGACGTGCTCACACAGCTTTACAACCGCCGCTTTTTGCCCACCATCATGCGCCGGGAGCTCAGCCTGGCCCGTCGGCAGGAAAACCAGTTTGCCGTGTTGATGATTGACGTGGACCATTTCAAGCGCGTCAACGACACCCATGGGCATGAAACCGGTGACCGGGTGCTGCAGCACATTGCCGCGCTCTTGATGGCCCATGGCCGAGCCAGCGACTTCTTTTTCCGCTACGGCGGCGAAGAATTTTTGGCGGTTGTCAACGAGGTCGATACGGCAGCCGCTCAGCAGATTGCCGAAAAGGTCCGGGCGCGCGTGGAACAGGCGGAGTTCCATGTCAACGAACACACCCCGCTGAAGGTGACCGTGAGCATCGGCCTGGCGATGCACACCGGGCACCCTGACTACCGCCACCTCATCAACCAGGCCGATGAGGCGCTGTACCGTGCCAAACGGAGTGGCCGCAACCAGGTGTGCGTGGCTGCCGACACCGACAACTGAAACGGGCAACTGAGCGGGCGCAGGCCGCGAGTCTGAGCGGTCGCCGGCCATTGCACAGGCCACTGTACCGGCCACAGCAGGCTGGCGCAGTAGACTCTGATGCATGGGCAAGTGGATTCGCTGTGACAGCTTGACAGATGTGGCACGCCGGTGGCGGCGCGCGGCATGCCTGTGGGCGCTTGCAGTCCTGTCAGCCGGTACGTTGCAGGCACAAGGCCTCTCATTGGGCAATGGCGTGCTGCTGACCGAAAAAGAGCAGGCCTATCTGGCCGCGAACAACCCGGTCACCTTTTGCGTGGACCCCGACTGGTGGCCGTTTGAAGTCATTGACCCCAATGGCCGCCATGTGGGCATCGGAGCTGATTTGCTGGCGCTGACGGCCGAGCGGGTGGGGCTGCAACTGCGGCTGCACATCACACGCACCTGGGAAGAGTCGCTGGCTGCCTCCAAGTCCGGGCAATGCACGCTGATGAGCTTTCTCAACCGCACACCTGAACGGGAGGAATGGCTCATCTTCACCGAACCGCTGCTGATCGATCCGAATGTGGTCATCGCCCGGGAGGACACCCCGCTTGTTTCCGACTTGGGCGCCCTGCGCGGCAAATCTGTGGCCTTGCCAGCAGGTACTGCTGTGCAGGAACGCTTGCAGCGTGATTACCCCCACTTGACCCTTGTCCAGACCAGCAACGAAACTGAGGCCATGCGCCTGGTCAACGAGCGCAAGGCCGACCTGACCATCCGATCGCTCATCGTCGCGTCTCACACCATCAAGACCGAAGGCTGGTTCAACCTGCGGGTGGCCGGGCAGGTGCCCGAGTACGACAACCTGCTGCGCATCGGTGTGGCCCAGTCAGAGGTGACGCTGCGCAACCTGCTCAACAAGGGCGTGGCAACACTCACCGCGCAGGACCGGGCCCGTGCGGTTGAGCGGCAAGTGGAAATCAAGGCCGTGACGGCGGTGGTGACCGACTATGCCAGCGTGCTGTGGCTGGCCGCGTTGATGGTGGTGGCGGGCCTCACCAGCATGTGGTGGATGCGCAAACTTCAGCTGCTCAATGCCCAGCTTCAGCGCCTGTCGGTGACCGATCAGCTGACCAGGCTCACCAACCGGCATGGCCTGGACCAGGCACTGCCCGGCGAGTTGGAGCGTGTGCGCCGCTATCAGCGGCCCATGTCGGTCATTCTGCTGGATATCGACCACTTCAAGTGCATCAATGACGAGATGGGTCACCTGATGGGCGACAAGGTGCTGGCCGAGTTTGCCCGGCTGTTGCAGGCGGGTGCCCGACAGGTGGACACCGTGTGCCGTTGGGGGGGTGAAGAGTTTTTGATCGTGTGCCACGAAACCCCGCCCGACCAGGCGCGCGAACTGGCCGAACGGTTGCTGACTGCTGTGCGCCGCCATGCGTTCCCGTGCGGCAGGCGTGTCACGGCCAGTGCCGGTGTGGCCTGGGCGTTTGACACCGACAACGTGCTGTCACTCGAGGCCCGGGCCGATGCTGCCCTGTACGAAGCCAAAACCACCGGCCGTGACCGGGTGTGCATGGCCCGGGAGCCTCAGCGCGTCTGATGACCCCCCCTCGGGGTCATCCCGTCGGCTGACCGGACGCAATCCGAGAACGCAAACCACCAACGCAACCCCTCAGCCCAACCTATCTGCTCCGTCGGCCGCGAAGCGGATGCGTCAGACGCCCTGCGTCACTGGGGGGTGAAGCCGCTTTGCTGGATGATTTTGGTCCAGGTGGCGCGGTAGGCCTTCTCGCGCTCGCCCAGCTGGGCACCGCTGCTGAAACCCACCGTCAGGCCCATGGCGCTCAGGCGGTCTTTCACATCGGGCTTGGCCACGGTTTTGGCCAGCGCGTCGGCCACGCGGTCCAGCTCGGCCTTGGGTGTGCCTGCGGGGGCAAACAGGCCGTAGAACGGCATGTCTTCCAGGCCGGTCAGGCCCAGCTCGGTGAAGGTGGGCACGTCGGGCAGGGCCGCCTGGCGCTGGCCACCCAGCACGGCCACCACGCGCAGTTTGCCTGCCTTGTGGTTTTCAATGAAGTCGGGGACCGATGCCACGCCCGCTGCAATCTGGTTGCCCAGCATGTCGCCCATCATCGGGGCGCTGCCGCGGTAGGGTGCAGCCACCAGATCCAGGCTGTACTTCTGGCCGATCAGTTTGACCAGAAACTCGGGGGTGGAAGCCGGTGCCGGAATGCCCACCGCGCCTTTGCCCGCACCTGCACCCTTGACCCACGACACATACTCGGCCACCGATTTGGCCGGCGTGCCGCCCGAGACGGCAAACGCATTCACAAAGGTGGCGAAACCGGCCACCGGCACAAAGTCGGTGGCGGGGTCAAAACCAGGGTTCTTGGTGACCAGCGGCAGGATGGTGACGGTGTGGTCGTGCGACAGAAACAGCGTGGTGCCATCGGGCGCTGCAGCCTTCAGCGTCTGGGCGGCAATCTGGCCGCCGGCACCAGGCTTGTTCTCGACGATCACGGGCTGACCGAGTTCGTCCTTCATCTTGTCGGCCAGCACGCGTGCGATGGCGTCGGTCCCGCCACCGGGCGGGAAGCCCACCAGAATCTTCACTGTTTTGCCGGTGGTCTGGGCGTGGGCCGTGCTCGCACCCCACATGCCCGAGGCGAGCACCGCGCTGGCTGCCACGGCGGCAGCCGTACGGGCCATACGTTGACCAAATTGGCGCCGCGAAGCGCGTGTGACGGCCTGCGTGGCCCACTGTGCTGATGCTGATTTGCCCATGTTGAAGCGCTCCTGTTGAAAACCGAGACGATACCAGACGGTTGTTTGGTAAAAACAATAGCTGACAATGAAGTGAATAAAGCGTTAGACGCCATTTGTGTCACTAATGCTATCCGTGCATGCGGGACAGCCGCTGTGCGGCCACCAGTGCAGCCATGGCCACCAGGCTCGCGGCCAGCAACGCCCACAGGCCCCAGGTGTAGCCCGCAGCCGGTGTCCACAGCGCGCCCAGCAGCCACGGTGCGGCCGCGCGGCGCTTCAACCAGCTCCT
>DDUQ01000036.1 GCA_002344885.1 Comamonadaceae bacterium UBA2334
GATGCATGGCAGACTTTGCTGCGCGGCCGGTTGGGCCAATCGACGATCAGGGGCAGGTCAATGGTGTGCCAGCCATCGGCATCTGCCGAGTGGGTGCATCCAGTGCCGGGCAGCCAGCCGTACACCACGGCTTCATAGCGCTTGCGGGTCAGCCTGCGGGCGAATGCCATGCTCAGGATGCGCTGGTTGGCAGCGCCACGCGCCATCACCATCAGCCCGCTGGTGGCCATGTCGAGCCGATGAACCACAAGGGCATCTGGCCACCTGGCCTGTACGCGGGCACTCAGGCAGTCGGCGCCCGCAGGCCCTTTGCCGGGTACCGACAGCAGACCGGTTGGCTTGTCGAGCACGAGCAAGTGTTCGTCGTGCCAAACCACCCTGATGTCGGCGTGTGGTCGCGGCTCAGTACCGCAGCGCACGTTGCAGCTCTTCCGCATCCACCGAGCGCGCCGCACCAAACCCTGCCACGTGGCGGGCCGCCAGCACGTGCAGCGCCACGAACCGGAAGTCTGGCAGTGCGGTCATGGGTTCTGCCTCGGGAAACCGCTGCAAGTAAGCCTGCCTGCAGCTTGTCCACATGGGGTGGTGGGCGTGCAATGTCTCGGCACGGGTGTGCAGGGTGACGCGGGCCAGGGCATGGACCGGCTCGCCCTCGACTTCCGCTTCATTGACAAGGCAAGCCGTCAACGGCTGACGCTCCATGTTCGCGGTGTGAGCCGCCAGGCCGCTGACGTGCAGCACCAGCACACCCTGAGTGGGCTCAATGGCATATGGCACCATGGACACGAAGGGCGTGCCATCGGCCTGGTGGGTGGCCAGTGCCGCCACGCGACGCCGGGCCAGCAACTCGCGCAACGCGCGGGCCAATCGGCTTTCGTGCATGCCTGCCCCGGTGGGCTCAGTGGTTTCCGACAGGCCAGCGGTCATGGAGCGGTGGCCGTTTCGCCGAAATGCACACCCAGCTGCCTGGCCGTGAGCAAAAGTGGGTCGTCGAGTTGGATTTGCCGGTTTTTTGCCGCCACCCTGTCAAGGTTGACGGTGGCCAACTGACCGCCGCGCAAGGTCACCATGTGGCCGAAGTCACCTTGCGCAACCAGGTTGGCCGCATGGACGCCGTAACGCGTGGCCAGCACCCGGTCAAACGGGGTCGGGCTGCCGCCGCGCTGCACATGGCCGAGCACGGTGGCGCGAATTTCGCTGTGCACCAGAGGTTGCAAGCGGTCGCGCAGCACCATGGCGGCACCGCCCAGACGGGGTTTGCCGGCCTCTCCGGGGGCGGGCGTGTCATAGGTGATGCATCCATCCAGCGCCTTCGCGCCTTCACCCATGCAGATCAGCGTGAAGTTATGCCGGGCTTCACGCTCGCGGCAGACGGCTGCGAGTGCGGCCACGTCGTGATCGATTTCTGGCAACAGGATGATGTCCGCCGCACCCGCAATGCCTGCCTCCAGTGCAATCCAGCCCGCGTGCCGACCCATGGTTTCCAGGATCATGATCCGGCCATGGCTCTGTCCCGTGGTGTGTACGCGTTCCAGCGCATCGGTCACCGTGGCCACGGCTGTGTCAAAACCAAAACTGCGCTCACAGCCCTCGATGTCGTTGTCAATGGTTTTGGGGACACCCACCACAGCCATGCCCTGTTGGGCCAGTGCGTGGGCAATGGTCAGCGTGCCGTCGCCACCGATGGCCACCAGCGCATCGAGGCCCAATGCGCGGGCGTTGTGCAGTGCGCGAGGAATGCCGTCTGGTGTGTCCAGGGGATTGAGGCGGTTGGTGGTACCCAGCACCGTGCCGCCCAAAGCCAGCAGGTCGTCTACTTTGTCCCACGACAAAGGCACGGTCCGGGATTCCATCAGGCCCGCGAAACCATCCTGAATGCCCAGAACCTGTGCGTTGCACTGGCGGATCAGACACTGGGTCACCGCGCGGATCACCGCGTTCAGGCCGGGACAGTCACCGCCACCTGTGAGCAAACCGATGCGTGGTTGGTGTGTGGCCATGGCTGGGTGGTCAGCGGATGATGACTTCGGCCCGACGGTTGCGTGGTTCGGCCACTTCATCGTCAGTGGGGACAGCTGGTTCGCGCTCGCCGCGTCCGATGGCGCTGAGAAGGTCTTCGCTGAAACCACGTGCTTTCAGCAGGTTGACAATGGCCTGCGCACGTTGCAGGGACAGTGCATCGTTGGCATCCCGGCTGCCCACGCGGTCGGTGTGCCCTACCACCAGTATTTCGCCACCCGCACGGGCCCGTGCACGTTGGATGAGCTCCGGCAGTTGCTGCTCGGACTCGGGTGTCAGTTGCGACTTGCCGGGCAGGAAGCGCAGCACCACGATTTCGGGTGAAGGTGGCTGGATTTTCAGCACTTCGCCGTACCGCGCCTGTACCTCGGCTGCACTGGAGATGCGCTGTGCCAGTTGACCCTTGGGGTCGCTTTCGGCCAGTGCAAAGGGTTGGTCCAATTGCAAGGCTTGTTGGCCAGAGGTGACACTGACCGCAGTCCGAATGGGGTTGCCGCTCGCATCGGTCTGCGGCAAGAGCACCACGCTGACTTTGGGTACCGGTGGAGGTGGAGGCGGCGGTGTCGAGCAGCCTGCCACCACGAGCACGCCGATGCACACAGAAAGCAAGCGCGGCCACAGGAAAGCAGTTTTCATGGTGTGGCCTCCACAATGAAATCGGTGCCGCGTACCCCGACCACCGATGTGGGCGTTGTCAGTTTGATCAGTTCAGGGTTGGTTCTGCCCATGATGCCCGTGACCATGCGCACGGTGCCCTGCACCAGGTTGACCAGCAAGCTGCCATTCTGGCTGGTGGGCTCGAAAATGTAATGGGTGAGGTCCATGCTGGAATTGGGCCCGACGCTCAGCACCGTGCCATCCTTCAGGGTGACTGCTGCGGCACCTTTTGGCCCGGTGACGATGCGGTCACCCTCGAACAGGCCTCCGCCTGATGCCGCAGGCAGGCTTTTGCCGCCCCGGACAACGGTGACCTCACCTTCCAGGTTCTTGATGATGCCGCTGCGCTCGCTGGCCGCCTGGCCAAGCAGCGGCATGAGCAGGCTGCAGCACAACACGGCAGATTGCATGCATTTGTGAAAAGTCAGGGGTGTCACAACGATGTTCCAAGTGGTTTTTTGTTTTCAGCCAAACATCATACGTGACAGGTTGCACACAGTCGTTGCAGGGCGTGACAGCCGAGCGGGCACAATACCGCCCTTTTTGCCGGCAGATGCCTGTTTGTATGTCCGCTTATTCCATCAGACCCGCTTCCCTTCGCGATGCCAAAGCCATTGCTGAAATCCATGTCGCCGCCTGGCAGCACGCCTATACCCAGTTGCTGGCCCCTGAAGATCTTAAAACCCTGTCCGTTGACAAGCGCCTGGCCATGTGGCGTGAGGCCATCGAGTACGCCGAACCCCAGGTGCTGGTGGCCTGCAACGAGGCGGGCAAACTGTTGGGTTTCGTGGCGTTCGACCGGTCGCGCGACACCAAGACCAAACCCACCACGGGCGAGTTGTGGGCGTTGTACGTGGCCCCCGACGTGGTGGGCACCGGCGCGGGCCTGGCCTTGTGGGATGCCGCCCGCGATGCCTGCGAGGAAGAGGGCTTCAACGAGGTGACCGCTTGGGTGTTCGCCCGCAACGACCGCGCCCTGACGTTCTTCGATGCTGCAGGCTTCAAGCGCGAGATGAAGACCTTGCGAACCACCCCGGTGGGCAGCACGCGGCTGGAAGAACTGCGGGTGAGTTTCAAGCTCGGTTAAATTTATTATTTTTTTCGTGCCCAGCGCTTTTCTGGTAATGGTTTGTTGCTATGACCAGATGACCACGTGCCCCCCTGCCTAGCGGCAGACCGCGGCTCCGTGTTCCATGGCCTTGGCCATGGTTTTGCCCAGTTCCACGCCCCACTGGTCGTAGGCATTGATGCCCCAGATGGCGGCCTGCGTGAACACCTTGTGCTCGTACAGCGCGATCAGCGCGCCCAGTGTGCGGGGGGTGAGTGCGTCCAGCCAGATAAGGCTGCTGGGCACATTGCCCTCAAAGCTGCGTTGCGCGGCCATGGCTTGTGCGGAGGCTTCATCCAGGCCCTCGGCCAGCAGGGCCTTGACGGTGTCAGCCTCCGTCCGACCCACGGCCAATGCCTGGGCCTGGGCCCGCAGGTTGAGGTTGACGACTCGGTGGTGCTCGGCAGCCAGCGGCAGGGGCGTGTCGTCTGACAGCACCCCGATGAATTCCACCGGCACCCGGTGGGTGCCCTGGTGCAGCAGCTGGAAATAGGCGTGTTGCCCGTCAATGCCCAGTCCGCCCCACACGATGGGGCCGGTGGCCGTGGGGCATGCCTGCCCGTTTTTCTGCACCCGCTTGCCGTTGCTTTCCATGTCCATCTGCTGCACGAACGGTGCAAACCGGGCCAGGCGGCTGGGGTAGGTGGACACGAGCTGTGTGGGGCAGTTCAGGAAGTTGCGGTTCCACACGCCCAGCAGTGCCAGCAGCATGGGCAGGTTCAGGGCAGGTGGGGCGCTGACAAAGTGGTGGTCCATGGCCTGTGCGCCAGCCAGAAAGTCGTGGAAGGCCTCCGGGCCGATGGCCAGGGCCAGCGGCAGCCCCAGGGCCGACCACACCGAATAACGCCCACCCACCCAGTCCCAGAAGGTGAAGGTGTGCGCCGCCGGGTAACCGGCCGCCGCCGAGCGCTGGGGGGCGGCGGTGATGGCCACCAGGTGCTGGCTTTGGGCCTCACCCGTCACGCCCCCGTCGGCCAGCCAGCGCCGTGCCGAGGCGGCGTTGGTCATGGTCTCCTGGGTGGTGAAGGTTTTGGACGCCACCACCACCAGCGTGGTGAGCGGGTTCAGGCCGGCCAGTACGCTGTGCAGCGCCCAGGCATCGGGGTTGCTGACGTAGTGCACCCGCAAGCCGGCAGCGCCGGGCGGCGTGCACAGGTGGGCCAGCGCGTCGGTGGCCATGCGGGGGCCCAGGTCGGACCCGCCGATGCCGATGTTGACCACATCGGTGAACGCCTGGCCGGTGCAGCCACGCACCTGGCCCTGGCGGACAGCCGATGCAAAGTGGCACACCCGGTCGAGCTCGGTGTGCACCTGCTGCTGCACCGTGGCACCCCAGGGTGCGTCGTGCCCGGTGGCACCTGCATGGCCGCGCAGGGCCACGTGCAGCACGGCCCGCTGTTCGGTGGTGTTGATGGCTTCACCGTGGAACATGGCCGTACGCTGCCGGGCCACACCGGCTTGCTCGGCCAAGGCCAGCAGCTGGGTCAACACCCAGTCGTCGATGGCCTGGCGGCTGTAGTCCAGCCGGATGCCGGTGCCCTCTGCGGTGGCAGACAGGGTGTGGCGGTTGGGGTCGGTCAGCAGGTGGCGCAGGTGCGGCACACCCGCGTTGGCGCGTGCCTGCAGGCTCTGCCAGGCTGGCCAGCACAGGGGAGCGGGGCGCACGTCGGGGATAAGGTTTTTGACTGTCATTTTGGTCATCCTGTGACGTGTCAGCGTGCTGTTCTGGTGATGACGTTCGGGTGTTTACCCCAGCAGCGCCTGCGCGAATTCGCGAGCGTTGAAAGTTTGCAGGTCTTCGAGCTTCTCACCCACGCCGATGAAATAGACCGGAATGGGGTGTTCGCGGGCGATGGCCGCCAGCACGCCGCCCTTGGCGGTGCCGTCCAGCTTGGTCACGATCAGGCCGGTCAACCCGAGTGCCTGGTCGAAGGCCTTGACCTGGGTCAGTGCGTTCTGGCCGGTGTTGCCGTCGATGACCAGGATGACCTCGTTGGGCGCACTGGCTTGTGCCTTTTGCACCACCCGCTTGATTTTCCTGAGTTCTTCCATCAGGTGCAGCTGCGTGGGCAGCCGACCTGCCGTGTCGACCAGCACCACGTCTTTGCCACGGGCCTTGCCGGCTGAAACCGCGTCGTAACTCACGGCGGCGGGGTCGCCACCCTCCTGGCTGATGATGTCCACCGTGGTGCGTGTGGCCCACACGCCGAGTTGCTCGCGGGCGGCGGCCCGGAAGGTGTCGGCTGCCGCGAGCAGCACGCTGGCACCGGAGTCACTCAGGTGGCGGGTCAGTTTGCCGATGGACGTGGTTTTGCCCGCGCCGTTCACCCCCGCCACCATGATGACCGTGGGCTCGTCCAGATGCTCGTCACCGGGCTGGACGGGGCCACGCAGCCCAATGGCCAGTGGTTTTTCCAGTGGTTTGAGCAGGTCGGTGATGGCGGCTGCCAGCAGGGCCTTGACGGCGGCCGGGTCGGTGGTCCTGGTTTCCTTGACCCGGCGTTTCACATCGGCCAACAGGTGCTCGGTGGCCTTGACGCCGGCGTCCGCCATCAGCAAGGCGGTTTCCAGCTCTTCGTACAGTGCATCGTCAATCTGCGTGCCGGTGAACACCGTGGCAATCGCGTTGCCGGTTTTCTTGAGACCGGCCTTGAGCTTGTCCAGCCAGCCCGTGCGCGTGGGTTTGGCCTGTTCTGCGGGCGGGGTTGAGGCAGTGGCAGGGGGCAGGGAATGCGGGACGACGCTGGCAGGATGCGAGGGAGTGGCTGTCGGCATGCTCCGCGGCACCGGTGCCGCAGGTGTGGGGGCAGCGGGTGTGGATGCTGCAGGTGCTGTGGGTACTGGGGCTGTGGCCGAGGCCGTGGCGGCCACACCGGTCGGGGCCACGGGCAGTGGCGCTGGCACGCCTGTCGGTGTGACGGCTGGTGGTGCCACGGTTGGCGCGGCACCGACCATTGGAGACGGTGCGGCCACCGGAACAGCAACGGGGGCTGCAACGGGAACGGCAACTTGCTCTGCTGGCGCTGGCGCCGGCGTTGGTACAGGAGCAGGTGCAGGTGCCGGAGCGGGTGATCCGGTGAAGCTGCTTTTGAGCTTATCGAACCAGCTTGGTTTTTCACTGGCCACGGGCGCGACGGGTGTCGGCTGCGGCGATGCCTGTGGCGCAGGGCTGGCGGTTCCCGGTGTGGAAAGCAGTTGGCCAGAACGGTGAGGGTCTGCTGTCGACAAATCCGGTGCTGTGGCAGCGGCCGGCGAAGTCGGCACCGGGTCGGTCGACGCAGGTGCCAAACCTTCAACGGGGGGCGGCATGTGGGCTGGTGCGCTGTGAACCTCGGTCGGCGGCAAGGTCGATGCGCCCGGGGCAGCGGTGTGCAATCGGGGTCCGGGGGCTGCCGGGTCAGGCAGAGGCGCAACCGAAGTCGGGCTCTGCTCGGCGGCCAGAATCGGGATTTCAGCGGCTGGCGTAGGTGTGTGGCTGGGCGCAACGGGTGTTACGGCTGGCGGCAGAGGCGTGGCCTCTGGCGGAATGGTCGGGCTGGCAGCAGGTTTTTTTTTGAAGAACGAGAACATTGGCCACTTTCTGGTGTCTAGTGCATTCTATGAAACCCATTTGCATTCCACTTACACGTGCCTGGATGGCACTGTCTTCGGCGCTGGTCATGGTGGCGGTGCCTGTTTATGTGTCAGCCACCACGCTGCCGGTGGGCAGTTCGGCCGCCCGGGCGCACACCCTGGCCAATGGCATGACCGTCATCATCAAGCCTGACAGGCGTGCGCCCACGGTGGCCCACATGCTGTGGGTGCGGGTGGGGTCGATGGACGAGGTGGATGGCACCAGTGGCGTGGCGCATGTGCTGGAACACATGATGTTCAAGGGCACGCCCAACCTGAAGCCAGGCGAGTTCTCGCGCCGTGTTGCAGCGTTGGGGGGCCGCGAGAACGCCTTCACCAGCCGCGACATGACGGCGTACCACCAGCAGGTACCGTCAAACCAGCTGGATGCGGTGATGAAGCTGGAGGCGGACCGGTTTGCGAACAACCAGTGGGCGGATGACGAGTTCAGGCGCGAGATCGAGGTCATCAAGGAAGAACGCCGCCAGCGGGTGGACGATCAGCCCCGCTCATCGGTCCACGAGGTGCTGAGTGCCACGGTCTGGAAGGCCCATCCCTACCGCAGGCCGATCATCGGCTGGATGGCCGATCTGGACGCGATGACACCGGACGATGTCCGCGCCTTTCACCAGCGCTGGTATGCGCCGGCCAATGCGGCGGTGGTCATTGCGGGCGATGTCGATCCGGACCGGGCCCTGGCGCTGGCGCAGGCCACCTACGGCCAGATTCCGCCCAGGGCCGTGCCGCTGCGCAAGCCCCAGACGGAGCCTGCCCAGACGGGGGCCCAGCGCATCGAGGTCAAGGCCCCTGCCGAACAGCCCTACCTCGCGCTGGCGTTCCACGGCCCACGTCTGACCGATCCCGATGCAGCCGATGCCGCCAGCCAGGATGCCTTGGCACTGGTGATGCTGGCGGCCGTGCTGGATGGGTACGAAGGCGCGCGGCTGGGGCGGCAACTGGTGCAACGGCCCGCCGGACAACGCCTGGCTGATTCGGCAGGCGCCTACTTCAGCGGGTTCGGGCGCGGTCCGGGCCTGTTTGTGCTCGATGCCACCCCCGCCGAAGGCAAAGACCCAGCCCAGCTGGCCCAGGCGCTGCGGGATGCGGTGGCCCAGGTGGCGAGAGAGGGGGTAACGGCCACCGAACTCAACCGCGTCAAAAACCAGTGGCGGGCGTCCGAGGTGTACAAGCTCGACGCGGTGTTTGCCCAGGCGCGGGAATTGGGCAGCTACTGGGTTCAGGGATGGGGAGTGGACGCGTCAGAGCGCATCCTCACCAGCTTGCGCCGTGTCACGCCCGAGCAGGTTCAGGCCGTGGCCGGGAAGTACTTCTCCGACACACAGATGACCCAGGCCACCCTGGTGCCTGACCGGGAGGCGCTGGCCCAGCGCCAGCAGGCTGCTGGCAGCCGGCCACGGTTGGGATTGCGTCATTGAAAAGCTGGCGGTTTGGGAGCGATGGCAACACACCTGGTTGAATGAAATGAATATTGATATAGCTAGAAATCCAATCCACAAAAGCGCTGGAGCAATTTTTTGCTTGTTTTTTGTGTGGACGCCAGCCATGGCGACCCCTGCGGTGGACATGTGGCAGCACGCCAGCGGTGCGCGGGTCGCGCTGGTGGCGGCCCCCGCCATTCCCATGCTCGATGTTCGGCTGGAGTTCGATGCCGGCACCCGGCGGGACCCCGCCCCGCAGGCCGGTCTCGCCTCCGCGGCAGCACTGATGAGCGGACGGGGCGTGGCGGCGCAGGGCAACCAGCCTGCACTCGACGAAAACCAGCTGGCAGAAAGCTGGATGGACCTGGGTGCGCAATGGTCTGTGTCGGCGGGCACTGACCGCCTGAGTGCCACGCTGCGCACCCTGACCGCAGCCGATGTGTTGCCAGGCGCACTGGCCCTGGCCGCCCGCCAACTGGCCCAGCCCCGGTTTGACAGTGCGTACGCCGCGCCCATCTGGCAACGCGAACGCGAGCGCCTGAGTGCAGCGTGGCAGAACGACAGCACCCAACCCGGCACGGTTTCGCAACGGCGCTATGCGCAGGCGGTGTATGGGGCGCACCCCTATGGCTTCGAGGCCACCCCCGACACGCTGGCGCGCATCGGTGTGGCCGACATGCAGGCCTGGTGGCAGCGCCATGTGCGTGCATGTGACGCGCGGGTCAGCCTCGTCGGGGCGGTGGACCGCGTGCAGGCCGATGCCATCGTCTCGCAGTTGCTGGCAGGCATCCGGCAGGTGCCGTGTACGGCGCTGCCCACTGTGGCAGAGGTCGAGCCCCTGAAGGCGCCCAGCGAGCAGCGCATTCCCATGGCCACCGCGCAGGCGCATGTGCTGATCGGCCAACCAGGCCACCGCCGTGAAGACCCTGACTTCTTTCCCTTGCTGGTGGGCAACTATGTGTTGGGTGGCGGTGGCTTTGTTTCGCGCCTGACGACCGAGGTGCGTGAAAAGCGGGGCCTGACCTATGGGGTCTACAGCTACTTTTCCCCCGGCATCCACGCCGGGGCGTTCACCGTGGGCTTGCAGACCCGTCGTGACCAGGCTGACCAGGCACTCTCCCTGGTGCGTGATGTGGTTCGGGGCTTTGTGGCAGACGGGCCAACCGACACCGAGTTGCAGGCGGCCAAGGACAACCTGATCAATGGGTTTGTGTTGCGCATCGACACCAACCGCAAGCTGCTGGACAACGTGGCCAACATCAACTGGTATGGCTTGCCCGCCGACTACCTTCAGACCTGGACACAGCGCATCCAGGCGGTGCAGGCGACGGATGTGCGCCGGGCGTTCCAGCGCGTGCTCCAGCCTGGCAACATGGCTGCGGTCGTGGTGGGCGGCGCGGGCGGTTAAGCTGCACGGCATGGCCACTTCATCCAGACCACCGCGTAAAGCCCGTTCCGGAGTGTCAGCACGCGCCGCTGCCCCGGTGCGGCAAAACGCGCCCGCACACGAAGTGCGCATCCTTGGCGGGCAGTGGAAACGCACGCCGTTGCCCGTGCCGGACCTGCCTGGGCTGCGCCCCACGCCCAGCCGCGTGCGAGAGACGCTGTTCAACTGGCTGGGCCAGGACCTGACGGGGCTTCGCTGCATCGATGCGTTTGCCGGCTCCGGTGCGCTCGGCCTCGAAGCGGCCTCCCGGGGTGCCAAAGAAGTTTGGCTGGTCGAACAGGACGCCCAACTGGTGACCCGGCTGCGCGCCACACTCAGGAAGCTTGCCGCCCAACAGGTTCAAGCCGATAAGGCGGATGCTTTTTCCGTGCTGGGCGCCTGTGCCGGGCAAGGCTGGGACGGTGTGTTCCTCGACCCGCCGTTCCTCGACGGACAGAACGACGATATCACCCGTCGGGCGTTGCGTGCCGCCCGTTTGGCCATTTCAACCACCGGCTGGGTGTACCTGGAGTCGCCCCGTGAATGGCAGGCTGACGAGTTGGTGGCGCTCGGGCTGGCACGCCTCAAATACGGCAGGGCGGGGCAGGTGCATTACGCCTTGCTGGGGGCAGTTTGACCGCGTCGTCAGATAATTCGGGGTTTTCACCCACAAGGCTTGTTCACATGAAGCGCACAGCGGTCTACAGCGGCACGTTCGACCCGGTCACGCTGGGTCATGAGGATGTGGTGCGGCGAGCTGCCGGTCTGTTCGATGACCTCATCGTTGCGGTGGCCATCGCACACCACAAGAGCACCCGTTTCTCACTCGCTCAGCGCATCGAGCTGGTGCAACAGGCGTTGGCCGATGTGCCGAATGTCCGGGTGCTGCCGTTTGACGGCCTCATCATGGATTTCTGCCGTGCGCAGTCCGCCTGCGCCGTGGTCAGGGGCATTCGCAACCTGACAGACTTTGACTACGAATCGCAGATGGCCGCCATGAACCGCAAGCTCAACCCGCAGGTGGACACCTTGTTCTTGCTGCCGCAGGCGGAGCTGCAATGCATTTCCAGCACGCTGGTGCGTGAAATTGCCAAACTCGGCGGAGATGTGTCCGGTATGGTCAGCGCGCCTGTGGCGCGTGCACTGAACCCGGTTGTCCAAGCCTGAGGGAGCTGCCATGGCGCTGATGATCACCGACGAATGCATCAACTGCGATGTGTGCGAGCCTGAATGCCCCAATGAAGCCATCTTCATGGGGAAGGATTATTACGAGATCAACCCCTCCAAGTGCACCGAGTGCGTGGGGCATTTCGACGAGCCGCAGTGCGTGCAGGTCTGTCCGGTGGAGTGCATTCCCATCAACCCGGCACACATCGAAAGCAAGGAAACCCTGATGCAGAAGTTTCGGCGTCTGCAAGCCCAGGCCCCACAGGTGCCCAGCCCTCAGGTCTGAGGGGTAGCTGGGCCCATGCCTGCAGGCTCGGGCTCCGATGGGTGAGCCGGTGTCACCGGCGCATGGACGGTGGTCGCGGGCGTGTCGGCGGGTTTGACCGGTCGCGGTGGCTTGGGCCGTGGCGGCTTGCTGGTGTGAATCTGCACCGTTGCTTTGTCCATGCGGCCATAGACCAAATCGGTGACGGCCTTCAGGCTGCGGGCGATGCCTTGTTCGATGGCATCGCGCTGCTCAGGGCTGGGTTTCTTCAGCACCCAATTCACCACCTCGGCTTTGTGACCCGGGTGGTCGATGCCAATTCGCAAGCGCCAGTAGTCTGCGCTGCCCAATTGCCCATGGATGTCGCGCAGGCCGTTGTGCCCGGCGTGGCTGCCACCCAGTTTCAACTTGGTGTCGCCAGCTGGCAAGTCCAGCTCATCGTGTACCACCAGGATTTCCTGGGGCTGAATTTTGAAAAACCGTGCCAGGCTGGCGACAGATTGGCCTGACTTATTCATGAACGTCTGCGGTTCCAGCAGCCAGACCGTCTGTCCATCGATTTGGGTACGCGCCATCAAGCCGTAGTGGCTGCGTTCCAGGCTCAGGTGGGCATGGCATTGGCGGGCCAGCGCATCGATCCACCAGAAACCGGCGTTGTGTCGGGTGGCTTCATAGTCTGGGCCCGGGTTGCCCAGCCCTACAAACAGTCGGATCATGGCTTTGTGCCTTCAGGCAAGGTAGGCATGGGGTGGAAAGGAAAAAGCCCGCATGGAGCGGGCTTTTTGGTTGGGGCAAAGTGGCTGGGCCAACAGAGGTGGCCCTGCGTCATCACTTCTTGCCTTTGCCCTTCTTCTTGTCGTCGACTTTCGCGACTGGCGCAGCGATCACCTCTGGCTCGGGCTCCACCACGCTGGCGACAGTCTGGTTCGGGCGGCCGTGTGTGACCACTTTGATGCCAGCAGGCATCACCAGGTCCTTGACATGCACGGAAGAGTTCTTGGTGGCGTTACCCAGATCAACCGTGATGAACTCGGGCAGGGCGGTGGCCAGGCACTCGATTTCGATTTCGGTCATGACGTGGTTCACCAGACACTTGTCGGTCTTGACAGCGGGTGACGACTCGGCGTTGATGAAGTGCAGAGGCACTTTCTTGTGCAGGCGGGTCTTCTCGTCCACGCGCTGGAAGTCAACGTGCAGGACCAGTTGCTTGAAGGGGTGGTATTGCACGTCACGCAGCAGCACCTGTTCGGTCTTGCCAGCCAGTTCCATCTCCAGAATGGAGGCGTGGAACGCTTCTTTCTTCAGCGCGTGCCACAGTGCGTTGTGATCCAACTCGATTTGCGCCGCGTCGGCAGAGCCACCGAAAACGATGCCAGGTGTACGGCCAGTGTTGCGGAGACGGCGGCTCGCACCCGTGCCCTGCTTGGTACGCTCGAAAGCGGTAAATTTCATCATGTCAAAACTCCTGAAAAGGCGATCTCCGCGACCAGAGTGCCTCAGACTTGAAAAGGCCCTGCGTGCCTTGTGACAGTGCGCCCTTGCCTGTGGCAGGAGGCGAAGCAGCAGGTTTGCAGAGCCCGCGTTGTTGTTTGCCGACCGTTGCCCCGAGGTGTTCAAGGGGCGCTCCGGTCAGAAGAGGTGCATCAGAACAAATGCTCCTGGTCAGCAAACAGACTCATCACCGACTCACCCGAGGCAATGCGCGAGATGGTTTCGGCCATCAGCGGTGCCACGGAGAGCTGGCGGATTTTCTTGCAGGCCTGTGCGGCCTGGCTCAATGGAATGGTGTTGGTGACCACCACTTCGTCCAAAGCGGTGCCTTTCGAAATGCGCTCGATGGCTGGGCCGGAGAAAATGGGGTGTGTGCAATAGGCATACACGTTCTTCGCGCCGCGCTCTTTCAGCACTTCAGCGGCTTTCACCAGCGTGCCAGCTGTGTCGATCATGTCATCCATGATCACGCAGTTGCGGCCTTCGATGTCACCGATGACATGCATCACTTCTGACACGTTGGCGCGCGGGCGACGCTTGTCGATGATGGCCATGTCGCAATCAAGCTGTTTGGCCAGCGCACGTGCACGCACCACGCCGCCCACGTCAGGCGACACCACGAGCAGATCCGGATACGCTTTCTGACGCAGGTCACCGAGCAAAACCGGGGATGCATAGATGTTGTCCACCGGGATGTCGAAGAAGCCCTGGATCTGATCGGCATGCAGGTCCATGGTCAGCACGCGAGACACGCCAACGGTTTGCAGCATGTTGGCCACCACTTTGGCGGTGATGGGAACCCGGCTGGAGCGAGGGCGACGGTCCTGGCGGGCATAGCCAAAATACGGAATCACGGCGGAAATGCGCTCGGCCGAAGCCCGCTTCAGCGCGTCCACCATGATGATCAGTTCCATCAGGTTGTCATTGGTGGGTGCGCAAGTGGACTGAATGACGAATACGTCACGTGCACGAACGTTTTGTGTGATCTCGACGGAGACCTCGCCGTCCGAGAAGCGCCCCACGTTGGCTGATCCAACGGTTGCGCCGGTGTGTTGCGCAATTTCAGCGGCCAATACCGGATTGGCATTGCCTGTGAAAATCATGAAATCAGGGGTTTGAACTTGCATGAGCTTTTCCAGCAATGGCAATCAACCGATCAAAGAAAAACGCCGACTGAGTCGGCGGATTTCAGATGACATTTTGGCAGGGGAGGAAGGACTCGAACCCTCGCATG
>DDUQ01000052.1:0-211 GCA_002344885.1 Comamonadaceae bacterium UBA2334
TGCCAAGCAGTTGCAGGCGCTGGACCTGTTGCCGCAACTGGCGGCCGAGTTCCAGCAGGTGTTCGGCCGGGCGTCGGGCGGGCTGGTGCGTGGCTATCGGCTGGAGGGGGCCGAGACCATCGTCATCGCACTGGGCTCGGTGCTGGGCACCATCAAAGACACCGTGGACGAACTGCGTGAGCAGGGCGTGCCCATCGGCGTGCTGGGCATC
>DDUQ01000052.1:434-688 GCA_002344885.1 Comamonadaceae bacterium UBA2334
GTGCCCATCGGCGTGCTGGGCATCACCTCGTTCAGGCCGTTTCCCATCGAGGCCATTCGCGCGGCGACCGAACATGCGCAGCGCATCGTCGTCATTGAAAAGTGTTTTGCGGTGGGCATTGGCGGCATCGTCACGCGGGACGTGCGCAGCGCGGTGCAGAGCCGCCCGCAGGCGGTGCATGCGGTCATTGCCGGGCTGGGTGGGCGGGCCATCACCAAAGCCTCACTGCACAGGCTGCTGCGCCAGGCTGTGGC
>DDUQ01000052.1:922-1049 GCA_002344885.1 Comamonadaceae bacterium UBA2334
CTGCTGCGCCAGGCTGTGGCCAACGAGTTGGAGCAGTTGACGTTTCTGGACCTGGACTGGGGCGTGGTCAACCGCGTGCTGGAGCGCGAGAAGGCCCAGCGCCGCAGCGGCCCGGTGGCCGAAGGCA
>DDUQ01000052.1:1382-1647 GCA_002344885.1 Comamonadaceae bacterium UBA2334
ACCTTCACCGTCGGCAACCGCCTGTTGCAAGCCGAGCAGCGCAGCGTGCAGGCCGACGCGCAGCGAACGAATTCGCTCAACTCGGGCCACCGTGCCTGCCAGGGCTGTGGCGAGGCGCTGGGCGCGCGCTACGCCATCGACGCCGCCATGCGCGCCACCAACGGCCAGCTGATTGCCGCCAACGCAACCGGCTGCCTGGAGGTGTTTTCCACGCCTTACCCCGAAACGTCGTGGCAGATCCCGTGGATTCACTCGCTGTTCGGCA
>DDUQ01000052.1:1874-4062 GCA_002344885.1 Comamonadaceae bacterium UBA2334
CGTGGATTCACTCGCTGTTCGGCAACACCGCGGCAGTGGCCACCGGCATCGCGGCGGCCATGCGGGTGAAGGGCCGGTCGTATGTGCGGGTGGTGGCGCAGGGTGGCGACGGTGGCACCACCGACATCGGCTTCGGCTGCCTGTCAGGCATGTTCGAGCGCAACGACGATGTGTTGTACATCTGCTACGACAACGAGGCCTACATGAACACCGGCGTGCAGCGCTCCAGCGCCACGCCCCCCGCTGCCCGCACGGCCACCACCATGTCGGTGGGGCCGCAGCCGGGCAACGTGTTCGGGCAGGGCAAAAACCTGCCGCAGATTGCCATGGCGCACGAAATTCCCTATGTGGCCACCGCCACCGTGGCCGACCTGCGCGACCTGGAATACAAGGTCACCAAGGCCATGAGCCTGCACGGGGCCCGCTACATCCACATCTTCGTGCCGTGTCCGCTGGGGTGGGGCGCGGCGTCGCACGACACCATCCGCCTGGCGCGGCTGGCGCACGAAAGCGGCTTCTTCCCGGTGTTCGAGGCCGAGCGGGGCGAACTGACCGGCTCGTCCAAGATCCGCCGTTGCGTGCCGGTGGAAGAGTTTCTGCGCCCGCAAAAGCGCTTTGCCCACCTGTTCAGCCCCTCGCCCGACACCGCCACGCTGGCCAAGCTGCAAGCCCTGGCCGACCGCAACATCCGCCGCTACCAGCAGTTGGACGATGGTCCCTGGTGAAACCATAGCTTCCAACCCATACTTGACAAGCGCCAGGGCCGTTTTTTCCGTTTAACAGGAGCATCCATGCAAAAACCCTTTGCCATCACCTTGGATGTGGGCAGTTCGCTGGCCAACCACACAGGCTCGTGGCGCAACGCCCGCCCGGTGTACCTGGACCGCATGCCCCCCTGCAACCACCAGTGCCCAGCAGGCGAGAACATCCAGGGCTGGCTGTTCCATGCCGAATCGGGCGACTACGAAGCCGCCTGGCAGCAACTGGTGCAAGACAACCCCTTTCCCGCCATCATGGGTCGCGTGTGCTACCACACCTGCGAAAGCGCGTGCAACCGCGCCAAGCTGGACGAGGCGGTGGGCATCAACTCGGTCGAGCGTTTTCTGGGTGACCAGGCCATCGCCAAAGGCTGGGCCTTGCCTGCGCCCGCATCGTCTACTGGCAAACGGGTGCTGGTGGTGGGTGCGGGGCCGTCGGGCCTGTCCGCAGCGTACCATCTGGCGCGGCTGGGCCATGAGGTAACGGTGCGCGAAGCCGGGCCGCTGCCCGGCGGCATGATGCGGTTTGGCATTCCCCAATACCGCCTGCCCCGCGACGTGCTGGATGCCGAGGTGCAACGCATTGTCAACCTGGGTGTGCGCATCGAATACAACACCAAAGTCACCAGCGTGCTCGACGCGCGGCAGCAGGGCGGGTTCGACGCGGTGTTTCTGGCCGTGGGTGCGCACATTGCCAAGCGGGCGTACATCCCGGCAGGCGATTCGGCCCGGGTGCTCGACGCCGTGTCGGTGCTGCGCAGCATGGAGGGCGAAGACAAGCCCATGCTCGGGCGCAAAGTGGTGGTGTATGGCGGCGGCAACACCGCCATCGACGTGGCGCGCACGGCCAAGCGCCTGGGGGCCACCGAGGCCATCATCGTCTACCGCCGCAGCCGCGACAAAATGCCTGCACACCCGTTTGAAGTGGAAGAGGCGCTGCAGGAAGGCGTGCTGATCAAGTGGCTGTCCACCATCAGCCAGGCGGGCGAGTCGAGCATCACCGTCGAAAAAATGGCGCTGGATGAAAAAGGCTTCCCGCAACCCACCGGCGAGTTTGAAACGTTGGAGGCTGATTCGGTGGTGCTGGCGCTGGGGCAGGATGTGGACCTGTCGCTCATCGACGGCGTGCCAGGCTTGAGCGTGGCAGATGGCGTGGTGCAGGTCGATGCCCACATGATGACCGGCCACCCCGGTATTTTTGCGGGGGGCGACATGGTGCCCGCCGAGCGCAACGTCACGGTGGCCATCGGGCACGGCAAAAAAGCCGCGCGCCACATCGACGCCTGGTTGGTCGGGGGCACCTACACCCCCGCGCCCAAACACGAGCTGGCCAGCTTCGACAAGCTCAACACCTGGTACTACAGCGACGCGCCCAAAACCATGCGGCCCATGCTGGACATCATCCGCCGCCAGTCCACCTTCGAAGAGGT
>DDUQ01000052.1:4368-14504 GCA_002344885.1 Comamonadaceae bacterium UBA2334
CGCTGCCTGTCGTGCGGCAACTGCTTTGAATGCGACAACTGCTACGGTGTGTGCCCCGACAACGCCGTGACCAAACTCGGCCCTGGCAAGCGCTTTGCCTTCAAGTACGACTACTGCAAGGGCTGCGGCGTGTGTGTGCAGGAATGCCCGTGCGGGGCGATTGCCATGGTGCCTGAGGAGACGTGAGCCGCCAGGCTGGCGAGGGCATGTGTGCTGCAAGAGGGTAAAATTCTGACCATACTGGTTGAAATTCACCAAGGAGCGGCCCGTGCACACCTGGCAAATCCAACAGGCCAAAACCCATTTTTCCGAACTGGTCAGGGCCACCGAACAAACTGGTCCGCAGGCCATCACCTGGCATGGGCGGTCGGTGGCGGTCGTGCTGTCCAGTGCCGACTATGAGCGGTTGACGGGCACAGGGCAGTCGCTGGTCGAGTTCATGCAGCGCTCGCCCCTGGCCGATTCCCCTGACATTGACTTTTCCCGCGATGCCGGCCTCACGCGCGAGGTGGGCTTTTGAGCTACTTGATTGACACCAACGTGCTTTCCGAGCTCCGGCGAAAAGAGCCTGATCCGCAGGTGGTGAAGTGGATCAGCCAACGACCCGCCGCGACCTTGCACCTGTCGGTGCTGACGCTGGGTGAGCTGCGCAAAGGCATTGGGGCCTTGGCAGACGGTGACCGAAAAAGCCGTTTGCTGGACTGGCTCGAAGTGGAGCTGACGGGGTTTTTTGCTGGCCGCATATTGCCCATCGATGTCGCCACGGCGGACCAGTGGGGCCGGATGATGGCGCACGCGGGCCGCCCCTTGCCAGCCATTGACAGCCTGCTGGCCGCCACTGCGCTGACCCACAACCTGACGCTGGTCACGCGCAACGTGAAAGACTTTCAACACCCCTCGCTCACCGTGATCAACCCGTGGTAGTCAGCGTGACCCCCACACACCCTCTCGCCACCATGCCCACCCCAAACGAAGACGACCACGACAACCCCGCTACTGAGGCCACAGGCCGCACCTCACGCGGCATCCAAAGCGTCGAAGTGGGCGGCCAGTTGCTCAAGGCACTGGCCCGTTCAGGCCGCCGCATGGCCTTGAAAGACCTGGCGCGCGACGCCGACATGACGCCCGCCAAGGCACATCCCTATCTGGTCAGCTTCGGCAAGCTGGGCCTCATCGAGCAAGACCCGGTGTCGGGCCACTATGGTCTGGGCCAGCTGGCTGTTCAATTGGGCCTCATCAGCTTGCAGCAGGTGGACCCGGTCCGCCTGGCCATTGCCGAGCTGCCCGCGCTGGCGCTGGCCATGGGTTGCACCGTGTCAGCCGCCGTGTGGGGGGGCGCAGGGCCTATCATCGTGCGGGTGGAAGAAGGGCCGCGCGCCGTGAACGTCACCATGCGCCACGGCATTCCCGCGTCGCTGCGCCACACCGGCACCGGCAAAGTGTTTGCCGCCTACCTGCCCGCCGCACAGGTGCAGGCGGCGCTGGTGGCGCAGGGTGAGCCCGATGCCTGGGCCGACCCCGCTTTTCAGGCGGAACTGGCCCGCATCCGCGAAACCGGCCTCAGCCAGGTGAATCAGGAACTCATTGCGGGCATCAGCGCTATGGCCGTGCCCGTGTTCGACGGTTTTGGTCGCTTGGCCCTGGCCATTGCCGTGATGGGACCGTCTGCCGACATTGACCTGCACCCTGACAGCGCGCAGGCCCGCACACTGAAGGCGCTGGGGCAGACCTTGTCAGCCCGGCTGGGTGCACCTGCGGTGGCTTAAACGGTGGCGGAAGACCCGCCATCGCAAGGCTCGGGTTTTGATACGCAAGTCCGGTATCGTCGGGCACCAAAGGTCCCTCCCTTCTGTTGCCCGCACCCATTGCCATGCACACGCCCACCCTGACTGCTGCCAGCCCGTTATCCGACTCACAGGCTGCGCCGACCACCTACATCTCCACGTTTCTGGGCAACCGCTTCTGGCCCACCGAGCCGCGCGTTGACCGCATCGACCTCGAAGACATTGCCCATGGCCTGGCCTACCAGTGCCGGTTCAATGGGCAAACCTCGGCTTTCTATTCCGTGGCACAGCACAGCATCATGGTGGCCAGCATCCTGCCGCCGCGTTTGCACAAAGCCGCGCTGCTGCACGACGCGGCCGAGGCCTACCTGGGCGACATCGTCAAACCGCTGAAGCACCTGCTGCCCGGTTTTGCCGACATTGAAGCCGGTGTGACACGCCTGATAGCCCAGGCGTTCCAGGTGGACTTCGACACCGACCACGCCGCCATCAAGCACGCCGACATGGTGGCCCTGGCCACCGAAAAGCGCGACCTCATGCCCAACTCCACCGAGGCCTGGAGCTACCTCGCAGGCATTGCGCCGCTGCCTGGGGCCATTGACCCGCTGCCCCCGGCGCAGGCCAAGGCAGCGTTCCTGGCTGCGTGGACGCGGGTGATTTGCTGAGCCGATGTCAAGCGTACACGCTTAGCGCTGTGGCCGATCTGCTGTCCATTGGTCCGTAAGCACTCGCCAGTCTGTCTCGGAAAGGGGATGTCCGTCCATCAGTGCGGGCGTCCAGTTGCTCCCTTGTTTGTTCGGCACGGGCTTCCATTTCCATTTGTCGTGCCTGCGCCGCCACCGCAAGATCCTGTCCCGACGGATCGGCCGGTGCGAGTGCAGCGGCTTGTATGGTGCGAGCGCGCTGAATGGTTTCGTCTGGTGTGCGGCCCGGTGACACGTCAATGCTGACTTCGCCGCCGATGGCGTAATTGACCCCGTCGGGGCCACGTTGAAACGTGAAGGTGGCCCCCGAAATGGCCAGGCCACCGGCCGCAGCCAGGTGTGCCGCTTCATGCGCCCTCACCTGCGTGTCGCGGGCCTTGAGTTTTCGGACCGCTGCTTGTTCCTCTTGGCTCAAGCCAGGGGTGCCAGGCTGTTTGGGCTTTTCTGGCTGGGCGGGTTCCCGGGGCTCCGTCGGTTCAGTTGCCGTGCTGCCAGACACACGTGGGCCTGCCGCCTGTCGGCTGAACACCGTGCGGGCGGCACCGTTGTCGAACGGGCTGGGCGAAACAGAAATGCCTGATAGTCCCATGGGGCGGAGGCGAGGTCGTCGGTCAGCGTTGGCAATGAAACTGGCAATACCTTGGCCGAAAAGTGTGCAGGCGAATGTGTCGGGTTGTAAAGCCCTGCCCACTATCCTTGTGGGCATGTTCTTCCGAGTCTTGGCCGACGCGGTGCTGGTGTTGCACCTGGCCTTCATTGTGTTTGCCGTGGCTGGCGGTTTGCTGCTGTGGCGCTGGCCACGCTTGGTGTGGCTGCATGTGCCAGCCGTGCTGTGGGGAGTGGGCATTGAAATGTCGGGCGGCATGTGCCCGCTCACGCCGCTTGAAAACCGGTTGCGCCAATTGGCGGGCGAAGCGGGCTATGCCGGTGGCTTCATCGAGCACTATCTGCTGCCGCTCATCTATCCACCGGGTTTGACGCCCAGCGGGCAGTGGGTGTTGGGTGGCTGCCTGGCGGTGTTCAACGTGCTGGTGTATGCCAGCTGGTGGCGGGGGCGGGAGCGCGGGCCCAGAAAGGGGTGACGGTGGGTCATGGGGGTGTGGTGGACACCGGCCGCCCATTCCCGCCATTGCCCAACCCCCCTTGCACGGTTGCATACTGTGGCCATCCGGTCAGTCCGCCTCATATTGCCCAAACCCCCGAACCTGTCCATGGATACATCCCTGTTCGCCTTGGCTGCGTTGCGCACCCACGCCTACGCCTACCCGCTGCTGGAAGTGGTCCACATCCTGGGCATTGCGCTGTTGCTGGGCAACCTGGTGTTGCTGGAGCTCAGGGTGTGGGGTGTGGCGGTTGCGTTGCCCATCCAACCCCTGGCACAGGCCACCCTGGGGCTGGTTGGGGGTGGCTTTGCGCTGGTGGCGGTGTCGGGTTTGCTGATGTTTGCGAGCCAGCCGCTGGAGCTGATTGGCAACCGTGCCTTTTTGCTGAAAGTCTGCTTGCTGGCGCTGGCTGCAGCCAATGCGGCGTGGTTCCATTCGCGTGGCTCGCTGGTGCGGCTGGATGGCGTTGCCAAACTGCAAACCCTGGTGTCGGCATGCATTTGGGTGGCGGTGGTGGCGTGTGGCCGCTGGATCGCGTACCTTTGACCCGGCAACACCACACCAAAAGGAGAGATGCGATGGACAGACGAACCCTGTTGCACTGGCTGGGTGCCAGCACATTGCCTGTCGGCACTGCGGCGCAGGCGCACCACGGCTGGAGCAGCTTCGACCTAGACCGCCCCATTTACCTGGAAGGCACCGCCGCCCGCGTCAAGTGGCAGAACCCGCATGCCGAGCTGATGCTCGACGTGGCCCCTGCACTCAAGCTGCCGCCCGATCTGGCCAGCCGAAACGTGCCCGCCCAAACAGCCAACGTGGATGGCCCTGGCCTGCTGAAAAAAGCGGTGTTGCCCAAACGGAGCGACAAAACATGGGAAGTGGAACTGGCCCCCCTGACCCGCATGGAGGCCTGGAAGGTGCCAGAAATCAAGCCCGGCCAGACGCTGGCGCTGTTGGGCTTTACCTTCAAGGAAGAAAAGGGCCGCCCGGTGGTGCGGGTGGAATACCTGTGGTTGGACGGCAAGGTGTATGCCTTGCGGTCTTCGCCGGTTTGAGTCAGTTCGATTGAGTCAGGCTGGTCGCGCCGGGCATCATCGGCTGGTGATCTGTTCGTCCTGAGTTGCTGCGCTCAATCCACCCTGACCGGCGTAGGTCGGGGCAACGGCAGCCCCCGCTTGGCTATCACATCCCGCAGCAGGTCGGGCCGGTCGGTCACGATGCCGTCCACGCCCATGTCCATCACCTGGGCCATGCGGGCGGGTTCGTTCACTGTCCAGGCCAGCACGGTCAGCCCCAGGGCTTTGGCTTGCTTCACCTGTTCGGCATCCAGGTCGCCCTGAAACGCTGACCAGATGCGCCCCCCAGCGGCGTGGATCAGCTTGGGCACCGAGCCGTGGTCGGCATACCGCAAGCCAGCCGTCCATGCCGAGCCGTTCGGTTTGCTGGCACCGATGTTGTCAAAGTTCGGCCGCTGGATGCTCAGGTACACGGTGCCGATGTCAGGTGCCATCTGTTGCACGGCCTGCAGCGCCCGCCAGTCGAACGACAGAATGGTGGTGCGTTGTGCCACGCCAGCGGCACGCACCGCATCCACCACTTTGCGCGCAAAGGCGTCGGGGGCGGCGGTGTCCGCAGGGGCATCGGGGCGTGTCTTGATTTCGAGTGCAAAGCGCACCTCGCGGTTGCCCGAGCGCTCCACCAGTGCAAACAGGTCTTGCAGGCGGGGCAGGCGTGCGCCGTCGTGTGGTTGCTGGTCGGGGTACTGCGCAGCGTAGCGGGTTCCGGGCTTCAGGCGGCCCACGTCGTAGCGCAGCAGCTCGGCATGGTCGGTGTGCCAGATGACTGGGCCGCGTGTGGCCAGAAACTGGCCGTCGGGCCCGCGGGTGATGTCGGGGTTCAGCGCGGGGTCGTGCGAAATCAGCAGCACGCCGTCGCGGCTGATGGCCAGGTCGGTTTCGAGGGTGGTCACGCCCACGCCCAGTGTTTTGGCAAAGCCGGGCAGGGTGTTTTCCGGGGCAAGGCCACGGGCACCCCGGTGGCCTTGCAGGTCAAACGCGGCAGCGTGCAGGCACAGGCTGCACAGTGTGGCGGCCAGCCAGAGCGGGCGGGTCAGACGCAACGGTTGCAGGGGGAGCATGGTGTGGCTTCCGTGGTGCGGTGTGTGGGCGGTGGGGCGTGGTGGGTTGGCTGCACGCGGCGGTGCGCCTGCCACGCCGGGTAGTTTAGGTGTGCAGCCTCCAGCGTGGGGTTCAGCCGGTGTGGTTGGTGCGGGTGGTGGCGTGACGGGGGCATCTGTGGGCATGCGTGGGCTGGGGTGGCAAGGCAGACCGTGCCAGTCCATGTCCGAAAACCGCTACCGGAACACGGGGCCTGATGTGAGAATGCCCGCCATGGACCCGCTCGATCCGCACACCTGCTACCGCGCCCTGCAAACGCGCGACGCCCGTTTTGACGGCCGGTTTTTTGTGGCCGTCAGCACCACCGGCATTTACTGCCGGCCCATTTGCCCCGCACGCACGGCGCGTTTCGACAACTGCAGCTTCTTCCCGTCGGCTGCTGCCGCGCAGTCCTACGGGTTTCGCCCCTGTTTGCGCTGCCGGCCCGAAACCGCACCAGGCCGTGGCGCGTGGCTGGGCACGTTCAACACCGTGGCGCGTGCGTTGCGGCTGATTGAAGACGGCGCATTGGATGACGATGCCGCCACGGTGGACGCCCTGGCCGCGCGGCTGGGCGTGGGCGAGCGGCATTTGCGCCGCTTGTTTCAGCTGCATCTGGGCGCTTCACCGGTGGCGGTGGCGCAAACCCGGCGCGTGCTGTTTGCTAAACAACTGCTGCAAGACACGTCCTTGCCCATGGCCGATGTGGCCATGGCGGCGGGCTTTGGCAGCGTGCGGCGCTTCAACGAAGTGTTTCAGTCGCTGTACCAGCAGGCCCCCAGCCAGTTGCGCACTGCACGCCTGAGGGCGCGCGAGCCCGATGGCATTGAACACCTGCGCGGCTTGAGCGTGCAGGTGCCTTACCGAGAGCCCTACGATGCGTCGGCCTTGATGCGTTTTCTGGCCACCCGCGCCATCGACGGTGTGGAGCATGTTGCGGGCGAAACCTATCAGCGCACGCTGTGGCAAGACGGCGCGGCTGGTGTGGTCAGCGTGCAGGCGGTGTCCGGCAAAGCTTGGCTGAAGGTGACGGTGCAGCACCCGTCCATCCGCGCCTTGCCGGCCATTCTGGCGCGCGTTCGGCGCGTGTTTGATGTGGACGCCGACATCGAGCGCATTCACGCGCATCTGTCGCAAGACCCGTTCATGGCGGGGCTGGTGCAGGCGCGGCCCGGCTTGCGCGCGCCCGGTGGGTGGGACGGGTTCGAGTTGGCCGTGCGCGCGGTGCTCGGTCAGCAGGTGACAGTGGTGGCGGCGCGCCGTTTGGCTGCCAGGCTGGTGCAGATGTGCGGCGCGCACGTGGCCGTGCAGGTGGGCGGGCTGTCGCAGTGCTTTCCTACTGCCGAACAGGTGTTGGCGGCGGACCTGTCTTCCCTGGGCATGCCCGGTGCGCGCAAGAACGCGCTGAAGGCGCTCGCGCAAGCGTCGCTGGCCGACCGCGATTTGTTCTGTGTGTCTGACAGCATTGACGACACGGTCAAGCGCCTGTGTGCCATCCCCGGCATTGGCGAATGGACGGCGCATTACATCGCCTTGCGCGCCGTGCGCGAGACCGATGCCTTTCCGGCCAGCGATGTGGGCTTGCTGCGCAGCGTGGCGGAGAACGGCGAACGCCCCACCCCCGCCCAATTGCTGAGCCGAGCCGAAGCCTGGCGCCCCTGGCGCGCCTATGCAGCGCAACACCTCTGGGCCGCCGACCCTGACTTCACGGACACCTGACCATGCACATCCATTCCGCCGAGTTTTCATCGCCCATGGGCACGTTGCACCTGTTGTGGGATGCCCAGCAGCGCCTGCTGGCGCTGGAATTTGCCGACTTGCGTGCGCGCATGCACACACTGCTGTCACGCCAGTACCGGGAAGAGCTGGTGATCAGCACCACCGCCGCTCCTGCGCCCATCGTTGCCGCGCTGGCAGCGTATTTTGATGGTGAAATTTCGGCGCTGGATGCCTTGCCCGTGCACCACGGCGGCACCGCGTTTCAGCAAACGGTGTGGCAGGCGCTGCGCACCATTCCCGCCGGGCAGACGCTGAGTTATGGCGCGCTGGCCCAGCGCATTGGCCACCCGGCGGCCGTGCGTGCCGTGGGGCTGGCCAATGGTGCCAACCCGGTGGCCATCGTCGTGCCGTGCCACCGTGTGATCGGCGCGAACGGGCAGCTCACCGGTTACGGCGGCGGGCTGGACCGCAAGCGCTGGCTGCTGGACCACGAGGCGCGTCACGCGCCCGGTCGGGGTCAGCTGTTTTAAGCGGAAAGTGCCTTCGGCGGTTGTGTGGTTTGGTGTGTTTGTTATAAATATAAAAATATAGCTAACAAATTAATATCATCAGGCGATGGAGGCTGAAAAAGTCTCAAACCTGGTGCCGCACCACCTGTTGCGGCTGGTAGGTCGGCCCGGCTGCGATGCGGGCAAAGTACGACGCATGGGCATCGCTGCCCGGTGGCCATTGCGCCAGGAAGCGCTGCTGCACGTCGGTGGGCGGCACGGTGATGGCCAGTGCGTCAATGTGCACGCCGCCCTGTTCCACATGTGCGCGGCTGACATGGCCGGCGTCAACGGGGCAGGGCGTGGTGGCGATGCGGGTCAGCAGCCCGGCCGGGTCGCCCTGGAAATTGGGCATGCCTGCCGCCCCGTTGTTGAACACCCAGCCCGGCGGCAGGCCGCTGCCACGCGGCAAGCTCTGGTACACCGGGAGGCAGGTGTGGCTGCAGGCGAAGGCATCCACCCCGGCCAGGGTGAACCAGTCGGCAACTGTGCGGCGATGGGCGACATCAGCCAGGTGCTCCTGTGCAAATCCCCAGCCCGCCAGCGACTGCGCGTCGCCATGCACGAGCCCCAGGCGCATGCCCCCGACCGATGCCGTCTGCCACATGGGCAGGGCGGCCAGTTGGGTGCGGTGGGCGGGTGTGGCCGCCGTCCACAGCCGCTGCAGGATGCGGTTGGAGCGGGTGACAACCGCGTCTTCCACCCAGTCGGGGTAGGCGCAGCCGCAGCCCGCGTCTGACACTGGCTGGCTGTGTGCCAGCTCGGTTTCCACGTTGCCCCGCAGGGCAACGTGCGGCAGCACCTGTTGCTGGATGCGGTCAAACGTGGCGGGGTCGGCGTCAAACCAGTGGAAGTCGCCGTTGAACACCAGTTGCTTGCGCCCCCGCTCTGCGCCGAACAGGCGCAACACCTCGTCCAGTGCCAGCTCGTTGCCATACAGGCCGCCCACCACGTACAGCACCTCCAACCCGATCAGCTCGGGTGGCGTGGGCTGGCGGAACACGGCAGGGCCGTAGTGGTAGTCAATGGGGCAGTTGCGCCCGGGTGTGGGGTGGGCTGTGGTGGCGTTCATGCGGTGAGTGGGGTGCCGTCGGTCCCTGAGTGATTTGACGTGGGCCGATGCGGCGTGACGTGATGCAGCGTGGCGAGTGGCAGCGTCTGTTTAGGCGCGTCACCGTACAGCGGCTCCAGCAGATGGGGGCCCAGTTGGTCAACCGGCACGTCAAACACCAGGTGGCCGCCCTGCAGGCCGATCACGCGGTCGGCCAGCAGGGGCAGCAGCGCGGGGTCGTGCACCACGCTGAGCAGCGTGGCCTGCCGTGCGGTGGCCAGCAGCGCCTGGCAGGCCTGTTGTGTGGCGGAAGGGTCGAGTGCAGACGTCGGCTCGTCGGCCAGCACCAGTTGGGGCCGCTGCAGCCGCAAACGTGCCAGGCTGACCTTTTGCCGCTCGCCCCCCGAGAGTTGGTCGGCACGGGCGTGCAGGCGGTGCGCCAGGCCGAGGTCGGTCAGTGCGTCGGTGGCCTCCTGGCGCAAGGCTGCCGCGTAGCAGCGCAGCCACGAGCGCCACAGCGGCATGGCACCGGGGCGGGCCAGCGCGCCCAGCACCGTGTTGTCCAGCGCCGTGAGGCGCGGCACCAGGTGCAAGCTTTGCATCACCTGGCCGATTTCGGCACGCAGCTTGCGCCAGTCGGTGGGGCTGAGCGCAGGCCCATCGGTCCCGCCGAATCGGCGACCCAGCACGCACACCTGCCCTCGCGTGGGCGGCCGAAACCCGCTGAGCACGTTCAACAGCGTGCTTTTGCCCGCACCATTGGGGCCCACCAGGGCCACGCGCTCGCCAGCCTGCACGGTCAGCGCGGGCACGTCGAGCAGCAGGCGTCCCGCCGTTTCGACTTGCAGGTTTCGGATGTCGATCACGGGGTCTGGCATGGTGGTGCTCACAACAGGGCCTGGCGGATGCGGCGCGACAAGGCATCAAACACCGTGACCAGCGCCACCACCACCAGCAAAATGGTGGCCAGGCGGCTCCACTGGAACAGGCTGACGGCCTCGGAAATCAGCAGACCCAGCCCACCGGCACCGATCAGGCCCAGGATGGTCGAGTCGCGGATGTTGAACTCCC
>DDUQ01000052.1:14724-22032 GCA_002344885.1 Comamonadaceae bacterium UBA2334
CCCAGGATGGTCGAGTCGCGGATGTTGAACTCCCACACGTACAGGTGGTTGCTGACGAATTGCGGCAGCACCGAGGGCCACACCGCGCTGAAAAACACCTGCGAGGGTGACGCGCCCGTGGCCCGCACAGCGTTCACGGCGCCCATATCAAGTGTTTCGATGCTTTCGGCGTACAGCTTGCCGTAGGTGCCCATGGAGTGCAGCGCAATGGCCAGGATGCCGGCGGTGGGCCCCAACCCGACGATCCCCACCAGCACCAGCCCGAACACCAGCGTGTGGATGGCGCGTGATGCATCCAGCACGCTCGAAGCGGCCAGGGCCAGCGGGCGTGGTGCGTGCAGGTTGCGTGCCGACAGCAGCCCCAGGGGCAACGCCAGCACGGCCGCCAGCAGCGAGCCCAGCGTGGCAATCTGGAAGGTGGTCCAGGTCGCGCGGGCCAGGGCGGCCAGGAAGTCTGCCTCGACCTGCTGGCGGTTTTCCACGCGCAGCACCGTGCCGTCGTCGCTGCGGAATTCCAGCCGCTCGGGGCCGAACCACACATCCAGAAAGCTGGGGTACGCAAACTCTGACGCGGTTTTGAGCAGGTTCTGCCAGGGGGCGCGGCCCCAGCCCAGGTCGCCTGCAGCCAGCAGCGTGACCAGGCAGGCCAGCACGAGCGCGCCATACACCAGCACCAGTGCCAGAAACCCCAGGCGACCCTGCGGCCACCAGCGCCTGGGAAAACACGCGTGGCCGTGCCTCGCTTGGGTTTGCATGCGGCGGGCTGTTCGGGGCGTTACTGTTTGGGCGTCAGCTTGCCAGTGGCCAGGCCGGCGTCGCGAATGGGCTTGTAGAAGGTATTGTCGGTGCTCACAAAGCCGGTGTAGTTCGCAGGCAGCAGGTTGGGCTGCTGTCTCAGCAGCGGCCCAACTTCCTGCAGCGCGTCTTGCACACGCTTCACAAACGCCTTGTCTTTGAACAGCGCGGCGCTGACGGCCACCGCATCGTTGGGCAGCGGGGCCGATTGCCAGATGACTTTGCTGCGCTCGGCCCGGATCAGGCCCTGGTCGATCATGGTCGAGCGGTTGCGGTTGAAGTCCGCACCGGCATCGATCTGCCCGGCGGTGACCTGTGTCTGAATGGCCTGGTGCTTGGTGTACAGCACGCGCCCGAAGTGCTTCTCGGGGTCAATGCCCTGTTGCATGAAGAAGTGAAGCGGAATCAGGTAGCCCGACGTGGAGCCTTTGTCGCCAAACGCGAATGTGCGTCCCTTGCCTGCGGGCCCGATCAGGTCTTGCACGCTGTTCAGGCCCGACTCGGGGTGGGTGACCATGACGGCAAAGTATTCCGGCTTGCCCTGGTACAGGATGGTGGACACCACCTGCGCACCGGCAAAGTGGTTGGCCAGCACGTAACCCCAGGGGCCCATCAGGGCGATGTCGGTTTCACCGTTGGCCAGGCTTTTGGCCAGGCCTTCCCAGCTGTCTACCGTGCGCAGCTCCACCGTGCGGCCCAGCCGCGCCGACAGGTGCTGTGCCAGGGGACGGTAGGTGGCATCGTTTTTCTCGCGGTCGGGCTGGAACATGCCCACACCAAACTTCAGCGGTGCGCCTTGGGCCATCGCCGCAGTGGGCAACAGGGTGGCGGTCAGAAGGGCGAGGGTGGACGTGGCAAGCAACCTGCGGGTAAGGGTCATGGTGTGGCGTGGGTGAATGGAAATAGAGCAACGACAAGTTTGCTCGGGTGGTATTCGGTCTGAACCAGGAAAAGGTTACATGTGCGGGGGCATGGCATCTGCCACACGCTGGTAGCCGTTCTTGCCTGCGCGCTTCACGCCGTACATGGCACCATCGGCCAGCCGCACGAGGTCGCTCACCTTGCGGGTGTCTTCGGGGAAGACGGCAATGCCGATGCTGGCCCCAATGTGGACGGCTTCAGCGCCGACTTCAATGGGCCGGGCGATGAGTTCAATCAGTTTGGCCGCCACCTTGTCGGCGTCTGCACGGCTGGCGATGCCGTCCAGCACCACCAGGAATTCATCGCCCCCCAGCCGGGCTGCGGTGTCGACCTTGCGCAGCCCCGCCTCCAGGCGGCGGGCTACTTCCACCAGCACCCGGTCGCCGGCCTCGTGCCCCTTGCTGTCGTTGACACCTTTGAAGCCGTCCAGGTCAATGAACAGCAAGGCCGCCAGGGCGTTGTCGCGGGTGGCGCGCTCGCAAGCCATGGCCAGCCTGTCGTCCACCAGTGTCTTGTTGGGCAGGCCGGTCAGCGGGTCGTGCGCGGCCTGGTGGTGGATGATGTCGCGCTGGGCCATGGTGGTCGACAGCAGGTGCTCGATGGCCCGCTTGTAGCCAAACACCACCGAGGTGATGATGGCAATCAGGACGACCGAGCTGACAAAAATCGGCATCCAGCCCAGGTAGAGGTGGATGTAGCCCCCTCCGTCCACCGGCAGTGTCAACTCTTTGCGGATGTAGAGCATGCCGATGGCAACGATACCCGTCCACATCAACACGGAGAAAGCGATCACCGCGCGGAGGCTCAGGAACACGGCGGCCACCGCGCAGGCCACGATGATCCATGCCAGCCCGTTGCCGTAAAACCCGAAGGTGTAGAGCCCCGCCAACCCCACGAGTGCGGGCATGCAGATGCACGCGTAAATGCGAAACGCCGTGGAGACAATAGTGGTGGGACTCCAATGGAGTGCCAGCAACATCAGCGCAATGCCCAGGTGAATGGTGTACAGCGGTTGCCAGCCGGTGTAGAAAAAGCGCATGGACGATGCCAGCGCCCCGATGACGGCGAACACCACATAGCCCCGCTCGACCACGCGAACGAGGTAAGCCTTGACATCAGCCTCGGATTTCCACTCGATAGACTCCAAAGGCGCTCCCCATTGATGAAAGAATCGACCGTGTTTGTTGTGTGCGGGGCTCATTCTGGCACGCCGTGGGCACTCGCGAATGGGCGTGCAACCCTTGAGCGATGGGGTTCGGGGCGTGGTAGAAGTGTGCGGCGCGGGGTTCGCTGAAACGTGGAGAGTGAAATTGAGTGGATTGCTTGCATTGCTGGATGACGTGGCCGCCATCGCCAAAGTGGCCGCCAGTTCGGTGGACGACATTGCGACGGCGGCGGCCAAAGCCGGGTCGAAGACAGCCATGGTGGCGATCGATGACGCGGCGGTCACGCCCAAATACGTGGTCGGTTTCTCGGCCGACCGTGAGCTGCCGATCATCTGGAAGATTGCCCGGGGGTCGCTGTTCAACAAACTGGTGGTTCTGTTGCCCGCAGCCCTGCTGCTGGCCAGTTTCGCACCGGGGCTGATCCAGCCCTTGCTGATGCTGGGCGGTGCCTACCTGTGTTTTGAAGGGGCCGAAAAGGTCTACCACGCCTGGGCCCCGCATGGCGATTACGAGGCGGAGCCCTCGGGGCAGGGGCATGACCCTGCCCACCTGGAAGAAACCAAGGTGAGCGGCGCGGTGAAGACGGACTTCATCCTCTCGGCCGAAATCATGGCCATCGCGCTCAGCACGGTTGCCGGCGGGAGCCTGTGGGCACAGACCGCCACTCTGGCGCTCATTGGTGTCGGCATGACTGCGCTGGTGTATGGCGGGGTGGCGGTGCTGGTGAAGCTGGACGACATCGGCTTGCACCTGGCCCGCACCGCCCGTTGGGCCGCCACGCGCCGGTTCGGCACAGGCCTGGTGTGGTTCATGCCGGTGTTGATGCAGGTGCTGTCCGTGGTGGGCACGGCGGCCATGCTGTGGGTGGGCGGCTCCATCGTGCTCCATGGGCTGGAGGTGACGCACGTTTGGGCAGCGCCCTACCTGGCGATTCACCATCTGGCGGAGGCTGCAGGCCAGGCGGTGCCTGCCGCAGCGGGCTTCGTCGCCTGGGCGGTGGGGGCGATGCTGGATGGCGTGTTGGGGTTGGCCATTGGCCTGGTGCTGATTCCGCTGGCGACGAAGGTGCTGGGGCCGGCGCTGCAGCGCCTCAAGGGCGCGCGTCCGGCGCAGTGACCGGCAGCGTCAGCGTGAAGACCGTGCCCACACCCACTTCGGTGTGGATGTCGATCTGACCGCCGAGCATGCTGGTGACGATGTTGTGCACGATGTGCAAGCCCAGTCCCGACCCGCCCTGGCCAAGGCGTGTGGTGAAAAACGGGTCGAACACATGCTTCACATGCTCCGGCGCGATCCCACGCCCGTTGTCCGTCACCGTGAGGCTCACGCGCCCGTTGTCTGCCGGCCGCCCCACGATGGTGACCGTGCCGCTCTGACCGGGCGTGAACCCGTGCTTGACGGCGTTGTCGATCAGGTTGGTCAGCACCTGAATCAACGGGCCGGGGAAGCTGTCGAGCAGCAGGTCGGGTGCCATGTCGGTGTGAATGGTGCAGTCTGCACGCCGGGTGGTGGGGCTGATGGTCAGCACCACTTCGTCCACCAGTTCTGACAGTTCAAACTGGCGGCGCTTTTCACTCGTCTGGTCAACGGCCACTTGCTTGAAGCTGGAGACCAGTGAGGCCGCACGGCCCAGGTTGCGCAGCAGCAGGTCCGAGGCCTGTTGGCAGTCGCTGATGAACTGCTCCAGTGTGGACCGTTGCATCGGTTGCTTCATCGTTTGTGCAAACGCTCGCATGCGTTCGTTCAACGTGCTGGCGACCATCAGCCCGTTGCCAATGGGTGTATTGAGTTCGTGTGCGACACCCGCCACCAGTGCGCCCAGAGACGCCAGCTTTTCGGACTGCACCAGGCTGTCGCGGGCCTGTTCCAGTGTGCGCAAGGCCTGCGACAGGTCGGCGTTGGCGGCCTGCAACTGTTCGGTGCGCTGCTGCACGCGCTGCTCGAGTGTGGTGTTGAGTTCTTCCACCGTTTGCTGTGCAACCCGCTGTTCGGTGATGTCCACCAAGGTAGACACCAGCATTTTTCGGTGGGGCTCCCGGATCGTACGGGCGAAGGTGGCGATCCAAAGAAGCTGCCCATCGGCGCGGCGCATGGGCACCACCCAGTTGTTGATGTCAGCCCCGGACTCGCGCAGTTCTTGGGCCGTTTCAGCGTCCTGTGGGTTGGCCCACAGGCCCAGTTGGGTGGCGGAAAGGTGTTCGGTTGCAGCCCTGTCCAGCCCGAACGTTTTGTAGAAAGCCGCGTTGCGGAAATACGTGGAATAGTTGTCCGTGTCAAAGCTGTAGGAGGTGGGCACGGGCGACAACTCGAACAGACTGGCAAAGCGGGTTTCACTCTCGCGCAGGGCGCGTTCGGCCTGGCGCGCCTGTGTCACGTCGCGCACCACGGCGATCATGTACCGCTCTCCGTGTGACTCGAAAACAGACGCGTAGCCCAGGCACTCCCGAACCCGGCCATTGCGGTCGCACAACTGCACCTCGAACCCACGCGCCTCATGGTCACGCGCTATGGTCTCCATCAGCGCCCTGCGTTGATCCGCGTTGTGCCACAGCCCGATGTCCACCGATGTCCGGCCGATGACCTCTTGTCGGCTGTAGCCGGTGAAGCGTTCGAACGCTTCGTTTACCTCGACATAGCAACCATCTGCCGCACGCGAGATGGACATGAAGTCCGGCGTCAGCCTGAAGGCTTTCACAAACTTTTCATGCAGGGCCAGTTCTTCGGTCACATCCCGTGCAATCCACACCGCATGGGCGTCGGTTTGCCCCTCCAGGTCCACCAGCGCGGCATTGACCGAAAAGTCCCGGATGTCACCACTTTTGACGCGCATCTGGGTCTTGAAGTCGAACACACGGCCGTCGCGCAACAGGCGTTCGACGATGTCAACCCGGTGCTCGGGGCGCGCCCAGATGTTCAGCTTGCTGATCGGGTGACCGATGGCCTCTGCACAGGTGTGTCCGCTCAGCAACTCGAAACCCTCGTTGGCATCGATCACCCAGCCATCCGAGAGTCGGGTGATCACGATCCAGTTCGGGCTGGCGTGGAACACCCGCAGGAATTTTTCGTGGTTGGTTTCGCGCTCGGTCACATCGAAGGCCACCAGGCCGATGCCGAGCGGTTGGCGGTCGGCATCCAGCAACGCAAACTTGGTGGCCTCCATCTGGCGCAAGCCGCGCGTGGTGTGCATGGGGATCTGGTAATGCAGCAACTCGGCCGTGGCCAGCACCTTCTGGTCCGATGCCCGGACGGCCTGTGCCGATGCCTCAGTCATGAAGTCTTCATCGCGCTTGCCAACCAGCGTGTGAGCGGCGACGCCGTGGGTGCGAGCGAACTCCGCGTTGCCGACCAGGTACCGGCCATCCTTGCCCTTGACCGTGATGACCACGGGGGCGTTGTCCAGGAACGACTGAACGACGCGGTTCTGTTCTGTCTGTGCCTGTAGTTTGGCGGCCAGTACCCGCATGGGGCGCACCATGGCGACGAGTCCCAGCCAGTATCCGCCCGCTGCGCCCAAGGCCGCCAGCGCCGCCACAGCCAGCCCAGGCACGCCCAGCCATGTGCCGACACCAGCGAGGGCCAGGGATACTGCGGCGACAAGCACCCAATGGGCAAGGACGGTCACAGGTTGCGGGGTGGGGTGGGGAGGGGCAAAAAATCATTCTGCAACAACTCGCTGCGCGTCGCCTGCGTGTTTTCACTGAAGGTGGTGCGGGGTCAACCGTTGGCCCTGGCCCCTCACGTCCGCAGGTGCCGTCGGTATCAGGATTTGATACGCAAGTGTGTTGTACTGTGCCGACTTGGCCGACTGGCTGACCTCATTACGCTCTCACGCATGACCGCATCCCCCATTCACCCCGGCTTCATGGCGCTGCACAGCCACCGCGCTGAAAACCTGCTGGACACGGTGGTGGCCTGGTTGCAGGCGCACCCGCTGGGGCCGTTGGAAGAAGAGGTGTTCATCGTCCAGAGCAATGCCGTGGCCGAGTGGCTGAAGATGGCGCTGGCCAACGGCTTGACCGTGTGCGCCGCCACGCGCGTAGAGTTGCCCGCACGCTTTTTCTGGCGCACCAGCCGGCAGGTGCTGGGGCGTGCCGAGGTGCCGGTGGAGTTGCCGCTGGACAAGGTGCCGCTCACCTGGCGGCTGATGCAAACCGTGCCCGCGTTGCTGGCAGATCCGGCGCAGGCCGGGGTGTATGCGCCGGTGGCGGGTTTTGTGCAAGGGCAGGGGCCGGGCGCGCCTGCGCTGCGCCTGCTGCAGCTGTGCCAGCGCCTGGCCGACCTGTTCGACCAGTACCAGGTCTACCGGCCCGACTGGCTGCAAGCCTGGGGCGAAGGCCAGGCCTGCCTGATCGCCGGTGATGGCCGTCGGCTGCCCTTGCCACCCGGCCAGGCCTGGCAGGCCGCGCTGTGGCAGCGCCTGATGGCC
>DDUQ01000120.1 GCA_002344885.1 Comamonadaceae bacterium UBA2334
GCGTTGCTGTCGAAGTTGAACTTGGCGTCCAGGGCAATGATGTTGCCTTTGCTGTCGCGGTTCAACGGATTGATCTCCACCAGCGATGCATCGGTGTCCATGTAGCACTTGTACAGTTTCTGGAACACGTCGGCAGCCTGTGCCGTGGAGTCAGCAGGCATGCCGATGCCATCGGCAATTTCCTTGGCCTGGGCTTCGGTCAGCCCAACGAGGGGGTCGACGAACACCTTGATGATTTTTTCGGGTGTGGAGTGGGCCACTTCCTCGATGTCCATGCCGCCTTCGCTGGAAGCAATGAACGCCACCTTTTGCGTGGCACGGTCGGTCACCACCGACACGTAATATTCTTTCTGGATGTCAGCGCCGTCTTCAATGTAGAGGCGACGAACCTTCTGGCCTTCAGGGCCGGTCTGGTGGGTCTTGAGCTGCATGCCCAGAATGTCACCCGCCAGACGCTTCACATCGTCGATCGACTTGGCCACCTTGACACCGCCGCCTTTGCCGCGGCCGCCGGCATGGATCTGGGCCTTCACCACCCAAATCGGACCACCGAGCTTCTGTGCGGCCTCAACAGCCTCCTGGACTGTGAACGCTGGAATGCCACGGGGTACGGGCACACCAAAACTGCGCAAGATTTCCTTGCCTTGGTACTCATGAATCTTCATGGATGGTCTCTCGAGAGTCGACTGTGAACGCGTCAGCTAGACATGCCTGATCCTCCAGCGATTGTTGTGACTGACCGCTGGACGGACTTACACATTCAGGGCGTTTGACGCACCAACGCGCACTGTATCATGTGACGCAGCGCATAACTTTCGTCAAAGTTACACGACATTCCTCTGCCCGGCAGGGCGGACCACAACCCAGCGGAACAATTATGGTCAAGGTTTTCATCGACGGCGAAGCAGGCACCACCGGACTTCAGATCCGCCAGCGACTGGCTCAACTGGACGGCGTGCAAACGCTCAGCATCGATCACGACCGTCGCAAGGACCCGGAGGCCAAGCGGGCACTCCTGGCAGAAGCAGATGTCACCATTCTCTGCCTGCATGACGATGCCGCCCGTGAGACGGTAGCCATGGTGGATGCGATCAAGGCCGCTTCGTCAACGGGGCCACGGATCATCGACGCATCGACCGCTCATCGTGTGGCACCCGGTTGGGTGTATGGCTTTCCGGAACTGTCACCAGGCCAGCGTGAGGCCGTCAGAACAGCCGAACGCGTGGCCAACCCGGGTTGTTATGCCACTGGTGCCATTGCCCTGCTCAAGCCGCTGATCGACGCAGGCCTGCTACCGACCGATCATCCGGTGGTGCTGCCCAGCGTCAGTGGTTACTCAGGTGGTGGCAACGCCATGATCGACGCATACGAACAAGGGCAGGCACCCCTTTTCGAACTGTATGCCCTGGGCCTGGAGCACAAGCATCTGCCCGAAATCATGGCGCTGACCGGGCTGAAGCGACGCCCTTTGTTTGTGCCAGCCGTGGGCAATTTCAGGCAGGGCATGCTGGTGCAGGTGCCGCTGCACTTGGACAGCCTGCCCGGCAACGTATCGGTGGCGGCCATCCAGGACGCCTACGCAAACCACTATGCACCGAGCATCGCTTGGGGTGGCATGGTCAGCGTGGAGCCACCCACTGCCAACGGCAAACTCGATGCACTCGCGCTGAACGACACCAGCCGGCTGGAAATCCGCGTGTTTGGCAACGAAACCCATCGCCATGCCGTGCTGGTGGCCCGCCTGGACAACCTGGGCAAAGGTGCCAGCGGTGCAGCCGTCCAGAACCTTCGGTTGATGTTTAACCTCTGACCGGCCACACACCACCAACCACCGCCGCGGTGGATCAAGGCTCGTCATCGCCGGCACACAGGTGCTCGGCAGCGCCCGCGACAACCTGACGAACCAGGCTTGGACTGAAGCCACGGGCCAACAAAAACCGGATATGCCTGGCCTGCTCGCCGGGCGTTTCAGCGGGGGCACTGAACTTTTTGCGCCACACGGCAGTGGCCCGCGCCAACTCGGTGTCGGCCAGTCCTGACAACGCATCGGCAACCAGGTCAGGTGACACACCTTTTGCCTGTAAAGCCTGCCTGATCCGGGCTGCACCGTAACGGCCTGCCTGGCGGTGCACCAGGCTGTCCATGGCGCGCCTGTCGTCCAACCAACCTTTGGCCGACAGTTCTGCCAGCAGGGTCGGCAGTTCATCGGGCGACTCGCAATGCGGCGCGAGTTTGGCCGCCAACTCCGCATGGGTGTGCTCGCGCTGTGACAGAAGCCTCAGCGCCCGGCCTTTGAGGGAAAGCAACGCGCCACTGCGTTTGCCTTGGTTCCGCGCCGATGCCACTGGCCTGCCATTCATCACGCTGCGTCCACAAGAGGCTCGGCAGTCATGCAGCATCGTGCGCTGCGAGTGGCGGCAATATGGGCACACCCAGCGACAGACGGACCTTGTTTTCTATTTCGTATGCCAGCGACCGGTTTTCGCGCAGGAATTCGCGCGCATTGTCACGACCCTGCCCGATTTTTTCGCCCTGGTAGGCGTACCACGCACCTGACTTCTCGATGATGTTGGCCGCCACGGCAAGGTCGATGATCTCCCCTTCGCGGCTGATACCCTGGCCATACAGGATGTCGAATTCGGCGGTTTTGAAAGGGGGCGCGACCTTGTTCTTGACAACCTTCACCTTGGTTTCGCTGCCGATGACATCTTCGCCTTTTTTGATGGAACCCACCCTGCGGATGTCAAGCCTGACGGAAGAATAGAACTTCAGTGCATTGCCGCCCGTTGTGGTCTCTGGACTGCCGAACATCACGCCGATCTTCATGCGGATCTGGTTGATGAAAATCACGGTGCAATTGGCTTTTTTGATGGTGGCGGTCAGCTTGCGCAACGCCTGGCTCATCAGGCGCGCCTGCAAGCCGGGCAGTGCGTCTCCCATTTCGCCTTCCAGTTCTGCCTTGGGGGTGAGGGCCGCCACAGAGTCCACCACGATCAGATCCACCGCTGCCGAGCGGACCAGGCTGTCCACGATCTCGAGCGCCTGCTCACCCGTGTCGGGTTGCGAAATGAGCATGTCCTGCAGGTTGACCCCGAGTGCCTGGGCGTACTGGATGTCGAGGGCATGCTCGGCGTCGACAAACGCACACGTGCCGCCGAGTTTTTGCATTTCGGCCACCACTTGCAATGTCAACGTGGTTTTGCCTGAGGACTCTGGGCCGTAAATTTCAATCACACGGCCACGCGGCAGGCCACCGACACCCAAGGCCACATCCAGGCCCAGCGAGCCGGTAGACACCACCTGGATGTCTTCAATCGCCTCCCCCGCCCCCAGGCGCATGATGGTGCCCTTGCCGAACTGTTTTTCGATCTGCGCCAGTGCTGCCTGCAGGGCTTTGGCTTTTTCAGGATTGGCGATTTTGGTGACGGCGTCCATGGTTTCGACCTTTCAGGGTAATCGACAGATGAGCACCTGTTTTTCATACAGGCTGGATGGATGTACAGATTCTAAACAGGATCGTCTTTTATAGAATTAAATATTTAGTCAATTTGCCTGACCAATGAGCACCCCCCAGCCGCCTGCAACCGAACCGTATTGGCACCAGACCCATTTGGGACGGGTGCTGGCCCAGGCACTCAAGCAGTTTGACCAGCGTGTGCTCGCCCTGATGGCCCATGACACCCTGGCACCCCTGACGCTGACCCGACTGGCCGAGCGGCAGCAGGTTTGCTCGGCGCACTTGCACATCTTGCGTCACCTGCCGGTTGCCGGGGCCAGGTTGACCGCTCTGTCGCAGCAAGCCGACATGACCAAACAGGCCATGGCCCAGGCGGTGGAACAGTGCGCCGCCTGGGGACTGGTGTCCGCCCAGCCCGATCCTGTTGACCGCCGCGCCCGACTCATCACCTTCACCCCCCTGGGTCTGACCTGGCTCACGGTCTACGGCCAGGCCGTCGCACAAGCCGAGGCCGAGTTCCGGCAGCAAGTGGGCAAAGACATCGCAACCGTTGTGTACCTGGGCCTTGAAGCCTATGCGGGCAGCACCTGAACGCACGCCCACGCAATGCCTGATCCAACTCAAACAGGAAAACCCACACTTGCAGCTTTGGCTGGTCACTAGAATGTGGCTTACGCGGGCCTGAACGACCTGCCTTACAGGAGACACGGATGCGAATTCTGATAGCAGAGGATGATCAGGTGCTGGCCGATGGCCTGTTGCGCACCCTGCGTGCCAACGGTGCAGCGGTAGACCATGTGGCCAGTGGCAGCGAGGCGGATGCTGCACTGATGACCAACAACGAGTTCGACTTGCTCATCCTCGATCTCGGCTTGCCCCGCATGCACGGTCTCGAAGTCCTCAAACGCTTGCGAGCCCGGGGTTCCGCGCTGCCCGTGCTCATCCTCACGGCTGCCGACAGCGTGGAAGAACGCGTCAAGGGACTGGACTACGGGGCAGACGACTACATGGCCAAGCCATTCAGCCTGCAGGAGCTCGAAGCCCGGGTGCGGGCGCTGTCGCGCCGTGGCATGGGCGGTGCCAGCAGCACCATCAAACACGGCCCCCTCATCTACGACCAGAGCGGCCGTGTGGCCACCATCGACGGCAAGATGGTCGAGCTGTCCGCCCGCGAGCTGGGCCTGCTCGAAGTGCTGTTGCAACGTGCGGGCAGGCTGGTCAGCAAAGACCAGTTGGTGGAGCGGCTCTGCGAATGGGGGGAAGAGGTGAGCAACAACGCCATCGAGGTGTACATCCACCGCCTTCGCAAAAAAATAGAAAAGGGCCCCATCCGCATCGCTACCGTGCGGGGCCTTGGTTACTGCCTTGAAAAAATCCCAGGCTGACGACCCGCCATCCGGCCTGACGGCGTTTGGCCTGTTCCAACGCGAAAAGCGCAGCCTGTTCGGGGAAATCCTGGACTGGATGCTGACCCCGTTGCTGCTACTGTGGCCACTGAGCCTGGCACTGACCTGGTGGGTGGCGCAAGGCATAGCAGGCAAACCGTTTGACCGCGCGCTGGAGCACAACCTCCAGGCCATCGTGCAATTCGTGTCTGTCAAGGGCAACAAGGTCCAGCTCAACCTGACGGGTCAGGCGCGTGACATCCTGCGTGCAGACGAATCAGACCTGGTTTACTACCAGGTACGCGGCCTCAAGGGCGAGCACGTCAGCGGCGAATCCGACTTTCCGACGCCCAACGACGAAACAGAGCCCATCCCCGGCAAGACTCTGTTGCGCAGCGACACGATACGTGGCGACGAAGTCCGCATTGCCTACACCTGGATCCGTGCGCCGGGGCACGACGATGCCCTGCTGCTCATCCAGGTGGCCGAAACACTGGCCAAGCGCTCGACACTGGCCACCGAAATCATCAAAGGCGTGATGGTGCCCCAGTTCATCATCCTGCCGCTGGCGGTGTTGCTGGTGTGGCTCGCGCTGGTGCGTGGCATCCGCCCGCTCAACGATCTGGAGCAGCGCATCCGCGCCCGAAAGCCTGACGACCTCAGCCCGCTGGACGAAACCGCCGTACCCGAAGAAGTGGCACCGCTCGTCTCGTCGGTCAATGACCTGCTGGACCGGTTGACCACCTCACTGACCACGCAGAAGCGCTTTCTGGCCGATGCGGCACACCAGCTCAAAACGCCGCTGGCAGGTCTGCGCATGCAGGCCGACATGGCGCAGCGCGAAACCCGATCGGAAGAAATCCACCGCTCGCTGCAGCTGATCGCCCGGTCCAGCATCCGGGCCACTCACACGGTCAACCAGCTCCTGTCCCTTGCCCGCGCAGAGACCACAGGCCGCACCTTGCCGACGGCTTCCATCGACCTGGCCAGGCTGGTGACCGAGGCCGTTCACGATTCGTTCCCCCGCGCCATGGACAAGCAGATCGACCTGGGGTACGACGGGCCCGAAAGCGTGCCGCCCGAGTGCCTGATGGACGGCAACCCGACCTTGCTGGGCGAACTGGTGCGCAACCTGGTGGACAACGCCATCAACTACACCCCACGCGGCGGAGTAGTCACGGCAAGGGTGTTGGTGGACCCGTTCAGCGGCGTGCAGATCCTGCAAGTGGAAGACACCGGCCCCGGCATCCCCGAAAACGAACGCGACCTGGTGCTGCAGCCGTTTTACAGGGCACTGGGCACCAACGTGGACGGCTCAGGACTGGGCCTGGCCATCGTCCACGAAATTGCGCAACAGCACGGTGCAGAACTCAAAATGGAAGATGCCCACCCCGGCCGCGAACCGCCGGGCCTGCGCGTGGGCGTCCGCTTCCCCAACCGCACCAAACCGACCGTCGAGTGAAGCGGCGATGCTCATAAAATCATCAAAATAAAGCGGTCTATCGCTTTATTTATATAGGTTTGCAGCCATCATTTTTGCAAGTCAGCTGAACCCTGGCGTCATGCACCCGCAGATCGGGTCTTGCGCACCGTCTTGCGGGCGGCAGGCGTTTTGGCTGCTGCCACGGCACCGCTGCCTGCCCCACCAGCGGCCTTGCGCGGCGGGAACTTGCTCTCCCGTGCTTCGAACTCGAAGCCCACTTTGCCTGCCTTGGCATCCCACACCAGAAAGGCCTTGAACGCACGTCGCGTCTTGTTGGAGACGAACTTGTCCAGCAGATCGGTCTTGCCATCGGCCAGCAACTTGCGCATCTGCTCCGGCGCAATGGTCTGCTGCAGGATGACCTGACCACTCTTGAAGTCGCAGCTGGGCGTCGGCTGCGCGGCGGTAGGCACCGCACGTTCACACACGTAATTGCTGCCATGGGCATGCACCGCCCCGCCGCACTTGGGACAGGCCCCGAGCGATGCGCTGTCGGCAAAGTCCACCAGTTCGCCCGTCTCGTCGTCGGCTTTGTCGTCACCGAAGTCGAACTCCAGCTTCCAGTTCTTGTCGTCGTCGCTGTATTTGAGCGCCATCTCGGCCACAAACGGCCAGCCGGCCTTGGAACGAAAGCCCTCCAGCGGGCCAATGTGGCGGTCCCGCAGAAAGGCCTCGGCCTCGACCGTTTCAAAAGTACGTCCGGCAGGCGACTTGGTGAACGAGAAGCCGCAGCCCTCACCCTGGCCGTCTGCTCCCGTACAGGCAAACCGACGGTAGTTCTCCTTGACCACGCCACCACAGTTGGGGCAAGGCGTGGACAAGGTGGCATAGTCGCCCGGCACGGTGTCACGGTCGTACTCTTTGGCTTTTTGCACCATGCGCTGCGTCATCTCGGCGATGTCGCGCATGAAGGCCTCGCGGCTCAGTTGGCCGCGCTCCATCAGCGACAACTTGTGCTCCCAATCGCCCGTCAGTTCGGGTCGGGACAGTTCTTCCACCGCCAGGCCGCGCAGCAAGGTCATCAGCTGGAAGGCTTTGGCCGTGGGAATCAGCTCACGCCCTTCGCGCAGCATGTACTTCTCTGTCAGCAAGCCCTCGATGATGGCGGCGCGGGTGGCGGGTGTGCCCAGGCCTTTTTCCTGCATGGCCTCGCGCAGTTCGTCGTCTTCCACCAGCTTGCCGGCGCCTTCCATGGCCCCCAGCAGCGTGGCTTCGGAATAACGGGCGGGTGGCTTGGTCTTCAGGCCCTTGGCGTCGGCATGCAGGTTGCGCACGATTTCGCCCGGCTGCACCGCCACCAGGTTCTGGCCCTTGTCGCCCTCTTTCGCGCCTTCCACGTCCTCGGCGGCTTCCTTGCCGTACACGGCCATCCAGCCTGGCTTGACCAGCACCTTGCCTTCGGTCTTGAAGTTGAACTCCTGGCCTGCGTTCAGCACCGTGGTGATGCGGGTGGTGACGGTGAACTCGGCCGGCGGGAAGAACACCGCCAGGAAGCGGCGCACCACCAGGTCGTACAGTTTTTGCTCGGCCTCGGACAGGCCGCTGGGCGCTTGCAGCGTGGGGATGATGGCAAAGTGGTCGCTCACCTTGCTGTTGTCGAACACCCGCTTGATCGGCTTGATGTAGCCATTGTTCAGCGCGACCAGCGCATGGGGTGCCAAGTGGTTCATGCCACTGTCGGCCAGCATCTCGAAGGTCTGGCGGACCGTGGGCAGATAGTCTTCGGGCAACGCACGGCTGTCGGTACGGGGGTAGGTCAGCGCCTTGTGTTTTTCGTACAGGCTCTGGGCCAGGGCCAGCGTGGTCTTGGCAGAAAAACCAAAACGCCCGTTGGCCTCGCGCTGCAGGCTGGTCAGGTCATACAACAGGCCGCTGGCCTGCGTGGTGGGCTTGCTTTCCTCGCTCACGCGGGCCGGTTGCAGACGCGAGGCGTCGGCAATGGCGCGCGCAGCGGCTTCGGCCCACACGCGGTCGGCGCGTTGCTCGGGGTCGGCACCGTCGCCTGTGACCTTCTTGAAAGCGGGGTCAAACCACTTGGCCGGGTACTCACCCGCCTGAGCCTGGAAGCTGGCATGCACCTCCCAATAGTCCCGGCTGACAAACTTTCGGATTTTTTCCTCACGCTCCACCACCACGGCCAGCGTGGGGGTCTGCACCCGGCCCACGGTGGTGAGGAAGAAGCCACCATCGCGGCTGTTGAAGGCCGTCATGGCACGCGTGCCGTTGATGCCAACCAGCCAGTCCGCCTCGGAGCGGCTGCGGGCGGCATCGGCCAGCGGACGCATCTGTTCGTCCGTGCGCAGGTGCTCGAATCCGTCACGGATGGCCTGTGGCGTCATGGACTGCAGCCACAAGCGCTTGACGGGCTTGCCCAGGGGCTTCTTGCCACCCGCATACTGCTCGATCAGGCGAAAAATCAGCTCTCCCTCTCGGCCCGCGTCACAGGCGTTGACCAGGGTACCCACGTCCTTGCGCTTGGCCAGCTTCACGACGGCACTCAGCCGCGCCTTGGTCTTGTCGATCGGTTTCAGGTCAAAGAAGGGCGGCAGGACCGGCAGGTGGGCAAAGCTCCATTTGCCGCGCTTGACATCGAACTCCTCTGGCGCAGCGATTTCCACCAGGTGGCCCACGGCGGACGACACCACATAGGCGTCGTTCTCGAAATGGTCGTCGTGCTTGTCAAACTTGCCGCTCACAGGTGTGAGAGCACGCACGATGTCCTGGGCCACGGAAGGCTTCTCGGCAATGACCAGCGTTTTGGCAGAAGTACTGTCTGATTTCATCTCTACAATTCGTCTCATGCGCGCACACGGGCGCGCTGGTGGGTGTGCGCAGGCGCGCACATGCATGACAAAACCTTACCAAATTTTTCAAGCGTGTCACCAGCAGCCCTCCCTAGAACCCAGCCCGCCCGCCGCATACAGGTACGCCGCTCGGGCGTGCATGGCAAAGGGGTGTATGCGGTGGTCGACATCCCTGCCGGCGAACGCCTGATCGAATACACCGGCGAGATCATCTCGTGGCAAGAAGCGCTCGCACGCCACCCCCACGACCCTGCCGACCCGAACCACACGTTCTACTTCCACATCAGCGCCGAGCAGGTGATCGATGCCAAGGTGGGTGGCAACAGCTCACGCTGGATCAACCACAGCTGCAACCCCAACTGCGAAGCCAAACAGGAAGGCAACCGCGTGTTCATCGATGCGGTGCGCGACATACGCGCCGGCGAAGAGTTGTTCTACAACTACGGTCTGGTCATCGACGAACGCTTGACGCCGAAACTCAAGGCGCAGTACCCCTGCTGGTGTGGCCACGCCAATTGCACGGGCACCCTGCTGGCCACGCGCAAGACCACGCGGTCAGCCAGGCAGAAGCGGGCCAGCGCCTCCTGACCCGCCACCTGAATGAGGGCAACCATCACCCCACCCGACGTGAACAGGCAGGCGCTATGGGCGCGCCTGAACGGCGCTTGCGAAGCGCTGTGGCCCATTCTGCAGCCCATGCTCGCGCAGCAACCAGCGTTGGGCTCCCTGTCGCTGGAGGTGGTGGATGCCATCGATTCGACCAACTCCGAGCTGATGCGCCGCGCCCGTCAGGGCCAGACGGAGCCGGCACTGCTCGTCGCGCTGGACCAGACAGCCGGTCGCGGGCGGATGGGCAAGAGCTGGCACAGCACGCCGGGGGCCAGCCTCACGTTTTCCATCGGGCTGCCCTTGCGCCCGGCGGACTGGTCTGGTCTGTCACTGGCGGTGGGCGTGAGCGTGGCCGAGAGCCTGTCTGCTCTGCTGGACGCACACCGGCAGGCTGGCAGAGCATCGGGCCCAGCCATCACCCTCAAATGGCCGAACGATCTGTGGATCGACGGACACAAATTGGCCGGTATCCTGGTCGAAACAGCTTTGGCGGGTGGCAGTCGCTATGCGGTCATGGGTATCGGTATCAACATCGCGCCACCAGCCGTGTCGGGGCTGGCCCAGGCAGCCACACCTTCACAGACGCCGGCCAACGGCCACACCCTGCCACCCGCCCCCGCCACAGGCTTGGCGGCGCATGCGCCCGTCGATGCGGCCGATGCCCTGACCGGCTTGATGCCCGCCCTGATGTCTGACCTGTTGGTCTTCGAGCAGCAAGGTTTTGCCCCGTTTGCGCAGCGCTTTGTTGCGCGGGATGCCTTGTACCGCCGGCCACTGGTGCTCTCAGACAGCACGCATGGCACCGGCGACGGGGTGGATGCATCGGGCGCATTGCGGGTACGCACCGACGCTGGCGTGAGACTCGTCACCAGCGCGGAAGTCAGTGTCCGGCCAGCGCCCAGCCCCACACAAGGTGGCCACGGATGCTGAAGGGTCTGGCCACATCACTGGTGCTTGCCAATGCCATTTACCTGGCATGGACCCACGGCTGGCTCCACCAGTTCGGCCTGCTGCCGCCACCTTGGCCACAGACCGAGCCCAACCGGATGGCCCAACAGCTCCGGCCCGAGCAGATCCGCATCATCCGCGAACCCAAACCGCCGCAGCCCCCGGCAGGACCGACCGAGCCACAGCAGCCCCAAAACAACACATCGGCCCACACATCCACGAACACTCCCGCCAACCCGGGCAACGATGGCAACGCCACCACCGCATCTTCGCCAACCGATGCCCCCACCCCGACGCTTGCAACGGCACCCCCTGCTGTGGTCACACGCTGCCTGCAGTTGGCCAGCAACCTCAACGACAGGCAGTTTGCCAGCCTGCGCGAGGAACTCAAGGGCAAGCTGGCGGACAATGCTTGGGATGTCAGCACCGCCGTGCAGCCTGCCCGCTGGATCGTCTACAGCGGCAAATATGCCAGCGCCGATGCCCTGGCCACTCGCAAAGCCGAACTGCGCCAGATGCAGGTGGAGTACCGCGATGTATCGGCCGCCGCGCTGCAACCCGGCCTCGCACTGGGCACCTACTCGACCGAAGCCGGGGCCCAGCAAGCCCTTAAAGACGTGACGAAGGCTGGCGTCAAAGGTGCGAAAGTGGTCGTCGAGCGCCCTGAAGCCACCGTGTACACCGTCAAGCTGCCCGAAGCCACCGATGCACTGCGGTCCAGTTTCGAGCAGGCCATCAGCCGCCTGCCGACCGATTTGCTCAGGAACAAGACCCTGCAGCCCTGCAATTGACGGCATGGCGGCGGACCGCCCACAGCCACAACCACAGACCCACACCCCACGCCCAGCCCATGCTGCCACCTCCGCCGTCCGATGGCGTGGGCGTCACCACCGGAGGTGTGACCGGCGTCCCTGGTGACGTACCCGGCTGCGCGACCTGCGCTGCCGCCAACACCAAATCCACGTCGAGCAACCCGCTGCCGCAGGTTTGCGAGGTGCAGTTGCAACTGCCCTGACTCCACGCCGTGGGGCTGCAGGCGGCCAGCTGTGGCTGCTGGGTATGGGGGCGTGCATGCGTCGTCAGCAGCTGCGACAGTGCGGCTCCCGACAAGCCCGGTTGCACCGACAGCGCCAGCGCCGCAGCACCGGCGGCCAACGGCGCCGAGAAACTGGTGCCCACCATGTAGCCATAGCTCGCCGTGGTCGGGCTGCGCCGCCCCGCATTCAGCGTGGTGTAGATGCCTTCATCTGAGCCGGCAAATCCCGACCCACCGGGCGCGGCCAGGCCCACCGTGGGGCCGTAGCTGCCATAGCTGGCCTTGGCACCGTCGCCCCGCACGGCGGTGACGGCCAGCACCCCCCGGCAATCGGCAGGGCGGGTCACCGGCGCCCCCGCATTGCCTGCAGCCACCACCACCAGCGCGCCTGCAGCACTGACGGCATCGATCGTGCTCTGGTAAGCCGTGTTGCAGGCCCCATCGCCCCCGTAACTCAGGTTGATGACCTTGGCCGGATGCGGGTTGGCCGGCACCCCCGCCACAGGCAGACCCGCAGCCCAACGCACACCGTCCAGCAAATCGCTCAGCACCGCACCGCATTTGGCTGCCACCCTGACAGGCACGACCCTGGCACCCCAATGCAAGCCCGTCACACCCACGCCGTTGTTGGCCCCTGCGGCGATCACGCCGGCAATGGCCGTGCCGTGCCACGAGCTGTCTTCCGGGTCGCAACCCCGGAAAGTGGCGGTGTCGGCTTCGCTGGCTGTCAGCCAGTCGCCCGGGTCGCTGGCATCGGCGTCGCGGCCATCGCCATCGTTGGCGTAGTCCACCTCACTCACAAAGTCATACCCGGCCAACAACTTGCCCGACAAATCGGGGTGGTCAAAGCGCACCCCGGTGTCCACCACCGCCACCGTGACCGGTGCGTTCGCGCCGGTGGTGCGCGTCCAGCCAGCTGTAGCGTTAACCGCGCCAGCATAGGCAGACGGTGCCAACAAGTGCCACTGCCGTGCAAACTGCGGATCGGTCGGCACCACAGCCCTGCGGCGCAGCCGCTCGTTGGGCAGCACCTCGGCCACGTCAGGGTGCAGGCGCAGCCGCCTGGCGAGGTTGTCCAGAGCAGCCGAGTCGGTGCCCGGGGTCACGTCCACCCTGAGCGCCTCGCCCGCCGAGCCCGCAGCCACATAGGCCACGCCCGCCTGGCGGGCCACCTGGTCAAAGTGGCGCACCGTGGCAGCATGCTGGCGCTGCCATCGGGCATGGGCACGCTCCTGCACCGCCTGGGGCGTGTCACGCATCGCAAGGGGTGGCACAACATCGGCCTCAGTCGGCACAACGCCTGGCTTGAGTTGCACCAGCAGGCCCACCGGGGGGCCTGCGGCATGCACCCCGGACCCGGCCAACAGGTGAACGAGACACACCAGAGCAGCCCCGCCCCAACGCGTGACTGGCAACGAACGGCGCAATGACACAGACAAATAAAAACGGCCCATGCCGCTTTTTAGCATGGACCGCTGTCTGGCTTGCAAAGTTCTGTTGCTTGCCGTGCAAAGAGCCAGGTTGAACACCTCGCAGGATGCCCCTGCTTGCCTTCACCGAACAGCGAATTGGTCTGGCAAGTGGGCTCTCGCAGGTCGCTGACTGCAAAGGTCGACGAGCCTACAGCCGTTCAATACCGTCGGCAGATTCAACCTACCCCAATATCAACGCTTTCGATGCGGGGCATGGCTGAAATACAAAACAAAAAGCATCTATCGCTTTATATGTATAAACTCGATGCTATCGTTTCAGAGAATCACTTTTGCAAGACGTGCTTCACCACATCGGCCACGTTCTCGGGCGTGAAGCCGAAATGCTGGAACAGCACGGGGGCGGGGGCCGACTCGCCGTAGGTGTCGATGCCGACCACGGCGGCACAACCGTACTTCCACCAGCCGTCTGTGCTGCCCATTTCGACCGCAATGCGAGGCAGCCCTTTGGGCAACACAGCTGCCTTGTAGTCAGCACTCTGGCGGTCGAAGGTGGTGGTGCTGGGCATGGACACCACGCGCACCGGCACCTTCTGTTCAGCCAGCAGGGCCTGCGCCTTGAGTGCCAGCTGCACTTCTGAGCCCGTGGCAATGATGACCGCCTTGGCCTTCTTCTTCAGGCCCACCTCGGTTGGCTCGGCCAGCACATAGGCACCTTTGTTGATGCTTTCCAGTCCACAGGCATCTGCCGCTTCTTTGCTGTCGCCCTTGGGTGCATACGGCAGGTTCTGGCGGCTGAGCAGCAGTGCGGTGGGTTTATCGGCGTTTTGCAATGCCACGGCCCAGGCCACAGCGGTTTCGGCCGTGTCGGCGGGACGCCACACGTCCAGGTTGGGGATGAGGCGCAAGGACGCGGCATGCTCGATGGACTGGTGCGTCGGACCGTCTTCACCCAGACCGATGGAATCGTGCGTGAACACATGCACCACACGCTGCTTCATCAGTGCAGCCATGCGGATGGCATTGCGGCTGTAGTCGCTGAACGTCAGGAAGGTGCCGCCGTAAGGGATGTACCCACCGTGCAACGCCACACCGTTCATGATGGCGGCCATGCCGAACTCGCGCACGCCGTAGTTGATGTGACGGCCCACCACGCCGGCCTCGTTCTTCACCACGGCGCCAGCAGCATCCACCCGCAAGTTGGGCGTGGCTTTGGTGTTGGTCAGGTTGGATCCGGTCAGGTCGGCACTGCCGCCCAGCAGTTCGGGGAAGGCGGCGGTGAAGGCTTCCAGCGCCAGCTGGCTGGCCTTGCGGCTGGCCACGGTTTCAGCCTTGGTGTGCGCGGCCACCACCGTGTCCAGCACCACTTGGTGGAAGTTGCCGGGCAGTTCGCCTTTCATGCGGCGCACGAATTCTTTGGCCAGCGCTGGGTGGGCTTTCTTGTACGCGGCAAACTGGTCGTTCCAGGCTTTTTCTGCGGCCTTGCCAGCGGCCTTGGCATCCCACGCGGCATACACGGGCTTCGGGATCACAAACGGTGCGTGCGGCCAGTTCAATGCCTCGCGGGTGAGCTTGATTTCCTCCGCACCCAGTGGCTCGCCGTGGGCCTTGGCGGTGTTGGCGCGGTTGGGGCTGCCTTTGCCGATGTGGGTCTTGCAGACCACCAGCGTGGGCTTATCGGTGCAGGACTTGGCCTGGGCAATGGCCGCGTCCACGGCATCAGCATCATGGCCGTCCACCGGGCCGATCACGTTCCAGCCACAGGCGCGGAAGCGACCCGGCGTGTCGTCGATGAACCAGGGGGCCACTTGGCCATCAATGGAAATACCGTTGTCGTCGTAGAGCGCGATCAATTTGTTCAGCTTCCAGGCACCGGCCAGGGCCACGGCTTCGTGGCTGATGCCTTCCATCAGGCAGCCGTCGCCCAGGAACACGTAGGTGCGGTGGTCCACCACGGCGTGACCGTCCCTGTTGAACTCGGCCGCCAGCAGTTTTTCAGCCAGCGCCATGCCCACGGCATTGGTGATGCCTTGGCCCAGCGGGCCAGTGGTGGTTTCCACACCGGGGGTGATGCCCACTTCAGGGTGACCGGCGGTTTTGCTGTGCAATTGGCGGAAAGCCTTCAGCTCCTCGATCGGCAGCTTGTAGCCCGTGAGGTGCAGCAGCGAATAGATCAGCATCGACCCGTGGCCGTTGGACAGTACGAAGCGGTCTCGGTTGGCCCAGGCTGGGTTGGCCGGGTTGTGGCGCAGGTGGCAGCCCCACAGCGCTACCGCCATGTCGGCCATGCCCATGGGGGCGCCGGGGTGGCCGGAGTTGGCGGCCTGCACGGCGTCCATGGTCAGGGCGCGGATGGCGTTGGCCATGTCGATTGAATGGGAGGGGTTCATAAACTCTAGAAATTAGCAATAGACAATCGACGCGCTGCTGAAAGAAAATCAAGGCGCCACGGACGGATGCTTGATTTTACGTTCGTGCCGGGTTGGCCCCCAGACATTGAGCCTCGTATTTGGGGCCAGCCTGTCATGCCCTGTCGTTTGTCCACTTCAACGCCTAACCGGGAGTTCACATGAATCGTCTCTTGCTCAGCAGTTTGTTTGCCACTACTGTCGCCCTGGGTTTGTCCGGCTGTGGTGGCGGCGACGACCCAGCAACCCCACCCGCACCTGCACCCGCACCTGCACCCGCACCTGCACCTGCACCTGCACCTGCACCGAGCACAGATACAACCATCACGGGCTCAGCTGTCAAGGGACCTGTCAATGGCGCGAAAGTAACTGCCAAAAAGCCTGATGGCAGCAATTGCGGGGAGACCACGACAACATCAAATGGCACCTACAGCTTGGCAACAGCCTGCAAAGGCGATCTGATCATCGAAATCACAGGCGGCAGCTACACCGACGAAGCAACCAATGCCACCAAAGCGCTGGATACACCCCTGAAGGTGATGGTCTCGGCTGCGGGCGGAACTGTGACAGGGGTTGCGACGCCGCTCACGACCATGGCGTTCAGCGCTGCATTTGGCGGGAGCCCTGCGACGACAGCTGCGTTCAACGCCCAAGCTCAAAAAGTAGCCGCACAATTCGGTCTCTCCAACATCAATTTGGCAACTACCTTGCCAAGTGTCACAGGTAGCGTTAACAGCTACGGTGAAGTACTGAAAGGTTTGTCACAGTACTTGAAAGACAACGCGGGTCAGACACTGGCGACTATCACCAATGCTGATTTCGCAAAGAGCACGGCTGATTTCAGTCAATTCAACACATTGATCAACCAGGCCCTCAAGAACTCCGGCTCCAACATGACGCTGGCATACAGCACAACGGGTATCGTGGTAGGGAATTCGGGGGCAGGCGGCGGCAGTGGCACTTGCGGCGTGACGGTGACGGGTAGCGTCACGGCTCAAGGCTTCACAGTGCCGTTGAATCTCAGTTATTGCGTTGAAGGTATTGCTGGTGGCTCTTGCGAAGCTGGCAACACGTCGTTGAGCCAAGTGCTGGCCGGCCAGAGCGGTGTCGCCGGCGCCGCAAATCTCAAGTACACCTATTCAGCCACATGTGCGGCAGGTGCGTTCAAGATCAGCCTGAAGTAAAGCTCTGCGGCGAACACGCCGACAGGCATTTCGCATCATTCGATACAGGCCACCCACGGGGTGGCCTTTTTTTGCTCTACAGTTGCCGCATGCAAGGCCTGCACCTGACCGCTGATTTGTATGACTGCCAATGCGCAATGCACTGGCTGACCGATGCCCACCGGCTGGGCAACGCCTGCGAGGCAGCGGTACACGAAGTAGGGCTGACGGTGGTGGGGCGGCTGCTGCACACTTTCCCGCCCCTGGCGGGTGGCCCTGGTGGTGTCACCGCCACCCTGCTGCTGGCCGAAAGCCACCTGTGCGTCCACACCTGGCCCGAAAGCAGGCAGGTGACACTGGATGTTTACGTGTGCAACGTAGGGGCCGACCACAGCAACCGAGCCAAGGCGCTGCTGACCCGGCTGCTGGCCTTGTTTGCACCCGCCCACTGCAGCCAGCATGCGCTCAAGCGCGGGCTGCCGGGCCACGCACCAGCGGGCGACCTGACCTCCACCCAACTGACCGCGCCGGAGACCCCATGACCGCACCCGCCATGCTGCTGGCAGCCGGGCGCGGCGAGCGCATGCGCCCGCTGACCGACACCTGCCCCAAACCCTTGCTGACCGTGCGCGGTCAGCCGCTGCTGGCCTGGCATGCACAGGCGCTGGTAGCGGGTGGCTGCAGGCACCTGGTGGTTAACACGGCGTGGCTGGGGGAGCAGATTTCAAGTTTTTTTGATCGCCAGCGCTTTTTTAATCATCATTCTTCGCTATCAATTTCAAGCCACACAGCCTTGTCGCCTGACGCCTGTCAAATTGACGTGCGCTTTTCGCACGAACAGGCTGACTTTGGCGGGGCGCTGGAAACGGCCGGTGGCATTGCCCGCGCATTGCCCCTGTTGGGTGCACAGCAACCACCCGGGCCGCAGGATGTGTTCTGGGTGGTGGCCGGTGATGTATTTGTGCCAGGGTTTACCTTCACACAGGCCAGCGTCGACCGCTTCAGGGCCGGCACTGCTCTGGCCCACCTGTGGCTGGTGCCCAACCCGCCACACAACCCAGCCGGGGACTTCGGCCTGTCAGACACCGGGCTGGCGCTCAACCTGCCCAAGGCAGCAGCGCCACTGCCAAGCGGCGGGCCCCCGCGCTACACCTACAGCACCATCGGCCTGTACCGCGCCGAGCTGTTTGGCGCACCCTGGTGCAGCATTCCGTTTGGCAACCCGGCAGGCATCTGCGCGCCGTTGGCCCCGCTGTTGCGCAGAGCCATGGACGCAGGCCGCGTGACCGCCGAGCTGTACACCGGCCCCTGGACCGATGTGGGCACGCCGGAGCGGCTGGCCGAGCTGAACGCAACTTGCGGTACGCTGCACACATGACGCAGACCTCACCCCACAGCCCACCCATGCCGCCCGCAGAAGCATTGATTCACCCTGCCGACCTGTACGCCCGCCGCCGCGCCCGGCTGGCCGCGCAACTGGGGCCGGGTGGCATTGCCCTGTTTCCCACCGCACCCGAGCGCCCGCGCAACCGCGATAACGACCACGCCTATCGGCATGACAGCTATTTTTATTACCTGAGTGGTTTTGCCGAGCCCAACGCGTGGCTGGTGATCACCGCAGAAGGGCACACCACGCTGTTTTGCCAGCCCAAAGACGCCACGCGCGAAATCTGGGACGGCATCAGGCTGGGCCCGCAAGCCGCCCCCATGGCGCTGGGTGTGGATGCCGCCCTGCCCGTGAGCGAGCTGGCGAGCCAACTGCCCAAACTGCTGGAAAACCGCCAGACTGTCTGGACGCCATTTGCAACCCACGCCGGACTGGAAACGCAGCTGGAAGGCTGGCTGCAGCAGGTGCGCGCCCGCGTGCGCTTTGGCGCACTGTGCCCCGACACCCAGCGCGACCTGTGCAGCCTGCTGGACGAGATGCGCCTGGTGAAAGACGCGCACGAGTTGGACACCATGCGCCGCGCGGCGCAGATCAGCGCCCAGGCCCACGTGCGGGCCATGCAAACCTGCGCGCGGCTGCTGCGTGCCGGGCAGGATGTGCGCGAATACCACCTGGATGCCGAGCTGCTGCACGAGTTCCGCCGCCACGGCAGCCAGCACCCGGCTTACGGCAGCATCGTGGCTGCGGGCGCCAACGCCTGTGTGCTGCATTACCGGGCCGACGCGGCCCCGGTGCGCGATGGCGAATTGGTGTTGATTGACGCAGGCTGCGAGCTGGACGGCTATGCATCGGACATCACCCGTACATTCCCGGCCAACGGGCGCTTCAGCGGCCCGCAGCGCACGCTGTACGACCTGGTGCTGGCCTCGCAGGAAGCGGCCATTGCCGCCACACGGGCGGGGGCTCGCTTCACCGACCCGCACGATGCCACCGTGAAGGTACTGGCCCAGGGCATGCTGGACGTGGGTCTGCTGGACCGCAACAAGGTGGGCACGGTGGACGACGTGATCGCCAGCCGCGCCTACTTTCAGTTCTACATGCACCGCACCGGCCATTGGCTGGGCATGGACGTGCACGACTGCGGCAGCTATGTGGAGCCCGGCGAGGTGGGCCAGACCAGCGAGCGCAAAGACCCGCTGAGCGGCGAGACCATCGTCAACCGGCCCAGCCGCATCCTGCGCCCCGGCATGGTGCTGACCATCGAACCAGGCCTGTACGTGCGCCCAGCGCCGGGGGTGCCCGAGCACTTCTGGCACACGGGCATCCGCATCGAAGACGATGCGATCGTCACCGCCGAAGGGTGCGAATTGACCACCCGGGGCGTGCCTGTTCTGGCGACCGAGATCGAGGCTTTGATGGCACACTGAGGTGCCTGACAAGCGATTGCAAGCAATTCACAACCCACACCCGCAAACGAGAGGACCACCATGATCGGATACACCACCCTGGGCACCAACGACCTTGACCGCGCCGCCGCGTTTTACGACCCCGTACTGGCCCTGCTGGACCAGCACCGCCTGTGGGCCTACGAGCGCGGCATTGGCTGGGGCACCGAGGCTGACAAGCCCTCGCTGGGCATCCTGAAGCCGTTTGACGGCAACCCCGCCACTGTGGGCAACGGCACCATGGTGGCCCTGTTGGCCCCCAGCACCGACGTGGTGGACCAGGTCCACCTGCTGGCCATCACACTGGGCGGCCAGAACGAAGGCGACGTGGGCCCACGTGGCGAAGGTTTTTACGGCGGCTATTTCCGCGACCCCGATGGCAACAAACTGTGCGTGTACTGCCGCACCTGACGTGAACCCGATGGCGCAAACCCGATGACGCACACCCGGCTGATGGCTGCGCCTGCCCAGTGCCACCAGGCATGAGTGCCCCGCCAACCGCCCGGCTGTTGAGCGTCAACACCGGCACCGCCCTGGGGCGACTGATGGAAGGCCGAAGGGTGGTCACTGCCATCGGCAAATCGGCCAGGGAAGGCCCCGTTGCGGTCAACCCGCTGGGCCTGGCCGGTGACGAACAGGCCGACCCCACCGTGCATGGCGGCCTGACCAAGGCGGTGTACGCCTACCCCAGTGAACACTTGCCCTTCTGGCAAGCCGAGCGCAGGGCACACGACGTGCCCCTGGCCGAGCGCGCCCTGCCGTTCGGTTTTGTGGGCGAGAACCTGAGCATCAGCGGCCTGCTGGAGACCGAGGTGTGGATAGGGGATGAACTGCACTTCCCCGACTGCACCCTGCGCGTCACCGAGCCGCGCCAGCCCTGCTACAAATTCAACATCGTCATGGGGTTTGCCCAAGCCGGGCGCCGCATGGCTGAGGCGGGCTGCAGCGGCTTCTACCTGTCCGTGACCCGCCCTGGGACGATCGAGGCCGGCCAAACCTTCACCCTCCACCCCGGCCCACGGGACATGAGCGTGGCACAGATGTTTGCGGGCAAACGCGGGAAGCATCTGCGCTGAGGCCAGGCCAGCGCAGCCGTCCTCACCCCCGCCGCGACTTGACCACCGACACGGCCAGCGTGATCACCGTCAGGGGCAGCACGAATGCCCACATCACGTAGCTGAACGTTTGCAGGGCTTCGTGCTGTTGCGCGGCCAGAATGAGGTAGCTGACGTAGGCCACGTAGTACCCGGCAAACACACCACCTTCCCAGCGGGCAATTTCGCCGCCTGTGGCGAACATGGGCAGGCAGGCCACGGCCACCGCCAGCATGACCCAGACATCCAGCGCCAGCAGCGAAGGTGCCACCGTGAGGCCCGCGCCACTGGCCACCAGACCGCTGATACCCAGACACCCCAGGATGTTGAAGATGTTGCTGCCCACCACGTTGCCCACCGCCATGTCGCGCTCGCCCTTGATGGCCGCAGTGATCGACGTGGCCACCTCCGGCATGGACGTGCCCGCTGCCACGATGGTGAGGGCAATGACCACGTCGCTCACGCCCAGCGCCTTGGCAAACGCCACGGCAGCGGTCACCAGCCAGTCTGACCCCACCACGAGCAGCGCCAGGCCCACAGCAATCAGCGCCAGTTGAGCGGGAAGCCTGGCGTCCCATGCACCTTGGACCAGCGGTTCAAGCTCCCCGGCAAGCTCATCATCCGCTGCCGCCACAGCCGCGCTTTCCCGCCGCGACTGCACCACCAGAAACCCGGTGTAGCCCACCATCAATGCCAGCAGCAGGCCTGCCTCCCACTGGGCCAGCAGGCCGTCGTGCACCAGCCACACCATCAACAGCGAGATGCCGACCATGAAAGGGACCTCCTGCCGGATGAGCTGCCGATTGACCACCAGCGGCACGATGAGCGCGCTGACCCCCAGGATGAACAGCACATTGAAAATGTTGCTGCCCACCACATTGCCCACGGCCATGTCGGTCTTGCCCTCCAGCACCGATGCGACAGACACCGCCACCTCTGGCGCGCTGGTGCCGAAGGCCACCACCGTCAGGCCAACCACCAGGGGTGAAATGCCCAGCGACAAGGCCAGCTTGCCTGCGCCGCGCACCAGCAGGTTGGCCCCCGCCACCAACGCGACCAGACCGGCCACAAACAGCAGTACGTTCATCATGGTTGAATGTTTCCTTCGCCTTGATCAGACAGGCAGCATACCCGTTGCGTGTGGCCCTGCACGCCCCGGCGCCCGAAGCGCCGCGTGCGCACGAGGTCAATCGGGCAGCAACGCTCGCATGTTCAACCCTGCGTCACACCGCCCGGCCACTGCCCGCGAGGTGCCCGAGCGTGAACGCCTCTTCAAACACCGAGTAGCCCACCCAATCGCTGTGTGCGAATGACAGCGCTGAAGAACTCGATAGCAACAAATCCGTCAATAACGAGCGGTGGATGGCAATTTTACTCATCATGCCAGGCACGGGCATGGCCATGGCGTGTCCGTAGCGGGCCACGCTGACCTGGGTGGTCTGGCGGGCCAGGTCGGGGTGGGGGGCGGCCAGCTCGGCCAGCGTCAGGTCGCGCCAGTGTGTCCACGGTTGTGTCAGCAAGGCCTGACGTGCCGTGGGGTCGTCACCCAGAGCGCGGTAATGCGTCAGCACGGTGGGGCCGCGCGTGGGCGACAGGCGCTGGTGCGTGGCATCAACATAGCCCAGCCCGCTGTGCAACGACGGGTCGGTCTGCGGCAAGGGGCAAACCACGTTGTCCCACGCCGGCGCGGCCCCGCCGGCATCGTGCAGGGGCTGGCGCAGGTGCCAGTTCGTGACCACCCACGGCGCATAGCGCGTGTGCTGCGCCGCCTGCGCCAACATCTGCCGAACCGGTGGCGAAGCGTTCACGACCACCCGCGCCGCCACCAGCACCGGCAAGGCGACGATGCAGTGCCGGGCCACCCAGCGCTCAAGCTGGCCGGTGGCGGTGTTGAACGCCAGCACACTCACACCCTGTCGCCTGTGCTCGATGCGCAGCACCACCTGCCCGGTGTGGAGACGCTCACCCAGCGGCTCGGCCAGTCGGCGGGTCAGCCAGCCGTTGCCTTCGGGCCAGGTGAGCACCGGCTCGGCCTCGGCATCGGCGCTGTCATCGCCGGGGGCGTGGAAGCCGTGGCGGCTGGCGAAGTAATGGATGCCCGCCCAGGCCGACACGGTGTCGGTGCCTGCACCGTACTCGTCACGGCAGCAATAGTCCAGGTACCAGCGCAGGTAGGGGTCGTTCAACCCATGCTGGGCCAGCCAGCTTAAAAAAACATGAGCACCCAACAACTGCTGATCAAGCGGCAGAGGCCATTTTTGTACAGGAACCGTGTACAACGAACGCACCTGGGCCTGCCGCACCAACTGGGCGAACCGCCGGTATTGCGCCAGGGTCGGTTCGCCCACATCCGCCACGGGCAGCAGGCCAGGCTGCCAGTGGCCATTGAGGTACAGGCGCTCTTGCGGGCTGTGGCACAGGTGGCGCTCGTCGTACGCCCAGCGGCCCGCCACGCGCTGGCGCACGCCCAGTTCCTCCAGCAGGTGCTGCACATGGGGCGCATGGTCACCGGGCACCGGCAGGTAGTGCGCGCCCAGCGGGCAAGGCAGGCCGCCCAGCTCACCGGCGCGGGCGTTGCCACCGGGCTGGCCTTCCAGTTCCAGCAGGGCAAAGTCGTCGTGCCCGCGCAGCCGCAGGGCCCGTGCGGCTGCCAGCCCCGCCACGCCGCCACCGGCAATGAGGGTGCGCACCCGACGGGT
>DDUQ01000076.1 GCA_002344885.1 Comamonadaceae bacterium UBA2334
GGTGGGGCGCTGCGCCGCCGTGCCGCTGGTGTGGACGCCCAGCCCCCCCCCCCTGGTGGGGGTCCGTGGGTCGCCCCGCCACTCGGCCTGCCAGGTGGCGGCAGACGGTTCGGCAGCAGCTACCCCTGGCAGCCGGGCGTTGGCCTGCGCCACGGGCCCCTGGCGGGCGGCCCGTTTGTCCAGCCAGGTGGTTCTCAGCTGGCCCGACAGTTCAATGGCGGGTGACAGGCTCAGCGCAACGTCCGGTGCAGCAGCCTGCTGTCCAACCGGCACCGCCACCTGCGCGCCTGCCCCAGCGGCACACCACCCCGCTGCCAGCACCAGTGGTGCCATAAAACGTGCATGCGCCATGGTCACTCCAGCGCAGGGTTGCGGGCCAGGAACATGGGGTTCAGCCACTCGGTGGGCACGGTGCGGGGCTTGCGCCCCAGGTAGCTGATGCGGGTGACCTTCTGGTTCGCCAGGCTGTCCACCAGCAGCATGTCGCTCACCAGCGCACCGGGGCCTGCCTTGTCCAGCACAAAGTGGGCCTGCTTGGCCAGCTTGTCAGACTGCACATACAGCTCGGCCCGCACCGGTTCATGGCGCTGCTTGCCCACCCACAACTCGATGCGTTGGTAGGTCACCCCTTTGCGGCTGGCAGACAACGATACGTGATAGCACTGTTTTGTTTCTGATAAAGCGATGGAGACTATTTTTGTTTGTTTTTCTTCGCCGGACTGGCAGGCACCTTCTCCCTGCAGCGTGGCGGCGTAGTCGCCCGACCAGCTCAGCGTGGCGATGTCGCCCGTGCTGGCATCGCCCAGCAGCTTCTGCATGGGCGTGATGCGAACGGGCCGCTGGCTGTTTGGCATGAGCAGCCAGAAGTCATCGCCCAGCATCAGCACCTTCTGGCCTTTTTCGGCGGGGCTTTGCATCAGCACCAGCGACTGGCGGCCCGCCTGGGCAAACACGGTGTAGCGGCGCTCCTTGTTCAGGCTGCCGTCTGCGTTGAACAGTTGCACCTGAGTCTCGACCTGCAGGTTGTCCGCAGTCATGCGGTACTGATCGGCGGCCTTGACCAGGGCGTTCACATCCTGCGCCTGCGCGGGCAGGCTGACCAGGGCGGCGGCACAGGCGGCCAGGGCAATCGGGGGAAAGGGGTTCATGTCGGTCCTTGTGTGTCGAGTCAGGTGTGGGCCAGCGCGTCCACCACGGGCATGCGCACGGTTTTGCGGGCCACGGCCCAGCTGGCCAGCGTGGTGAGCCCGACCATCAGCACCAGCGTGAGCAGGTACAGCGCGGGGTCGATGGCGATGTTCAGCGGGTAACCGACCGAGCGGCCGGGGGGCGGCGGCATGTCCACCGGAAACACCAGCAACGCCAGCGACACCAGCAGCGACACCCCTGCCCCCGCCAGCGCGCCCACGCCACCCAGCAACATGCCCTCCAGCGCCAGCGAACGCTGCAACTGGCCGGGTAAGGTACCCAGCGCACGCAGGGTGCCGATTTCACGGGTGCGCTCGATGATGGCCATGGCCATGGCGTTGGTCACCACGAACACCACGATCACACCGATGATGACGCCCAGCGCACCAAAAATGCGGTTGTAAAGCTCCTTCACCGCTTGGTAGAAGGGCGCTTGTTGCTCCCAATTTTTTACCTCCAGTGTGGGGTGCTGCGCGCCCAGCCGGGCCTGCGCAGGCAGGGTGGCCGCCATGCGGTCCAGGAACACGCCCAGGCTGCTCACCCGTTCGGTCACCAGCAGACGCTGCGCCAAGGCCACACTGGTGAAGACGGCGCGTTTGTCCACCTCGGGCACGCCGGTGGTGAAGGTGCCTTTGACCACCACGTCCATCGCATTCATGGCGCCTTCGGTGGTGCTGGCCAACAGCGTCAGGCTGGTGCCGGGAGCAGCCTTGAGGCTGCGCGCCAGCGCCTCGCCCAGCATGACGGTGGGCTCGGTTTCGCCGCTGGTCAGCACGCTGCCTGCGGTCACTGTGAGGAACGGTCCTTTGATGGAGAACTCGGCATCGGGCTCCACGCCCACGGCCATCATCACGGTGGATTTGTCACCGTTGCTGATCAGGCCGCTGAACGTCACTTTGGGCAACACCTGGCGCACCGCCGGGTCAGCCAGCAGTTGCTGGCGCAAGGCATCCACCTGTTCCAGCCCATGTTGCAAGGGCACGTCTTCGTCGCTGGTGAAGCTGGCGGGCGTGCCCAGCACCAGGTGGCCGGTGTCACGGGCAGCGGCCTGGGCCAGGCTTTCGTAGGTGAACAGGGCAAACCCGCCTGCCAGCAACATGGCGGCGGTGCCCAGCGCGGCAATGGCTGCGGTGACCAGCGAGCGCCGCCGGTTGCGCAGCGTGTTGTGCAAGGCAAACCGCAGCCAGTGCACCCAGTCGCCCAGACGGCTGGTGGTCTTGGGGGCCGTGGCTGACGTTGGTCCGGGTGCCGTGGGCAGTGGTGTGGTGGGGTTCATTGGATCCTCCCGTCCAGCAGGGCCACCACCCGGTCGCAGCGACTGGTCAGGCGGCTGTCGTGGGTGGCAATGACAAAGGCTGCGCCCTCGGCGTGGCCGCACTCGCGCATCAGGTCCAGCACCTGATCGGCGGTGTGCGAATCGAGGCTGGCGGTCGGTTCGTCGGCAATCACGAGCTTGGGCCGTTTGACCAGCGCACGGGCAATGGCCACACGCTGGCGCTGCCCGCCACTGAGGGCGTCGGGCCGGTGGTGGGCATGGTCGGCCAGGCCGACGGCAGCCAACTGCGCCGCCACCCGCTCGCGGCGTTCGGCAGCGGGTACGCCGGTGAGGAACAGGGGGTAGTCCACGTTCTCGGCCACGGTCATCACCGGCACCAGGTTGAAGCTCTGGAACACAAAACCCAGCGCGTCGCGGCGCAGCAGTGTCAGCGCATCTTCGTCCAGGCCGTCAATGGGTTGGCCGTTCAGTTCGATGTCGCCACTGTCCGCCGTGTCAATCAGCCCGCACAGGTTCAGGATGGTGCTTTTGCCGCTGCCAGACGGCCCGGTCAGCGCCAGCAGTTCGCCACGCGCCACGCTCAGGTCCACGCCCTGCAGCGCGGGGATGACGTGTGCGCCCAGCCGGTAGGTTTTGTACACCTGACGCAAGGCCACCACGGGCGCAGCAGCCTGGCAACTGCCAAAGGCTGCGGGTTGCAAAGGAATACCCGCGCGGGTGGTCGGGGTAGGGGTGGGGGTGTGAGTCATTTGGCGGCTCCGGCCAGTTTGGCTTTTTCAGCGGCCTTGTTGACCGCCTCCCGGAATTCGGCAGGTGTGCTGCCCAAGGCCGGGCTGTCCAGCAAGTCTTTCACCAGCTTCACGCCGCGCTCGTGCCGGTTCATGAACCCCGGTACGGCCAGAAAGGTGTTGGCGGCCACCAGCTTCACCTCCAGCTGGCCGGGTGTGCCGTTCTGCACCACGGCGTTGTGCGCGGGTGTCAACATGGCCAGCGCCTTGTCCAGTTGGGCCAGGCCGTCCTCGGCATAGCCCATTTTCTTCCAGGGCAGCCAGGTGGTGGTGGCCTTCATGCTGATGGCCGCGCCGCTGTAGGCCAGCAGCACAGGGTTGGCAGGCTCGGCCTTCAGCAGCGTGGCAAAGGCATCGGCTGCCTTGTCGAGGGCCGACAAGTCGCCGTTGCCAGCCTGCATGAACAAACGGAAGGCGGGCTGAAACTGTGCCTCGGGCACAGCCCAGGCCTCAGACGTTGGTGCGGCAACCGACGCAACGAGCGCACCCGCCACACAAGCGGTTTTCAGATTGACGCGGGCAAGATTGAAACGGGCAAACATGGCAGAACTCCTGGCAAGCGGTTGAAACATGCCGCCAGTGTTCCGCGCCAGGGCGTTTGCCGCATCTGCCATGCGACGAAACGCGACCGGCACGCCGCGAAATGCAGGCGTGCCGGAGTGAAATTCAGACGATCAGTTCAGCGTGAGCGGGTTACAGTTTCAACCGCCCCCGCTGGCACTCAGTAGCGCTCCCAACGGCCACCGTCGTGCCAGCGCTCTTCACCACGGTGGCCGTGGTGCCCATGGTGAGGCCAGTGAGGCCGGTGCGGACGCCCTGGGCGGTAGTGCGGGACAGGTGCGGGCACGTAGGCCACCGGCGGCGCCACATGGGGCGCGGGGTACACATACACCGGCGAACCGTGAATGACCACCGGTTGCACCGGCGGACGGTAGGCGGGTGGCGGGTAAGCCACCACAGGGTAGCCTGGCGTGGTGTACACCGCGCCAGGACGGTGGTGCACCACCCCATGGCCATGACCATAACCATGAATGGGCACATTCACGCCAATGGACCAGCTGATGTTGCCCGCGTAAGCCGACGACACCAGGCCACCCAGCAGCCAGAGCACCAGAACGGCCAGCACCGCCAGCACAGAGCGACCGGGCGTGGGCCAGGCATCCACATCATGAACCGGAACCGATGTGGGCAGGGGTGAAGCTTCTGGCAGGCGTGACATGGTGGGTGCTCCTCGTTTGGTGGGCCCATGTTGGAACCCACAGCCTGCATTTCACGCCGGAAACGGGTTGCACAGCGCAGGCTGCACACCAAAACTTTTGCAAAAGGTAACGGGTTTGTCACCGCCCGCCGCCACGGACTTCAGCGCTGACAACTCATCAAACGCTGGCTCACGCCAATTCAAGCACGGCACCCAGCACCGCCGCCAGCGCAGCACCCCACACCGAAATCCGCAGCCAGCCCATGCCAGCCAACCCGGCGAGGCGAAAGCGGCCCCATGCTGGCAGCCCGGCGCTGAACCGGCGCAGCGGTTGCTCCACCGCATGAAAAAACACCGCCCCCGCAGCCACCGTGGCCAGCCAGGCCACCATCACCCCCACAGTCTGGGCCAACACGTCTGCCGGGGCAAAACGGGTGAACGCGGCGTTCACCACCAGCCCGACGGGAAAGTTCATGAGGAACACGCCGTACGAAATCTTGCCCAGGTAGTCCAGCACCCGGCTGCGTGGCCAGGTGTAGAGCCACCCCTTGGCTTGCGCCAGCGCCAGCACCCCCGCCACCGACAGCGCCACCGCGATGCGGGTGCGCCAGTCCAGCGCCAGCGCTGCCACCGCCAGGACGGCCGCGAGCGCCAGCAACGCGGTGTGTACCCGGCTGCGTGGCAGGTTGCCCACCCACCAGGCCAACGCACCCGACGCATAGGCCCCGAAGAAATACACCGCCCAGTTGTCGTACCCGGCAACGCGATTGAACCACCACAGCGATGCCAGACCCAAGCCCACCACCAGCATCAGGGTGGGCCACACACGGCCCACGTTGGGTGCGGGTTCTGCCGTGCCTGCCGCGCCCGAAACCGCCTGCCCCGCCCAGCGCCTGCCCAGCCACAGCAGCGCCAGCATGAGTGCGAACAACTGGAAGTCAATGGCGACGTACCACACCCCGGCGGAGAGGGAATCGAACCCCAGCAGGCTGTGCAACAGCAGCACATGCCACACAAATTGCTCGGCCGTGGCCGGACCGGGCACGCTGTCGTGGTCCATCCACTGCCGGGCCAGCCACGAACACATCACCGTGAAGGCAATGGCCACGGCATAGGGGCCCGCAATGGTCAGGTAGCGGTGGCGCAGCAGCGCCCAGGGGTTGCCACCGGTGAACACCCCCTTTGCTGCAAGCGAGCGCACCATGAGAAACCCGCTGATGACCAGAAACACCTGCACTGCCATGCGCGCGTCCTGGCTCAGCCAGCTCACCAGCGCGGGCCACACCTGGTGCGTCCAATCGGACATCGGGCCATAAAACGCGAGGTGGTGCAGCACAATCAACTGCGATGCCACGGCTTTGAAGGCATCGATCAACGGCATGCGAAGGGTTTGGGCGCTCATGCAGAAACAGAGGTTGGCAATGTCGGGGTAAACCCTTGATTGTCACCGAATCGTCATGCAGCCCATCAGGGGCTGCGCCCGACACCCCAGCCAGCTATGCGTCAGCGGCTGTCGGCCAGTGGCCGCAGCGCCACAGGCAACCAACCCGCCAGCCGGGCATGGATGCGCACCTCGTTGCGCTGCCACCAGACGCCCAAGGCCACCACCGACAAGCCCAGCAGCGTCAGCACAAACGTGAACGCCAGAGAGTCCTGGAACACCTTGCCCGCCAGATACGACAGGTAAATGGCCACGCCCATGCCGCCCAGCACCGTGAACACCCGCCGATTGATGGCTGCACCCCAGAACACGAGCACCACGTTGATGAGGCAATACATGGCCTTGTTCAGCTCGGACTCGCTGTCCCGCAGGCTCAGGCCCGCCCAGAACATGACCGCCCCGAACAGGTAGAGCCAGAACGCGAAGTCCTGCCGGTCTTGGGGTTCGGTGGCCAGGCGGCAACGCAAATCGACCCACACCGCCAGCGCACACACGAACAGACCCGACACCAGCGAAAAATCGCGGGTGAACTGCCAGTCAAACCCATTGGGCTGCATGAGCATGTGGCACAGGTCCAGGCTGAGGTACCACAGCGTCACCGCCACCGGCATGACCATGAACGGGTAGCGGAACTGGCGCAGCATGACCACCGCCGCCGCCAGGGTGGCCAGCTCCAGCGTCAGCCAACGCCAGTTGATCTGCTGGTGGTAATGCACAAATTCATTGCTGCCGCCTTCCGGCCACAGGCCCAGGCCTTTTTGCACACTCCACACCACCAGGGGCACCAGGCAAATGGCCAGCGTGGCCAGGTTGCCGGCAGGCACCGGCAAACCACGCGACCCAAAGCGCCGCGCCACGCGCCACGCACCGTAAAAGTAGGCCGTGCCCAGTAGCGCACTGCCCCATGGCCCCAACAGCGCCCAGCCATAGGTCATGAACAGGCTCATGGCCCCAATGGCCAACATGCCTCCAAAGTAATACAGCACATGCGCAAACGAGAAGCGCGCAGCCTCGGTCACCGCGCCCGATTGGCCCTGTATTGGGTCCTGTATTGGGCCCCGTTGCTGGCCCCGCAGTTGGCCAGGTACCTGGCCCTTTGCCTCAACCGCCCGTGTGCGAGACGCCTGCCCGTCCACCCGCAGCGGGCTGCCCGGTGCCGCCCAGTCAGCCCACAGGGCGTGCGCCTGGTTGGGTGCCAGCACACCGCGCTGCACAGCGGCCTGCATGTCGCCCCAGCCCAGTTGCACCGTGGCTTGCGTGTCGGGTGATGGCGGGTTGGCAGACGCAGGCGGCTGCGACGCTTGGGCCGCCCTGCTGCTGTGGGCCAAATGGCCGGGTGTGGTTGTGGGGGTTGGCGTGGCGGTCATGGACGGATGGCCTTCACAAACAGGGGATGGGCGCACGAAGGGTAACCCAAGGGTCGGCACCCTAAAATCCGGAGCATGAACGCTCCCACTACTCCCGACACCGCAGACCACGACAAGCAACCCGCTGCAGTCAGCAACTTTTTACGCCAGATCATCGAGAAAGACCTGGCCCAAGGCACCTACGCCCAGCGCCGCTGGGCAGGCACCCCTGGCGACGCCGCGCACCACGCCGCCGGTCCGCTGGACCCCGCCAAAATCCGCACCCGTTTTCCGCCCGAGCCCAACGGCTACCTGCACGTGGGCCACGCCAAAAGCATCTGCCTGAACTTTGGGCTGGCACGCGACTACGGTGGCGTGTGCCACATGCGCTTTGACGACACCAACCCCGAAAAAGAAGACACCGAATACGTCAACAGCATTCTGGATGCTGTGCAGTGGCTGGGCTTTGGCTGGGAAGCCAACGGCCAGAACCATTTGTTCCAGGCCAGCGACTATTTCGACTTCATGTACCGCGCAGCGGAATACCTGATTGAAGCCGGCCACGCCTACGTGGACGAGCAAACGCCAGAAGAGATGCGCGCCAACCGGGGCGACTTTGGCAAGCCAGGCGTGGACAGCCCCTTCCGCACCCGCACCCCGGCAGGGAATTTGGAACGTTTCAGGCAGATGGCGCAAGGCCAGCATGCTGATGGCGCTATGGTTTTGCGCGCAAAAATTGACATGGCCAGCCCCAACATCAACATGCGGGACCCGGCCATTTACCGCATTCGCCGTGCCACGCACCACAACACGGGCGACAAATGGTGTATCTACCCCATGTACACCTTTGCGCACCCCATTGAGGACGCGCTGGAGCAAATCACCCACAGCATTTGCACGCTCGAATTTGAAGACCAACGCCCGTTTTACGACTGGCTGATGGACAGGCTCTGTGAAGGCGGCCTGCTGGCCGCACCCGCCCCCAAACAGTACGAATTTGCCCGCCTGAACCTGACCTATGTGATCACCAGCAAACGCAAGCTGGCCGCGTTGGTGAACGAAGGCAAAGTGAGCGGTTGGGACGACCCGCGCATGCCAACCATCGTCGGCCTGCGCCGCCGGGGCTACACGCCCGAAAGCATTCAACTGTTTGCCGAACGCATCGGCGTGACCAAGGCCGACAGCTGGATCGACTACAGCACCTTGGAAGGCTGCCTGCGCGAAGACCTGGAGCTGAAAGCCCACCGCGGCATGGCCGTGCTGAACCCCGTGAAACTGGTGCTGACCAACTGGGACGAGGTGTTTGCCGTACAAGGCGGCTCAGCCTACCTGGACCCCTGCACCCTGCCCGCCCTGCCCCACCCCGTTGAAGGCGCTGAAAACCCTGTGCGCCATTTTTCAATGGGCAAAGAGGTGTGGATTGAGCGGGAAGACTTTGAAGAAGTGCCCCCCAAGGGCTACAAGCGCCTGTTCCCTGGCAACAAAGTGCGCCTGAAGGGCGGCCACGTGATTGAATGCACCGGCTGCACCAAAGATGCCAACGGAGTCATCACCGAAGTGCTGGCCACCGTGGTGCCCGACACCAAAAGCGGCACCCCCGGCGCGGACAGCGTGAAGGTAAAAGCTGCCATCACCTGGGTGGGCGTGGCCGATGGCGTCAGCGCCGAAGTGCGCATGTACGACCGCCTGTTTGTGGACGCCCAGCCCGACGCGGGCGGCAAAGACTTTTCAGAAAGCCTGAACCCCAACAGCCTGAAGGTGGTGACCGCGATTGTTGAGCCTTCACTGGCCAACGCCCAGCCCGACCAGAAGTTTCAGTTTGAGCGGCACGGGTACTTTGTGGCCGACCGGGTGGACCATGCGGCGGGCAAGCCGGTGTTCAACTTGGCGGTGGGGTTGAAGGATTCCTGGGGGAAGTGAACCCATGTTCAGTTTGCGTTTCCAACTGCCTGTTGTGGTCACTGTGCATGCCCGACAGCGCATGGTGGAACGCGATCTGACAGATCCGCTTCTGCTGGACATCATTGACACCGGCGTGGACAAAGATGCGGGCGCTGGTCATCATTGGCTGTACAAACATTTGGCCGACCGCGGCGACAACCTGCTGTGTGCAGCAGTCGTGTTGGAAACTGCGCTGGTGGTCAAAACCGGGCGGATTCAAAAGTGAAGTGCA
>DDUQ01000130.1:0-10640 GCA_002344885.1 Comamonadaceae bacterium UBA2334
GCGCCCGCCGATCACGCCCACGCCAGCCGGGGTGTGCCAACGGTGCAGCGCAAGGGTGGGGCGGTCCAGCGCTTCGTCCCGGTTGGCCGCCAGCAGCAGTGGGAGTTGCGGGCGGGTACCGATGGCGAACGCAATCAGACACATGATGAAATAAGGCTCTGTCGCTTGATGTGTTTGATTGGTTTGCTATCGTTCAAGCGGGCTCACGGTGCGCGTCAGATGTCAGCCAGCAGGGCGTAGGGCAGTGGCAGGACGGTGATGGGCGCGCCATCGGCACTGCCCAGCGTCAGTGCGCCGCCATCGGCAGCGGTGGTCTGCATGGACACAACGGCTTCGAAGCCGTTGTCGGCCCGGGCCGCCGCCACCACCGTGCCACAGGGTTGCTCGGCATCGCTGCTGTGGAACACGTCTTGCCCCACGGCCAAGGGGGCATCGCAGCGCACGTGGTAGGCGCGACGCTTGAGCGTGCCGCGAAACTGGCTGCGGGCCACGACTTCCTGACCGGGGTAGCAGCCTTTCTTGAAGTTCACGCCTCCAACCGATTCGTAGTTCAGCATCTGCGGCACGAACAGGTCGGCCACCGCCTGGCTGACCATGGGCACTGCACTGCGCACCGACAGCAGTTGCCACTGTTCCGCGCCGAGTGCAGGCTGTTGCCACCCTGCGGGCGTTGACACAGGCGTTGGCGTGCACAGCAGCAGGCGGGACACCGATGCGTCAGCAGCGCCGGCCGGGGGCAGGCGCACGAGGGTGGTGTGGGCGGGCAGGCGGGTCGATGTGCCGTCGGCCAGCGTCGTTTTGGCCCATGTGGCAGCGGGTAACTGGGTGGCGTGGGCGGTGGTGTCGGCCGCCTGGCCCACCAGCCCCCAGAGGGCGAAATGCTCGGTGGCATCGCTGAGTTTGCATTGCGCCCGCATCACGAACATGCTCAGGCGTTTGAGCGTGGCGGGCAGCAGGTCGCGGCTGCACGCCAGCAGCAGGTCGTCGGCTGCCAGCTTGAACAGCACAAAACTGGCCAGCATGCGGCCCTTGGGCGAGCAGAAGGCGGCCAGTCGTGCTTCGGACATGCCCAGCAGCGTCACGTCGTTGCTGAGTTGGCCGTGCAGGAACTTGGCGGCATCGGCGCCCTGAGCACGGATCACGCCCATGTGGGACAGAGGGGTGGCACCATGGAAGGCGGTGGCGGCGGTCAGTTTGCCTGCTGTGTCGGTGGATGTGGTCGTGGCGTTCATGGCGCGAATTATCATCGTGCAGTGTTTCGCCCCGTTGGTGCGGGGTTGCTATGGAAGGCTGGGGTTTGAACCGACTGTTGTCTGTGGTTGCCGCGAAGCGGCAAACCGGTGCGTCATTGCTGGTGACGCTGCTGGCCTTGCTGGTGGCGGGCGTGGTGGCCCTGGCCATCTGGCTGGCCTGGTGGATGCACGCGCCGCTGGCGTTGCGGTTGCAGCCGGGTGCGCCGGTGCTGGATGTGAAGGTGGCGGCCGGTTCGTCCGCCCAGCGGGCGGTGCGCGACCTGGTGGCGGCAGGCGTGGCTGAGCCGACGTGGTTGTTGCAGGGTGCGTTGCGCCTGTCAGGGCAGGATGGGCACATCAAGGCGGGCAGCTACGAACTGCCGCCCGGCATTACGCCGCTGGGGTTGCTGGACAAACTGGTCAGGGGAGACACGGCGGTCAGAGGCGTGACGCTGGTGGAGGGCTGGACGTTTGTCCAAATGCGTGCTGCCTTGCAACAAGCAGAGCATTTGGTGCCTGATACACAAGCGCTGGAACCTGAAAAGATCATGAAAACCATCGGGCGCTCGGGCCAGCACCCGGAGGGGCGCTTCTTTCCCGATACCTACGTTTACCCCAAGGGCAGTTCCGATGTCGACGTGTGGCGCCATGCCGCGCAGGCCATGGACCGCAAGCTGGCCGAGGCGTGGGGGCAGCGGGCTGCCAACCTGCCATTGAAATCGCCCGACGAAGCGCTCATCCTGGCCAGCATCATCGAAAAGGAAACGGGCCTGGAGGCAGACCGCAAACTGGTGTCGGGGGTGTTCATCAACCGGCTGCGCATTGGCATGCGCCTGCAGACCGATCCAACCGTGGCCTACGGGGCTGGCCCTGACTTTGACGGTCGCTTGCGCCGCAAGCATCTGGACACCGACACGCCCTACAACACCTACACCCGCGCGGGCTTGCCGCCCACGCCGATCGCCGCACCGGGCTGGGCATCCCTGTTGGCAGCGGTGCAACCGGCTTCCACCAAGGCCATGTATTTTGTGGCGCGGGGCGATGGTTCCAGCCAGTTCAGCGAGAACCTGAGTCAGCACAATCAGGCGGTGCGCCGCTACATCCTCAAACAGCCATGACACTTGCAACCACGACTGATCCGGCACCTGGCCAAGGTGCGTCATCCGCTCTGCCGGGCGTCTTCATCACCTTTGAAGGCATTGACGGTGCGGGCAAGTCGTCTCACATCGGCGCGCTGGCAGACCTGTTTCGTGCGCAGGGTCGAACCGTCACGCTCACCCGCGAGCCCGGGGGCACGCCGCTGGCCGAGAAGCTGAGGGGCATGTTGCTGGCCGATGCCATGGACCCGCTTTGCGAAGCGCTGCTGATGTTCGCCGCCCGCCGTGACCACATTTGCAACGTGATCGAACCCGCGCTGGCGCGGGGCGAGGTGGTCATTTCAGACCGCTTCACGGATGCCACATTCGCCTACCAGGGCGGTGGGCGCGGGTTCGACTGGCAGGTGCTGCACACGCTGGAGGGCTGGGTGCAGGCGCTGCCTGATGGCCACACCCGCCAGCCTGACCTGACGCTGTGGTTCGATCTGGCGCCCGCTGTTGCCGCGCAGCGCCTGGCGGGGGCGCGCGAGCCCGACAAGTTCGAAAGCGAGTCGGCAGCGTTCTTTGAGCGGGTGGCTGCGGGCTATGGCCGCCGATGTGCGGCGCAGCCCGAGCGGTTTGCGCGCATCCCAGCCGATCAGGCACGCGAACAGGTGTGGGCCGACGTGCTGGCTGCGGTTCGGGCGCACCGGTGCTGGACGCTGGCCAAGGGGCCGTCGGCATGAACACGGATACCCAGCAGGCGACAGGACCTGATGCCAACCGGTTGCCCCCCTGGCTGGCGAGGCAGCTGACCGGCTTGCTGGACCAGCGCGGCCATGCCTTGCTGCTGGCCGGGCCGTACGGCCTGGGTCAATACGAGTTGGCCCTGGCGTTGGCCAGGGCGTGGTTGTGTGAACACCCCACATCAGGCGGTGCCTGTGGTCAATGCGGCAGTTGCCATGCGGTGGACGTGCGCACGCATGCCGACCTGTTGGTGCTGTTGCCCGAGCAGTTGGCGCTGGACCTGGACTGGCCGCTGGACGAGAAGACGCGCGACAAGATCGAGAAGAAGGAAATCAAGCCCAGCAAATGGATACGGGTCGAGGCGGCGCGTGCGGTGGTCGACTTCGGCCAGACCACCCGTTCGCGCGGGCGAACCAAGGTGGTGATGGTGTACCCGGCGGACAGGCTGAACGTCGAGTCGGCCAACACCTTGCTCAAAACGCTGGAGGAGCCCGCAGGCGACCTGCGGTTCGTGCTGGCCACCGAGTCTGCCCAGAGCCTGCTGCCCACCATCCGCAGCCGTTGCCTGTCGCATGCGCTGGCATGGCCGCCAGAGGCCGAGGCACTGGCCTGGCTGCGCGCCCAGGTGCCCGGCAGTGACACCTCACACGCGCAGGTGTGGCTGCGTGCCTCAGGTGGGCGACCGAGTGATGCCCTGAACTGGGCGCGGACCGGCCTCACCGCCGCGCAGTGGGCCCAGTTGCCCAAGGCGGTGGCTGCGGGCGATGGCAGTGCATTGGCCGGGTGGACACCTGCCCAGCAGCTCGACTCCTTGCAGAAGTGCTGCCACGACATGCTGGCTGCGGCCGTCGGGGCTGCCCCGCGGTTTTTCGATGTCGCGCATGTGCCCACCGGGCCAACGTTGTCGTCCTTGCAGGCCTGGTCCAAGGATTTGCTGACAGCTGCCCGCACGGTTGAACACTCGTTCAGTGCCGGGTTGCTGCTGGAGGCCTGGATGGCGCGCGCTGCACAGGCCTGTCGCGCGCCGCGTGCGGGCCTTATGCCCTCGGCCCGGTAAGGCCGTGTCAAATGGTCAATCGGATCCTGATGCTTGTTTTCTGCGCGCAGCGCATACACTTCTGCCATGAGCAATGAAGCCATGTCCGGCGCGGGCGCGGTCAAGGCACCTGCAGCGGTGTCTCGTCCCAGCGTCATCCAGTTGTCGATCAAGGAAAAGGCTGCCCTGTTTGCGGCTTACATCCCGCTGTTCGAGACCGGGGGCATTTTTGTGCCGTCTGCGCGGGAGCACCGTTTGGGGGACGATCTGTACCTGCTCATCTCTTTGCCTGAAGATCCGCAGCGCTACCCCATCGCCGGCAAAGTAGCTTGGATCACGCCGGCCAGGTCCGCCGGCAACCGCACGCAGGGTGTGGGGGTACGCTTTCCCAGTGACGATGTCTCGCAACAACTCAAAATGCGCATCGAAGAAATACTGGGGTCACGTCTGGGCTCTGACCGGCCTACACAGACCATTTGAAATAATCCGAGATTGTTCATCAGGGCTTGAGGTGGCAGCGAGGGCATTTGCGAGCCAGTTCGGTCCCGACTGAGGAGCCGAGCCTTTCTATTGGTGACGAAGAGGGGTCGAAATGGCCGTAAATGCCCTGCTGACGTTCAAGCAGCACCGAAGGTGCGCCTCATGGACTATCTCGGATAGTAGCTGTCGAGTCTTTTGGGTCAAGCGCTGAAAGCGCTTTTTGTTATTGATGTTCACTGATTCACACTGTCACCTGAATTTTCCTGGTCTGCACGAGCGCATGCCCGAGGTGCTGGCTGACATGCAGCGCGCGCAGGTCAGCCGGGCGTTGTGCATTTGCACCACGCTTGAAGAGTTTGAAGCGGTTCACCAGTTGGCCGTTCAACACGACAGCATTTGGGCCACGGTAGGCGTGCACCCCGACAACGAAGGTGTCCGGGAGCCCACGCTGGCAGATTTGCTCGACCGCGCCAGGTTGCCCAAAGTGGTCGGTATCGGCGAAACCGGGTTGGACTACTACCGCTTGGGTGAACGTTCGGTTGCCGACATGTCGTGGCAGCGTGACCGCTACCGCGTGCACATCGAAGCTGCCCGGCGAACCGGCCTGCCACTGGTCATCCATACGCGCAGTGCGTCGGATGACACGCTGTCCATCCTGCGTGAAAGCGGGGGGTTGGGGTCTGCGGGCGACAGCCAGGGTTTGCCGCCGGCCACAGGGGTGTTCCATTGTTTCACCGAGTCCATGGCTGTGGCGCGCGCGGCGCTTGACATGGGTTTCTACGTGTCGTTTTCAGGCATCCTCACGTTTCGCAATGCGGCAGATCTCAGAGAGGTGGCTGCGTATGTGCCGTTGGACCGCCTGCTGATTGAAACTGACAGCCCGTATCTGGCGCCTGTGCCCCACCGGGGAAAAACCAATTCGCCCGCCTACGTTCCGCACGTGGCGGCACAGGTGGCGCAGACCCGTGGGATCAGCGTTGAGGAAGTGGCGCGGGTGACCAGCCAGAACGTGAACGATCTTTTCAAGCGGGTCTGTGAGAGCCCGATGCTGAAAGCGTCGATGCCGGAGGAGGTGTCATGATCAGGTCGGTGTCGCCACTGTTTGACCCGGCGAGGCGGCAGTGGCTCCTGGGTGTGGGTGCCGCGTGTGCTGTTGCGTGTGCGGGTACGGCCCAGGCGGGGTCGTTCGAGGACTTTTTTACTGCGGTACAGCGTGACGATGCCGCCACGCTGGCGAGGCTGGCAAGTCTGGGTTTTGACCTGAATACGACCAACGCCCAGGGTCAGCATGCCTTGCACCTGGCCATGCGCGAGCCCAGCAGCCGTGTGCTGACATACCTGATCCAGCAGCCGTCGGTCAACGTGGAGGCACGCAACCCGAAAGACGAGTCGCCCCTGATGCTGGCGGTGCTCAGGGGGCACTGGGCGGTTGCGAAAGCCCTGCTGGCGCGTGGTGCCGATGTGAACAAGACCGGGTGGGCACCGTTGCACTATGCCGCTTCGTTCAATGGCAAAGATGCCGTGGAACAGGTGCAGTGGTTGCTGGACAACCATGCCTACATCGATGCCGAGTCGCCCAACGGCACCACGCCCCTGATGATGGCGGCGCAATATGGCAGTGAAGAAGTGGCTCGACTCCTGCTCCAAGAAGGGGCTGACGCGGCGTTGCGCAACCAGCTTCAGCTCACGGCCATCGACTTTGCAACCCGCGCCGGGCGGGCATCGTTGGCTGAGGTGATCGGCCAGGCGGTTCGTACACGTGGACCCAAAGCGAAGTGGTGAGCGGGCACGCTATAATCGCGGGCTTCGCCTTGCTGTACCCCATTTCGACGCTGGGGGCAGCTACCGGACCGATCACGGTTCATCTGGAAACCACAAGGAGTGTGTATGCGTCATTATGAAATCGTCTTGCTGATCCATCCGGATCAAAGCGAGCAGGTTCCAGCCATGCTGGAGCGCTACAAGGGCATGATCACCGCTGGCGGTGGCGCTGTCCACCGTGTTGAAGACTGGGGCCGCCGTCAACTGGTGTACCAGATCAACAAGCTGAACAAGGCACATTACCTGTGCGTGAACATCGAAGCCGATCAGGCTGTGATGGCCGAGCTGGAACACGCCTTCAAGTTCAACGATGCCGTGCTGCGTCACCTGACCGTGCAGAAGAAGAAAGCCGAAACCGGCCCTTCTTCCATGATGAAGTCGGTCGAGCGCGAAGAAGCACGCAAGGCTTCCCAGCAGGAGAACGCCGCCTGATTGTGTGTGGGCACGACCCGTTCACGATCCCTTGTTGAACCGGCTTCGGTTTGAACCAGCTTCAGTTGTCAGCCAGCATCGAACAGGTGTATCCCATGCGGTACACCCCCGCCGGGTTACCGGCCATCGACGTGGTGTTGTCACATGAATCCGAGGTCATCGACACCGGCATCCCTCGCCAAGTCAAGCTGAGCCTTCGGGCAGTGGCATTTGGCAGCATGGCTGAAACGCTGGCGGTGGCCAGTCTGGAAGCCAAGTGGGAGTTCAAGGGATTTTTGGGGTTGTCTCGCAACGGCAAAGGCGTTGTGTTTCATATTCAGGACATTCACAGCATTTAAGGAAGGCCCATCATGGCTGCACCCAAGCGTTTCAATAACAAAGACAAGCGCCCCAAGCGCAACACCCAGTCGCTGCTGTTCAAGCGGAAGCGTTACTGCCGTTTCACCGTCGCGAAAGTCGAAGAAGTCGACTACAAAGACATCGACACCCTGCGCGATTTCATTGCTGAAAACGGCAAGATCATTCCCGCACGTCTGACCGGCACACGTGCCATTTACCAGCGTCAGGTCAACACCGCCATCAAGCGTGCCCGCTTCCTGGCCCTGTTGCCTTACTCTGATCAACATCGCGTTTAAGGAGAAGCAGCATGCAAATCATCCTGCTCGAAAAAGTTGTCAACCTGGGTGCTCTGGGTGACGTGGTCAAGGTCAAGGACGGCTACGCCCGCAATTTCCTGATCCCTGCTGGCCGTGCCCGCCGCGCCACACAAGCTGCCATCGCCGAGTTCGAAGCACGCCGCGCCGAACTCGAGAAGGCTGCTGCCGCCAAGCATGCCGAAGCGGAAGCACTGGGCGCCAAGCTGGCCGGCATCGTCGTCAAGATCAGCCAGAAGGCTGGTGTGGACGGCCGCCTGTTCGGTTCCGTGACCAACCACGACATCGCCGATGAACTTGTGAAGATGGGCCATGCTGTGGTCAAGTCTCAGGTTCGCATGCCCAACGGCCCCCTGAAGGCAGTGGGCGAGTACACCGTTGTGCTGTCGCTGCACACCGATGTCCATGTGGACGTCACGGTAACGGTGCTGGGCGAAACAGCCTGATACCGGCTTGGTCGGTCAGACCTGACCGCGACCGGGCTCTCCTTTTGGCGGGGTAACCTGTCAAAACCGGTCAAAAAAATGCCGCCCCTGAAAAGGCGGCATTTTTATTGGGCTTTCCACAGGCTGACGGCTGATTTCCACCAGTTATCAACAGGGTTGTACCGTGACGCCCGGACGGTGTTTGCGTAACATCAGCAGCTTGCCTATCACCTACCCATGAACGCAGTCACTTCCCGCACTTTCGATCCCCTCGATCCGGCTGATTACCCCTTGGATCCTCAGGTGGCCCAACTTCGGGTGCCGCCGCATTCGATCGAGGCGGAGTCCAGTGTCCTCGGGGGGCTGCTGTTGGACAACTCGGCATGGGATCGCGTCAGTGATCTGGTCAAAGACGCTGACTTCTATCGGCATGAACACAAACTGGTGTTTGCCGCGATTGCACAGTTGGTCAATGCGTCCAAACCGGCTGATGTCATCACGGTGTTCGAGCAATTGCAAGGCCAGGGCAAGGCGGATGACGTGGGGGGGCTGGGCTACCTCAATTCGCTGGCCCAGTATGTGCCCAGCGCCGCCAATATCCGGCGCTATGCCGAGATCGTCCGCGAACGGGGCATTTTGCGCAAACTGCTGACGGCCAGCGACGAAATTGCAACGGCCGCCTATGCGCCGCAGGGTCGTCCGGTCGCCAAGATACTCGACGAGGCCGAGCAGAAAATCTTCCACATTGGCGAAGAAGGCTCGCGCATGAAGCAGGGCTTTCAAAGCATGGACACCCTGGTGGTGGAGTTGCTGGATCGCGTGCAGGAAATGGCGGACAACCCGGCGGACATCACGGGTGTACCGACAGGCTTCATCGACCTGGACAGGATGACGGCCGGGCTGCAGGCGGGTGACCTGATTGTGCTGGCTGCTCGCCCTTCGATGGGGAAGACGGCATTTGCGGTCAACATTGCCGAACACGTGGCATTGAACGAAGGGCTGCCGGTTGCGGTGTTTTCCATGGAAATGGGAGCCGCCCAGCTGGCGGTTCGTGTGGTTGGCTCGATTGGACGGATCAACCAGGGCCATTTGCGCACGGGAAAACTGACCGATGAAGAGTGGCCACGTTTGACCGAAGCCATCGAGCGGTTGCGTACGGTGTCGCTTCACATCGACGAGACCCCGGGCCTGACGCCCAGTGAACTGCGTGCCAACGCGCGGCGTCTGGCGCGTCAGTGCGGCAAGCTGGGGTTGATTGTGGTTGATTACCTGCAACTGATGAGTGGCAGCAGCGGCTCCAACGGTGAAAACCGGGCGACCGAATTGGGTGAAATTTCGCGTGGCCTGAAGATGCTGGCCAAAGAACTTCAGTGCCCGGTGATCGCGCTGTCACAGTTGAATCGGAGCGTCGAGCAACGCACCGACAAGCGCCCGATGATGAGTGACTTGCGTGAATCGGGAGCCATTGAACAGGATGCTGACATCATCATGTTCATTTACCGTGACGAGTATTACAACAAGGACAGCAAAGAGCCGGGCGTGGCAGAGATCATCATCGGCAAACAGCGAAATGGACCCACCGGCACGGTGAAGTTGGCGTTCCTGAACCAGCTGACGCGTTTCGAAAGCCTGGCCTCAGGGTCTTACGACGTCTACTGACGCCTGACCCTTGTCGCGGGTCTCAGTTTCAAGCATGCCGGGCTGCCAACGTATTGGCAGCCCGGCATTCAAGCTCTGACAGGTTTTCTACAAGACGTCGCTGGCGTAGTCTGCCAACCGTGACCGTTCTCCGCGCGCCAGCGTGATGTGGCCGCCGTGTGGCCAACCTTTGAACCGGTCAACCGCGTAGGTCATGCCCGAAGATCCCTCCGTGAGGTAAGGCGTGTCAATCTGTGCGAGGTTGCCCATACAAATGATTTTTGTGCCGGGCCCCGCGCGGGTGATCAGGGTTTTCATTTGCTTCGGTGTCAGGTTCTGGGCTTCATCAATGATGAGGTACTTGTTCATGAACGTGCGTCCACGCATGAAGTTCATGCTCTTGATCTTGATTCGACTGCGTACCAACTCGTTGGTCGCGGCGCGCCCCCATTCACCCGCATTGCCTCCATCGCCTTTGGCCAGAAATTCAAGGTTGTCGTCAAGGGCACCCATCCAGGGTCCCATTTTTTCCTCTTCGGTGCCAGGCAGAAAACCAATGTCTTCGCCAACACTGACGGTGGCGCGGGTCATGATGATTTCGGTGTAGCGGCGCTCGTCCAACACCTGGGTCAAGCCGGCCGCCAATGCCATCAGCGTCTTGCCCGTGCCAGCGGTACCGGTGAGCGTGACGAAGTCAATGTCCGGATCCATGAGCAAATTGAGGGCAAAGTTTTGCTCCCGGTTGCGGCTGGTGACGCCCCACACCGCATTCTTCAGGTGTGTGAAGTCGCGCAGGGTTTTCAGGACGACGGTCTTGTCGCGGATTTCCACGACCCGAGCGTGCAGCGCGGGTTCGCCGGGTGCCTCGAAGTAGACAAACTGGTTGATGTGGCATTGCGCCACAACGGGGCCGCTGACGCGGTAAAACGTGTGGCTGCCTTGTTGCCAGCTTTCGACCGTTTTGCTTTGCCGGTTCCAGAAGTCATGCGGCAGGGCCATGGAGCCGCTGTAGAGCAACTCGCCATCGTCCAATACTTTGTCGTTTTCGTAGTCTTGTGCATCCAGACCCAAAGCACGCGCCTTGATGCGCATGTTGATGT
>DDUQ01000130.1:10881-20235 GCA_002344885.1 Comamonadaceae bacterium UBA2334
GCATGTTGATGTCTTTGGAGACCATCGCCACGACGCGACCCTTGTGGCGTTCGCTCAAGGCTTGCACAACGCCCAGAATCTGATTGTCTGCCTTGCCTTGCGGGAGGCTGGTGGGCAGTGCGTAGTTCAGTGGTTCAGTCTGGAAATACAAACGCCCTTGGGCGGAGGTGTGGCCCGTGGCTGAGAGTGGCAGGCCCTGTGACATGTCCTCGCCGGCCATGGCGGCCAGGGCATCCAGGGTGCGGCTGGCCTGGCGTCCGTTGCGGGCCACCTCTGTCATGCCTTTTTTCTGCCCGTCCAGTTCTTCCAGAACGATCATGGGCAGGTACACGTCGTGCTCTTCGAACCGGAAAAGGCTCATCGGGTCATGCAGCAGCACATTGGTATCGAGCACGAACAGCTTGGTCGGGCCACTGGGCTGGCCGGATTTTCTGGTCTTCTTGCGCGCGACCGTGCCGGCCGCTACCGGTGCGGACTCAAGTGTCGTAGCGGAGGTTGTTGGTTCGGCGGGCTGGGCACCAAGACCGGTTAAATCTGCGGGCGCTGCCTGCGGCTGCTTTTCACTGCGGGCCAGCGGAGTGGCAGTGCCTGCCGCTGGCATCGTCTCGACCCGAGGTGGCCTTCTGCGGCCTTTTGGCGCAACCGACTGAGCAGAAACGGGTTGCGTTGTCGACATTGTCTTGCCGACAAGTTCGGGTGCCGACGCAGGCTTGATTCGGCTGGACGCCGAGCCCAGTGCCTGAAGGGCATGTTGATCCAAAGCGAGGCGCGCGGCTTTCTTGGCTGGAGGAGGGGGCAGGGGCATGGTCAGAGAGAGCAGGCAGAGTGAGCGTTGAGAATGTCAGGTTGTCGTCTGTGTGCTGGCAAGACAAAGCAAAAAGCCGTCAGGTTGCCCTGACGGCTTTTCATTGAATGGTTCTGGTCTATGGGCACTGCAGCATGGCATCGGACCATTATGCCGCACCGCTGTGACACGACTGTCGCAACAGTCAAGCGAGCCTTTTCGAGACGGGTCACGCAACGGTGACGGCCGCTTCTTTGCTGACGCTTTCTTTTTTGGCAGCTTCTTTGGCACCCGCTTCGCGAGCAACAGTGGCTTCCTTGCTGGTTGCCGAGGCCGCTTTTTTCAGTGCTTTGACTGCTTTGAGTACTTCGTCGACATGACCAGGCACTTTCAGGCCACGCCATTCTTGTTTGAGAACGCCATCCGGGCCGATCAGGAATGTGCTGCGCTCGATACCTTTGACTTTTTTGCCGTACATGATCTTGTTTTTGACCACGCCGAACATGTGGCACATTTTTTCTTCGGTGTCTGCAATCAGTTCGAAGGGCAGTTCCAGTTTGGCCTTGAACTCGTCGTGAGACTTCATGTTGTCGCGGGAGACACCGAAAACCGCAGCGCCAGCCTTGGCGAAGTCCTTGTACTTGTCACGGAACTGCATGGCTTCTGTGGTGCAGCCGGGCGTGTTGTCTTTGGGGTAAAAATAAAGCACCACCGTTTGACCCAGATGTGACTGGTTGGTAACCTTTACCTGTCCGGTGGCGTTGGATTCGAATTCGGGGATGAGTTTGTTGACAACGACTGCCATGCTGATGGAACCCTGCCTAGGTTGGTTTTCTGTGCCTGCAGGAAGGCATGCCTGCCATCCCGAACAACCGCCTATTTTACCCTGAAGCTACCCGGCATCCGGTCGAGCGGCCAGCATTTCTTGGCTTGCGTGGCGCTTGCAGTGCGGGGGTTTTCCCTAGTTTGGGGTGGCATTTTCTGAAACGGTCAGGTTGCTATCGGCGGTGCTGGGCAGCTGAACTGAGCCGGATTGGGCTTGCCGATCGCCGTCAGGCGTCTTCGGGCAGCAGCACTGCCACCACTTTTCTGCCTTCCTGCACCAGGATGTTGTAGGTACGACAGGCCGCGCCGGTGCCCATGGTTTCGACGCCAATGCCCTGGCTGATGAGCGATGCATACAGAGAGGGGTGGGGAAACCGCAGTTGTGTGCCGCTGCCGAACACCACCAGTTCGGGCGTATGGGTCAGCAGGCATTCGAAGTCGGATGCCTTCAAGTCTGCGAAATGCTGTGCCGTCCAGGGTTCAATGCTGCCTCGGTGACTGAGCAGCAGGCTGCCTGTGTGACGCTGGTTGAGTACCTGTATCCAGCCTGGGCCGTAGGCCTGGATCGACGCCGCTGTGGCATGGTCTGCGTGTAGTTTCATGGGAACGCCACACTTTCGTGTGTGGATTCAGTCGGGTGGATGGCGAATTATGGTGAAATTGTAGGTTTCGCGCTTTCCACTGACTGCTGGCCATGACCGTTCGCACCATCTCGAAATCGTCCAAACTTTCCAATGTCTGCTACGACATCCGTGGGCCCATCATGGACCGGGCGCGTCAAATGGAAGACGAGGGCCAGAAAATCATCAAGCTGAACATCGGCAATCTGGCTGTGTTCGGGTTTGACAGCCCGGAAGAAGTGCAGCAGGACATGATCCGCAACCTGCCCAACTCTGCAGGCTACTCTGACAGCAAGGGCATTTTTGCCGCCCGCAAAGCCGTCATGCATTACACGCAGCAGCAAGGCATCAAAGGCGTGACGCTGGACGACATTTATCTGGGCAATGGTGCCAGCGAGCTGATTGTGATGGCCACCAATGCTTTGCTGGACACGGGCGACGAGTTGCTGTTGCCGTCACCCGATTACCCGCTGTGGACGGCTGCGGCCAGTTTGTCCGGTGGGACCCCCGTGCACTACCGATGCGACGAAGAAAACGGCTGGATGCCCAATTTGGACGACATCAGGGCCAAAATCACGCCCCGCACCAAGGGTATTGTGGTCATCAATCCCAACAACCCCACCGGCGCGCTCTACGCCGACGAACTGCTGCTGGCCATCGTAGACCTGGCCCGCACCCATGGCCTGGTGATTTTTGCGGATGAGGTGTACGACAAGGTGCTGTACGACGGTGTGCACCACACCGCGATCGGCTCCTTGAGTGACGATGTGTTGACGCTGACCTTCAACTCATTGTCCAAGAGCTACCGCTCGTGTGGGTACCGGGCAGGCTGGATGGTGCTCTCGGGTGACAAAAAGCCCGCCAAGGACTACATCGAGGGCCTCAACATGCTCTCCAACATGCGCCTGTGTTCCAACGTGCCGGGCCAGTACGCCATACAGACTGCGCTGGGTGGTTACCAGAGCATCAATGAACTGGTGGGTGAGGGTGGTCGCCTGCGCCGTCAGCGGGATCTGGCCTACGAGCTGATTTCAGCGATTCCAGGGGTCAGTTGCGTGCGGCCGGCCGCGGCTCTGTACATGTTTCCACGGCTGGATCCACGGGTGTATCCGATTGAAGATGATCAGGCGTTTTTTCTCGATCTGTTGCAGGAGACCCGTGTGATGCTCGTCCAAGGCACGGGCTTCAATTGGCCCGCACCTGACCATTTCCGCATTGTGTTTCTGCCGCACGAAGACGATCTGCGCGAGGCCATCGGACGGGTCGCGCGTTTTCTGGAGCACGCACGCAAGCGCTTCGGGACCGAACAGTTGGCACAGGAACTGTCTGGTTCGGGATCTCAGGCATCGGCGGCGGACCCTGCCAAAAAAGAACCTGTCGCGCGACCTGCCCGCAGGGCGGCAAAAAAACGCTGATTTGATAGCAATCAATTATTTTATTAAAAGCGCTGAACGTATTTTTAACTGAGAAAACGAACATGAAACCCATTCAAGTTGGCCTGCTGGGCATTGGCACCGTTGGCAGTGGCACATTCCATGTGTTGCGACGCAACCAGGAAGAAATCAAGCGCCGTGCAGGCCGTGGCATCGAGATCACCATGGTGGCCGACCTCGATGTGGCCCGCGCCCAGGCTGTGGTGGGTGAGGGTGTGACCGTCGTCGGTGATGCGCGACAGGTCATCGCCAACCCGGATATCGACATTGTCATCGAGCTGATCGGTGGCTATGGCGTGGCCAAGGCACTGGTCTTGGAAGCCATCGCTGCTGGCAAACATGTGGTGACAGCCAACAAGGCCTTGCTGGCCGTGCACGGCACCGAGATTTTTGCGGCTGCCAGCGCCAAGGGTGTGATGGTTGCCTTCGAGGCGGCTGTGGCGGGTGGCATTCCCATCATCAAGGCGCTGCGCGAAGGCCTGACAGCCAACCGCATCCAGTGGCTGGCGGGCATCATCAACGGCACCACCAACTTCATCCTGTCGGAAATGCGTGACAAGGGCTTGGACTTCGACGTGGTACTGGAAGAGGCGCAACGCCTGGGCTATGCCGAGGCAGACCCGACTTTTGACATCGAAGGTGTGGATGCAGCCCACAAGGCAACGCTGATGAGCGCCATTGCGTACGGTATTCCGGTGCAGTTCGACAAAGCCTACGTGGAAGGCATCACCAAGCTGGGCGCTGCCGACATCAAATACGCCGAGCAGTTGGGCTACCGCATCAAGCTGCTGGGGATCGCCAAACGCCAGGCCAACGGTATTGAGCTGCGGGTACACCCCAGTCTGGTGCCTGCCAAGCGCCTGATTGCCAACGTGGAAGGTGCCATGAACGCTGTGGTGGTGCACGGTGACGCTGTGGGGACCACCCTGTACTACGGCAAAGGCGCGGGCAGCGAGCCGACCGCCAGTGCCGTGGTCGCCGATCTGGTGGACATCACCCGCTTGCACACGGCCGATCCGCAAAACCGCGTGCCTCACCTGGCCTTCCAGCCCGGCGAGTTGTCCGATTTGCCCGTGTTGCCGATGGCCGAAGTCGTCACCAGCTATTACCTGCGCTTGCGCGTGGCAGACCAGGCGGGTGTGCTGGCGACCGTCACGGGCATTCTGGCGGGTGCGGGCATCAGTATCGACGCAGTTTTGCAGCGAGAGGCGGACGAGGTTGGCGGCGAAGGCAGCACCCAGACCGATGTGATCATCCTGACCCATGACACCCGAGAGGGCACGATGAATGCGGCCATCGAGCAGATGCAGGCTTTGCCGACGGTGCTTGCACCGATCACACGCATCCGCAAGGAAGAGCTGGCCTGACAGGCAGCATGCGGGCGCTGTCGCCGGCTGGGGTCGGCAGGTGGCGTTTGTATGGCCCACCCCCTACAGGACACGGAACATGAAATACATCTCGACCCGTGGCGACCAGTCGCCCAAACATTTTTGTGACATCCTGCTGGAAGGTCTCGCGCCCGATGGGGGCCTTTACCTGCCGGAAAGCTATCCCAGTGTGGACGATGCCACGCTGACCCGCTGGCGCGAGGTGTACCACCAGCAGGGTTATGCCGACCTGGCGTTTGAGATCCTGTCGCTTTACATCGACGACATCCCGGCCGACGATCTGCGGGCCCTGTGCCGCAAAACTTACACGGCCGAGGTGTTTGGCACTGGCGAAATCGTGCCGCTGCGCCACCTGGAGGATGGCTTGTGGCTGGAAGCCTTGTCGAACGGCCCCACGCTGGCCTTCAAGGACATGGCCATGCAGCTGCTGGGCAACCTGTTCGAGTATGAACTGGGCCGTCGCGGTGCCGAGCTGAACATTCTGGGCGCCACCAGCGGCGACACAGGCAGTGCTGCCGAGTACGCCATGCGCGGCAAAAAAGGTGTGCGCGTCTTCATGACCAGCCCGCATGGCCGCATGAGCCCCTTCCAGCAGGCGCAAATGTTCAGCCTGATGGATGACAACATCTTCAACATTGCCATTGAAGGTGTGTTTGACGATTGCCAGGACATCGTGAAGGCTGTGTCCAACGACCTTGACTTCAAACGGCAGTACAAGATCGGCACGGTCAATTCCATCAACTGGGCGCGCCTGCTGGCCCAGGTGGTTTACTACTTTGCCGGTTACATCCAGGCCACGGAGGAGAACAGTCAACAGGTCAGTTTCACCGTGCCCAGCGGCAACTTTGGCAACGTGTGCGCGGGCCATGTGGCCAGGCAGATGGGCCTGCCGATTGCGCAGCTGGTGGTGGCCACCAACGAAAACGACGTGCTCGACGAATTCTTCCGCACTGGCGTGTACCGCGTACGCGGCAGCGCCGACACGCACGAAACGTCTAGCCCCAGCATGGACATTTCGAAGGCCAGCAACTTTGAACGCTTTGTGTTCGACCTGTTGGGCCGCAATGCCACGCGTACCGCAGCGTTGTTCGGCTCGCAGCTCAACCAGGTTGGCCAGTTCGACCTGAGCGCCGACCCGCTGTTTGCGCAGGCCGCAGGCGTTTATGGTTTTGCCAGCGGCAAAAGCACCCATTCCGACCGGCTTGCCACCATCCGCGATGTGTTCCAGCGACATGGCATGGTCATCGACACCCATACCGCTGACGGCGTCAAAGTGGCTCGCGAGCATGTGCAAGCTGGCACGCCCATGGTCGTGCTCGAAACGGCGCTGCCGATCAAGTTTGCCGAGACCATCCATGAAGCCCTTGGCCAGTTGCCCGACCGTCCGGCCAAGTTCAACGGGATCGAAGCTTTGCCCAAACGAGTGGTGGTCATGCCCTCAGATGCAGCGCGGGTCAAAACCTTCATCACCGAACGGTGCAGTTGAGGTTGAGGGAATTTTTGTCTGAAATGCGCCTTGGCGCTTATAGATAAGTGTTCGTGTGCTACTTTTTTTGAGGTAATCGGCGCTTGAAAGTCATTGTTGTCACAGGCTATTCCAACGCAGGCAAGACCACGCTGATGGAAAAGCTGATTCCGGCCCTGAAGTCGCTGGGCCAGCGGGTCAGCGTTGTCAAGCATGCCCATCACCGTTTTGAAATGGATCATCCGGGCAAAGACACCTGGCGCCACCGCGAGGCGGGTGCTTTCGAGGTGGTCGCTGCATCGCCCCACCGCCTGGTGCTGGTGCGGGAGTTCGAACAGTCGGTTGAACTGCCTGTGCATGCCGTGCTGGCCGAGGTGTATCCCGGTGTCGACTGGGTGTTGGTGGAGGGCTACCGCGACTGCAACCTGCCCAAACTGGAGGTGTGGCGCGCAGGCAATGGCAAACCTGTGTTGTACGCGCACGATCCGTTTGTGGTGGCTGTGGCCACCGACGATCCCATAAACCTGCCGGCACCAACGGGTCTGCCTGTGATGCAAATGGACGATGTCAGCGGCCTGGCACACTGGCTGATGTCGCAAGGGCAGCGCTTTGATTACGACCCGAGCCAATACGCATGAACCCGACACCCCGCAAACCACTGATGCCGCTTGATGATGCGCTGGCCACCTTGCTGGCCGCTGCATCGCCTGCTTTGCCGACAGAGCAGGTTGCAACCTTTGACGCCGACAGGCGGGTGTTGCGGCAGGCATTGGTTTCAGCGTTGCATGTGCCGCCGCAGGACAACTCCAGCATGGACGGCTACGCTGTGCGTTGTGCCGATCTTGCTCATGCCTTGCCAGACCGGCCCGTGGTGTTGCCTGTGTCACAGCGCATTGCGGCAGGGCATGCCGGTGTTGCGCTGCAGCCCGGTACGGTGGCACGCATATTCACCGGTGCGCCCGTCCCTGAAGGGGCCGATGCCATCGTGATGCAGGAGGATGTGGTGCTGTCGGAAGAAAACGGCCAGGTTATGGCGCAGTTCCGCATGGTGCCCAAAGCCGGCGCGTGGATACGCCTTGCGGGTGAAGACGTGACGCGAGGTGCCCAAGTGCTCGCCTGCGGACGACGGATGGGCCCTGCCGAGTTGGGTCTCGCGGCCAGCCTGGGGCTGGCCGAACTGGTGGTGTCGCGTCGACCCCGGGTGGCCTTGTTTTCGACGGGAGATGAACTCGTCATGCCCGGCACCGTGCCGCCAGAGGCCATGCCGCCTGGTGCCATTTACAACTCCAACCGTTTTTTCTTGCGTGCGCTGTTGCAGCGTTTGGGCTGCGAAGTGTCTGACTTGGGCATCGTGCCCGACCGGCGCGAGGCCACTGTGGCCGCACTGGCTGCTGCCGCACAAACACACGACGTCATCTTGACCAGTGGGGGTGTTTCGGTCGGGGAAGAGGACCACATCAAACCAGCCGTGGAAGCGTTGGGCAGCCTGGCGCTCTGGCAGATCGCGATGAAGCCCGGCAAACCGTTCGCTTTCGGCTCCGTGCGCCACGCGAGCGGTGCTGCGCATTTTCTGGGCTTGCCGGGTAACCCCGTTTCCAGTTTCATGACCTTTGTGTTGCTGGTACGGCCGTTTTTGCTGAAGCTCCAGGGCGTGACCGATACAAGCTGCCCGGTGTTGGCGTTGCCTGCCCACTTCGACCTGCCCAAAGCTGACAAGCGGCGGGAATTTTTGCGCGTGCGCCGCAACGCCCAAGGTGGGCTGGAGTTGTTTGCCAACCAGAGTTCGGGCGTGTTGACCTCGGCCGTGTGGGGAGATGGCGTGGTGGACTTGCCGGCGGGTCAAACCATCGCAGCCGGAGAGCGGGTGCGTTACATGGCGTTTGCCGATCTGATTGGTTGATCTCAGGATGTCTCCCAGCCACGGTCCGGCTGTTTGGCGTTGCGGCTGACCTTGGTTCAAACCTTCCGTTTTTTTGTGTTCCGTTTGAGTGCCTCATGTCATGCAAGTCCAGTTGAAATACTTTGCCTCCATCCGTGAAGCCATGGGGCGAAATGGCGAAACCTACGAAACCCAGGCCACCTCGGTGGGTGGGTTGCGCGATGAGCTGATCGCTCGCGGTGACGCGGGTGGCCAGTTGCTGGCGCGTGGCAAAGCCGTGCGCATGGCGCTGAACCAGACCATGTGTGACGATGCCACGCCACTGACAGCAGGGGCTGAAGTGGCGTTTTTTCCACCGGTGACGGGTGGGTGAGGGCGCAGACATGACGGCACGTGTACTCATCCAGGCGGCTGACTTCGATTTGTCGGCTGAAGTGGCGGCGTTGCGCGCAGGCCAGGCTGGCGTGGGTGCCGTCTGCGCGTTTGTGGGCACTGTGCGCGACCGCAACGTACTGGGCGGCCAGGTGTCTTCCGATGGAACGACGCACACTGGCGACCAGGTGCTGACCCTGGAACTGGAGCACTACCCCGGCATGACTGAGCGGGCCATCGAGTCCATGGTCGACGAGGCTTTCAAGCGGTTCGACATTCTGGGCGCGCGGGTGATCCACAGGGTCGGTTTGTTGCAACCGATGGATCAGATCGTGCTGGTTGCGGTCACGTCAGCGCACCGTGGGCAAAGCTACCAGGCCTGTGAGTTTCTGATGGACTACCTGAAAAGCCACGCACCCTTCTGGAAGAAAGAGCAAACCCCGGAAGGGGCACGATGGGTGGATGCCCGCGTGAGTGACGATGCAGCTGCTGCGCGTTGGGGCCTGCCCGCTCAACTCAAAGCGCAATTTTGAGTACTTATTTTGGCTCTAGCGCTTTTATAAACCCAAAAAAAGCAGTTAGCCAGGC
>DDUQ01000010.1:0-327 GCA_002344885.1 Comamonadaceae bacterium UBA2334
CCCCAGCTACCAGGCCATCCTGGCACAGCCACCGGGCACGGTGCGGGGTCAGATCCGCCTGACAGAACAGGGCGAAGTCATCGGCTCCAAATACGCCAACCCCGACATCGGGCGTCGCAACCTTGAAACACTGGTGGCTGCGACGCTGGAAGCCACCTTGCTGCCGTCCACCCATGCAGCCAGCGACGAATTCCTGGCTGCAGCCGACACGCTGTCAACGGCCAGCATGGCGGCCTACCGCGCACTGGTGTACGAGACCCCCGGCTTTGCCGACTATTTTTTCAACGGCACGCCCCTGCGCGAGATCGCGGAGCTGAACATCGGCTC
>DDUQ01000010.1:616-793 GCA_002344885.1 Comamonadaceae bacterium UBA2334
TGGGGCTTCAGCTGGGGCCAGTGCCGCATTGCCTTGCCCGGCTGGTACGGGTTCGGCTCGGCCGTGGAAACCTTTCTCACTGACGGCGGTGCCCAACATTACAAGGCACGGCAGGACCTGCTGCAACGCATGCAGAAAGAATGGCCCTTCTTCGCCACCCTGCTGTCCAACATGGAC
>DDUQ01000010.1:1011-9452 GCA_002344885.1 Comamonadaceae bacterium UBA2334
GGTGCTGGCCAAGAGCGACCTGGCGCTGGCCCGGCGCTATGCCGAACTGGTGCCGGACGTCAAGCTGAGCAAACAGGTGTTTGCCGCCATCGAAGCCGAGTGGCACCGCACCAGCGATGCGCTGTCGCTCATCACCGGACGTGCCCAACGCCTGACCGACAACGCTGCGCTGCAGCGCTCCATGCGTCACCGTTTTCCGTACATCGATCCGCTGCACCACCTGCAGGTGGAGCTGGTGCGCCGGCACCGGGAAAGCGTGAGCCAGGGCCAACCCGTGGACGAGCGGGTGAAGCGCGGCATCCACATCAGCATCAACGGCATCGCGGCGGGTTTGCGCAACACAGGCTGAACGTCAGGCCTTGCCAAGCGCCTCCCGCACCGCCGCCAGCTGCCGGCGTGACACGGCCAGCGCCTCGTCCACACCGGCCAGCCGCACGGCCCAGCCGTCGCCCTCGTCCACATCGTGGTGCTTTTCCAGTGCCCGTATCCCATGGCGCGCCACCAGCGCATTGCGGTGGATGCGCAGCCAATGCGCCCCGTGGCGGTCCTCGAACTCGGCCAACGACCCGTCGTAGATCAGCGAACGGTCCCGGGTACGCACCGTCACGTACTTCAACTCTGCCCGCAGGTACACGATGTCAGCCAGCGGCACACGCTCCGTACGCCCACGGTCGTGTATGAGCACAAAATTTGAAGCTTTTTCAGGCACCATCGCTTGATTGACGGCTGATCTTTGCTCTGCTTTCTTCAACGCCATCATCAGGCGTTCGAGCCGGACAGGCTTGGTCAGGTAATCCACGGCATCCAGCTCGAAGGCTTGCACGGCGTGCTCGGCATGTGCCGTGACGAAGACCACTGCCGGTGGCTGCGGCAGCGCCTTGATGGCTTGGCTCAGTTGCATGCCGTCAGCGCCGGGCATGTGTATGTCCAGCAACACCACGTCGCACAGGTTGCGAGACAGCCAGGCCATGGCCGCCACGGCATCACCCGCTTCGCCCAACACCAGCGGTTGCGGGGCCGGGCAATCACCCAGCAGCGTGCGCAGGCGGGCGCGGGCCAGCGGCTCGTCGTCCACCAGCAGCACGCGCAGTGGGCGGGCAAGCGGTTGCATCATGCGGGCACCTCCATTCGAACCTGGAACACACCATCGACCACACCGTGGCGCAACGTGGCGTTCAGATCGTGCAGCAGGGCCAGGCGTTCCCCCACGTTGGCGAGTGCCAGACCGTTGCCTGCCGGTCCCGCCCCGCCAGGCATGCTGTTGCTGACTTTGATGACCACACGGTCGCCCCGGCGCTGGGTGCTGATGCGCACTTCGGCCCCGGAAGGGCTGGGCTCGACCCCGTGGCGTACAGCGTTTTCGACCAGCGGTTGCAAGATGAGCGGGGGCAAACGGGCGGCTGACGCGGCCGGATCCAGCGCCCAGGTCAGGCGCAAGCGGTCGCCAAAACGCACCTGCTCGATGGCCAGATACCGCTCGGCCAGATGCACCTCTTGCGCCAGCGTCACGTCTTGCAGCGGGTTGGCCAGTGCACTGCGGAACAGTTCACTCAGGTCCTCCAGCAAGGCTTCAGCACGCGCAGGTTCAGCGCGCACCAGCGCAATGGCGCTGTTGAGCGTGTTGAACAAAAAATGGGGCCGGATGCGGCTTTGCAATTCGGCCAGCCGCGCCTGCGTGCTCGCAGGCACCTGTGCCCGGGCCCGCCACACCAACCCGGCCACCAGCACGCTTGCCACCAACGCGCCGCTGGCCGCACAGGCCAGCCACCGCACCTGGCCTGACAGGCCCAGCCACCACCACAACCCACCGGCCAGCAACCCGGCCAACGCCCCCAGCGCCACGCCCACGCCCCCCTGCACGGCCAGCGGCCAGCGGCCCAGAACACGCTTGAACGCGCACCCCACCAGCAACCAAGACAGCACGGCAGGCAAAGTGACCGCTGTCAACAATGCCGTGTCCAACAGCCACCCCACGGCATTCACGTTGCCAAACAGGGCCGCCACCGCCACCACCAGTTGAACCGACAACACGGCACGCAACACCACACCGACATGGCAGGCATCGAACACCCACTGGCGGGGTGCGCCAGCAGCCACCGCATCGGCCGGCCATGCGGTGGCTGGCAACGCCAGGGTCGATAAAATCTCGTTGTCTTGCATGCCCGATCAGGTGGTGTTTTGGATTTCGGACATGGTCACTGGCACATGCCCCGGTACCGCTCAACTCAGTGCCTGCGTTGCTCGATGTCGCCGATTATTGGCCCTTGTCTGCCCCCTGCCAAGCGGCTCACCCTGTTCAATTGCCATCCTGCCTGCTCTCGCGTCTTCCTTACCCTGCCAGAAGCACCCCACTCCCCCTGGCTCACCTGAATTCACCCATGACCACCCCCAACCAACTCGACACCAAATCACAAGCCTGGTCTGCCCTGTTCGCCGAACCCATGAGCGAGCTCGTCAAGCGCTACACGGCCAGTGTGTTTTTTGACAAACGCCTGTGGCAGGCCGACATTCAGGGCAGCCTCGCGCACGCCGAAATGCTGGCGGCCCAAGGTATCATTTCCGCAGCAGACTTTGCTTCCATACAGAGCGGTATGGCCAAAATTTCTTCCGAAATTGAGGCCGGTACGTTCGAATGGAAGCTCGACCTGGAAGACGTGCACCTGAACATCGAGGCCCGTCTGACCCAACTGGTGGGTGACGCGGGCAAGCGCCTGCACACCGGCCGCAGCCGCAACGACCAGGTGGCCACCGACGTGCGCCTGTGGCTGCGCAGCGAGATGGACATCATCAGCGGCCTGCTGACCGAAGTGCAAACCGCGCTGGTGGACGTGGCCGAGCAAAACGTGGACGTGATCCTGCCGGGCTTCACCCACCTGCAGGTGGCCCAGCCGGTGAGCTTTGCCCACCACCTGCTGGCCTACGTGGAAATGTTTGCCCGCGACGCCGAGCGCATGGCCGACGTACGCCGCCGCACCAACCGCCTGCCGCTGGGCAGCGCCGCCCTGGCGGGCACCACCTACCCGCTGGACCGCGAACGCGTGGCCCGCACGCTGGGCATGGTCGATGAAGCAGGTACCCCCCAGGTGTGCCAGAACAGCCTCGATGCGGTCAGCGACCGTGACTTTGCCATCGAATTCACAGCCGCCGCCAGTCTGTGCATGGTGCACATCAGCCGCCTGAGCGAAGAGCTGATCGTGTGGATGAGCCAGAACTTCGGCTTCATCAGAATTGCCGACCGCTTCACCACCGGCTCATCCATCATGCCGCAGAAGAAAAACCCCGACGTACCCGAGCTGGCTCGCGGCAAAACCGGCCGTGTGGTGGGCCATTTGATGGGCCTCATCACCCTGATGAAAGGCCAACCCCTGGCCTATAACAAGGACAACCAGGAAGACAAAGAGCCGCTCTTCGACACCGTGGACACGCTGAAAGACACGCTGCGCATCTTTGCCGAGATGATCGGCGGCCAGCTCAACCCTGCCACCGGCCAGAAGGAAGGCGGCATCACCGTCAACCCCGTGCCGATGCGCGCTGCGGCGCAGAAGGGCTACGCCACCGCCACCGACCTGGCCGACTACATGGTGAAGAAGGGCCTGCCTTTTCGCGACGCGCACGAGGCCGTGGCCCATGCCGTGAAAGTGGCCAGCCAACAAGGCAAGGACCTGAGCGAGCTGACGCTGGCCGAGCTGCAATCGTTCAACCCCGCCATCGAGGCCGATGTGTTCGATTGCCTCAGCCTGGAAGGCAGCCTCAACGCCCGCAACACGCTGGGCGGTACGGCACCGGCTCAGGTGCGCCTGCAGCTGGCACGGCACCGGGCGCGGCTGACCTGAGCCAGTCGGCCCCATAACGCCCGGTTTCAGAGCTGGCCGTCGCCCTCGCGAGCGCTTTGGTTGTACAGTCCATGACCTCCCCTCGCGCTTGGCTCCCCAACGAACCGAGGGTCATTGATGCGGCTCGCCAGCAAGCCCTGACCGAGCAGCACCTGCAGCCCGCAATCGGCGCGCTGATGGCGCTGATGCAAGGCATCCGCTCGTCACTCGACCCGGTGCTGCGTGCTGCCCGACCCACCAAATGGGGTAAGCCCTATCCCTTGGGCCAGTGCCTGGAAATTTCGCTGGCGGTCAAACGCCGCTTGCGTGAACTCAACCCCGCCACCCTCTCGGGTGAAGCCGCGAAAGGCCATGTGGCGCTTGCTGCCTTTCTGGCCGCAGGTGGCCACATGCACCAGGTGTGGGGTGATTTGCGGGGCGAGTACTTTCAGAATGCGTTTCTGGCCGGCACGCTCTATATAGACGTGTCCAACGACACCGTGGTGCCCACCAAACCTCCGGTTGAAATTCTGCCGTTCGACCAAGCTCGCTTGAATCCGGTTGCAGACTTCGCCCACTTTGCCCGTCTGGCGACCAGGTACTGGCAAGCCCAGGTGCACCCCAATCACCTGTTGCCCGACCTGGCACCGTACTACCCGCTGATCACCATCATCCCCGGCGTGGGCACGCAACTGCAGGCCGATTCAGGTTACATGGTGGCCTTGGCGCATGCACACGGTTTTGCCCCCAGCCGTGCCGTGTTGGAAGCAACCCCCATGGACACCACGCTGTTCGCGACCCTCGTCTGCGCCCTGCGCCATGAAGGGCACTGTGCCATCCCGCATGACGCCATCCGGGGTCGTGCACTGGCCCTGCAAGCCTGCGACAGCGCAGCTGCCGTGGGTCGTCCACTGGATGATTCGTTGCGCCAACGGTTGGGCCAGCAGATTGCTGCGGTCAATGCCAATTTGCTGCGTACGCCCCCGCAACTCTGATGATCAGGCGAAGCATCACTCTGTGATGCCAACGCAGCCAGCTGGCAAGTCAAGCAGTACAGTGGGGTGTCTTTCAACCCCACCCATGCACATCAACCTGTCAGACCCTGCAGCCGTGCTGCAAGCGGCCAACCCCATCCTCACGCAACCTCATGCGGTGGCCATCTTTGCCCGGGCACTGGCGCTGCTGCCAGCGTCAGACTCCCATGACGCTGCCCTGCAGCGCATCCAGTTGGAGATGTGCCATGGACTGGCACTTTTCACCACCCACCAGATTGACGAGAGCCTGGGCGTGCTGCGCGGGGCTTTGTACCGTGCCGCCACGCAACCCATGCCTGTGCCAGCGCCACGGCAACCTGTCTTCGTCAACACTGAGGTAGGGCTGGCACTTTTGCGTCAAACACTGGTCGGCCTGGCCCAGCACGGGTTGACCGCGGTGGCCACGGGCGGCGTGTTACTGGGCCTGGTCCGTGAAGGCAGACTGCTGCCCAACGACAAAGACCTGGACGTGGTTTTGCCCATGGATCAACTCAACGCGGCAATTCCAATCATGCCCACAATGGGATGGAAGCCTGCGTGAACAGCGGTGAAGGCGGTCAACCTTCGCAGCTTTGTGCACAGCCAGCACCCTATCACGCTCGATCTTTTCGGGTACGAGCCCGATGCCTCGGGCCAATGCTTCTGGGGTGGCTGGTGGCCCGAGGGCATGCCACGCGAACAGGGCCGTCTGCTGCGGTTTCAACCCTTTGAAATCGTCAGCCAAGTGCACCCCTGGGGTCGCCACTGGACGGTCAAAGACCCCGAAGCCTTGCTGTTGCAGTTGTACGGCCCCGGCTGGCGCATCCCCGATGCCGACTTTGATGCCACGCTGGAAACGCCCGCACTGGTGGCATTCAACGCCTACACGCGCGCATGGTGCGCACTGCGTTTGCTTGAAGCCTGGGTCCAAGGCCATGGGCAACGGGTCAAGCGGCGGCTGAGCACCCTGGCCACGTTCGACCCCAATGACACCGTGGTGCAAGCCTTTGCCCCCAAATAAGCCACCCAAACACCCCCTATCCGCCCGTCGCCATGATGAGTCCATCAGCCCCCAGTACCGAACACGCCGACCCGAGTCTCGTCCAGACGACTTGCCAGCCTCATGCGTTATCGACCGGCGCGCAAGGACCAAATCTGATAGGCGGCACCATTGGCGCATTCGACCTGTTTCATGTGGGGCACCTGCGGTTCTTGACGGCAGCCAGGCAGCTGTGCAGCCACCTGAAGGTGGGCGTGGGCTCCGACAGGTTGCTGCCCATCAGCAAAGGTCGCGCGCCCCTGCGCAATGAAGCCGAGCGGATGGAAATCCTGCGGGGATTGCGCTGCGTGGACGAGGTGTGTGTGTTTGACGTGGGCCTGGACCAAACCGATGCTGCCGCGCAATGGATTGCCAATTGGCCGGTGAACATCGTGTTCGTGAGCAGCGAGTGGATCGACACACCACGCTGGCAACGCCTGGCTCCTGCGTTGGCTGCACACCACATCAGTTGTCACGCCTTGCCCTACACTGAAGGCGTCTCCACCACTGCGCTGCGCCGGAAGATGGCGCTGGGGGCTTTGGAGGCTGCGTCACGCCAACGCTCATGAACCATCAGTAATAGGTTCATAAAACCATAGCTGTTAAGTAACGCAGGAAAAGCGCTGATTCGCTTTTGAGTTCAATTATTTTGACCTGTATTTCATAGCAACCTCGTCACAGAAGCCCGCCATGTCCACTATGCACCCCCATCCAATCCCAACGGCCACTCTGTATGCAGCTGGTCAGCCCGCCCTGAACGGCGGTCGAACCGAGGTCGCATTCGTGCTCGACAACGTGGCCGACTGGCAAACGCTGGCCAATGGCGTGCGCGAAGGTGTGGAGGTGGTGGTGCTGGACAGCCAGGGCGATGGCTTGGCGCATATGGCCGAGTGGTTGGCCCAGAAAACACTGGGCAGTGTGGACGCCATTCACCTGCTGGGGCATGGCAGAAGTGGGGCGATTGATTTGGGGTCGATCACACTGAGCAGTGAAAACTTGAATGAGCAAGCAAACACGCTAGCGCAAATGGGTGCGGCGTTGACTGCGGATGGCGACTTGCTGCTGTATGGCTGCCATGTGGCAGCAGGAGCGGTGGGTGTGGATTTTGTGCAGAGGCTGGCGCGGGCGACCGGGGCGGATGTGGCGGCAACTGAAGATGCGACGGGGGCTAGCGATAAAGGCGGGGACTGGATTCTGGAGTTTGCGCAGGGCCACATTGAGTCAGCTGCGCTTGATCAGCAGGCGATGGGTGGCTTTGCTGGGGTACTCGCGCAGACCACGATCACGTTTTCATCTACCCCCGCCACTGCTTGGAACGATGGCATTGCAGAAGATGGCGATGGTGGCTCAACCGATATTCCTGGCAAGGTCATTCAAATTGCCAACTACAACGCAACTAGCGGCGGAAGTATCTACAGCGACGCGTTGATATATCCCTCAGCTCCGCCAGAAAGCTTCTCTTATCTCACCAGCTTTGTCGCCAACGGAGGAGGAGGCGTCGAAAGCATGTCCATCAAATCTTCAGATGGAAGCGAGTTTTAGATCAACGGTTTCAACTACTCCAATTGGGGCTCAGGCGATTTAGGTTTGACCGTGGTCGGATACCGCAACGGCTCATCAGTTGCAACGACCACATTCAACGCAAATGGAGAGCCTTCTTATGTAACAGCTACTGTCACTCTGGACAGTACGTTCGACAATGTGGATGAAGTCCGCATACACAGCACCAACAATACACCTAGCTGGCATGGCATAAACAACCTGTTGATTGATGATGCCGTTATTCCGGTACCCACCGTTTCGGTAGTTGTAGCCGACGCGGCGCTTAAGGTTGGTGAAACGTCAGGCGTGACTTTCACCTTCAGTGAAGCGGTCAGCGGCTTCACCAATGCTGACATCACGGTGGCCAATGGCACGCTTAGTTCTGTCAGCTCCAGCGATGGCGGCACCACCTGGACGGCTACGCTCACCCCCACCAGTGCCATCACTGACGCAACCAATGTGATCAGCGTGAACATGGCCGGCGTGACCAGCGTCGCCACGTCCACCGCCGGCACGGGGTCCACCGACTCAAACAACTACACCATCGATACCGTCCGCCCCACCCTGGCCTCGGCCATCACCGTCAGTGACACGGCGCTTCGGATTGGGGACACTGCCACTGTCACGTTCACGTTCACCGAGGCAGTAACCGGGTTCACCACGGGCGACCTGAACTCCCCCAGCGGTACCCTGTCGTCGCTGAGCAGCAGCGACGGAGGCATCACCTGGACAGCCACGCTGACCCCCAGCGCCAGCACCACGGACGCCAGCAACGTGATCACGCTGGATTACACCGGCATCACCGATGCAGCTGGCAACGCGGGCACCAGCACCACTACCAGTGGCAACTACGCGGTGGACACCGACCGGCCCACGCTGGCCTCGGTCATCACCGTCAGTGACACGGCGCTTCGGATTGGGGACACTGCCACTGTCACGTTCACGTTCACCGAGGCAGTGACCGGTTTCACCACTGCCGATTTGAGTGCTGAGAACGGAACGCTATCCAGTCTGAACAGCAGCGACGGAGGCATC